>JAFEFH010000074.1 GCA_018240695.1 Pseudomonadota bacterium | reverse complement strand
CATGGCTGAGATCACCGCATCCCTCGTCAAGGAGCTGCGCGAGAAGACCGGCGCGGGCATGATGGATTGCAAGAAGGCGCTGGGCGAGGTCCAGGGCGACATCGAAAAGGCAATCGACTGGCTGCGCACCAAGGGCCTGTCGGCCGCGTCGAAGAAGGCCGGCCGCGTCGCCGCCGAGGGTCTCGTCGGCGTCGCCGCCGCGGGCACCAAGGGTGCGCTGGTCGAGGTCAATGCCGAGACCGACTTCGTGGGCCGCAACGAGCAGTTCCAGAAGTTCGTGGGCGCCGCCACCAAGCTGGCGCTCGACAATGGCGGCGACCTCGCGAAGGTCGCGGCGGCGCCGTATCCCGGCACCGGCCGTGACGTGCAGGGCGAGCTCACCAACCTGATCGCCACGATCGGCGAGAACATGAGCCTGCGCCGTTCGGCGGCCATCTCGGTCTCCGACGGTGTCGTCGTAGCCTACATGCACAACGCGGTCGCGCCGGATCTCGGCAAGATCGGCGTGCTGGTCGCGCTCGAATCGACCGGCGACAAGGAGAAGCTCGGCGCACTCGCCAAGCAGCTCGCCATGCACGTGGCCGCCACCAACCCGCAGTCGCTGACCGTGGCCGAGCTCGACCAGGCCGCGATCGAGCGCGAGCGCGCTGTGCTGGCCGAGAAGGCCGGCCAGCAGGGCAAGTCCGCCGATATCGTCACCAAGATGGTCGAAGGCGGCCTGCGCAAGTTCCACCAGGAAGTCGTCCTGCTCGAGCAGGCCTTCGTGATGGACGGCAAGACCAAGGTCTCCAAGGTCGTCGACGACGCCGCCAAGCAGGTCGGTGCCCCGGTCCGTCTGGCCGGCTTCCTGCGCTTTGCCCTCGGCGAGGGCATCGAGAAGAAGTCGGAAGATTTTGCGGCTGAGGTGGCTGCCCAGCTCAAGAAGTAGTATGAGATGACGATCGGCGGCGCAGGCATTGGGGCCGGCGCCGCCCAAGAAAACCTCCAGAGGCGCGCCCGATGCCGTCCGCTCCCCGCTACCGCCGTGTTCTCCTGAAGCTCTCCGGCGAGGGGCTGATGGGCGACCGCGAATATGGCCTGGACCCGAAAATGGTCGGGATGGTCGCCCAGGAGATCAAGACCGTCACCGACATGGGCGTGCAGGTTTGCCTGGTGATCGGCGGCGGCAACATCTTCCGCGGTGTCTCCGGCGCGGCCCAGGGTATGGACCGCGCGAGCGGCGACTACATGGGCATGCTCGCCACCGTCATCAATTCACTGGCGATGCAAAGCGCGCTCGAGCGCCACGGTCTCCAGACGCGTGTACAGTCGGCGATCCCGATGACCACCGTCTGCGAGCCCTACATCCGCCGCCGCGCCGCCCGTCACATGGAGAAGGGGCGCGTGGTGATTTTCGCCGCCGGCACCGGCAATCCGTTCTTCACGACCGACACGGCCGCCGCGTTGCGCGCCGCCGAGATGAGCGTCGATGCGATGCTGAAGGGCACGCAGGTCGACGGCGTCTACTCGGCCGACCCGCGCAAGGACAAGAACGCCAAGCGCTACGACACGCTGTCCTACATGGATGTGCTGCAACGGGACCTCCAGGTCATGGACGCTTCGGCGATCGCGCTCGCGCGCGAGAACAAGATTCCGATCATCGTGTTCGACATCCACAAGTCCGGCTCGTTCGCCGAGACGATGTGCGGACAGGGCACTTTCACCATCATCAAGGACGAGGCCTGAATCATGAGCACCGACGTCAAGGAGCTCGAGAAGCGCATGCATGGCGCGATGGAAGCGCTCAAGAAGGAATTCGGCGGCCTGCGCACGGGCCGCGCTTCCGTGAACCTGCTCGACCCCGTGATGGTCGATGCGTACGGCCAGCGGATGCCGCTCAACCAGGTCGGCACGGTCAGCGCCCCCGAGGCGCGGCTGCTCGCCGTCAACGTCTGGGACAAGGGTCTGGTGACACCGACGGCCAAGGCGATTCGCGAAGCCGGGCTCGGCCTCAACCCGCAGCCGGACGGCCAGATCATCCGCATCCCTCTGCCGGAACTCACGACCGAGCGCCGTGCCGAACTCGCCAAGCTCGGCCACAAATACGCCGAAGGCGCGCGCGTCGCGGTCCGCAACATCCGCCGCGACGGCATGGACGCGCTGAAGAAGGCGGAGAAGGACAAGAAGATTTCCGAGGACGAGCATCGCCAGAAGTCCGACGAGGTCCAGAAGCTCACCGACCGCTACGTGAAGCAGGTCGACGAGGCGCTGGCGGCGAAGGAAAAAGAGATCAAGACCGTCTGATGTCGACAGCGTCGTTGCCCGCCAATCCGGACCCGTCGCCTGGTCCGCAGCACATTGCCATCATCATGGATGGCAATGGTCGCTGGGCGAAGGCACGCAGGCTGCCGCGTGTAGCGGGGCATCGGCGCGGCGCCGACGCTGTCCGCAAGATCATCCGTGGCGCGGGTGAGTTGGGTGTTCCCGTCCTGACGCTGTTTGCCTTCTCGACCGAGAACTGGACGCGGCCGGCCGACGAAGTCAGCGACCTCATGGGCCTGTTGCGGCACTACCTGCGCAATGAGCTGGAGGAACTGGGCCGCAACGGCGCGCGCCTGCGCGTGATCGGCGATCGCGACCGCCTGGCCAGGGACATCGTGAGAGACATCGCCGACGCCGAGACGCGCACGCGCTCCAATACGCGCATCGACGTCAACATCTGCATCAACTATGGCTCGCGCGACGAGATCCTGCGTGCGACGCGGAATCTCGCGCGCCGTGTGGCGGCGGGCGAGATCGCGGCCGACCGTATCGACGAGGCGGCCTTCGAGCGCGAGCTTTTGACCGCAGGCGTGCCTGATCCGGACCTGCTGATCCGCACCAGCGGCGAGCAGCGCATCAGCAACTTCCTGCTCTGGCAGTGTGCGTACGCCGAATTCGTCTTCGTCGACACGCTGTGGCCCGACTTCGGCAAGGAACATCTCGAGCAGGCGATCGCCGAGTTTCGCAAACGCGAGCGTCGCTATGGCGGCGTCGGCACCTGACGCGACATCCACGCCGCCGGCACCGCGGCGGTGGGGCGGCCTGCTGGTGCGCGCCGCCTCGGCCATCGTGCTGGCGCCGCTGGTCCTCGGGGCACTGTGGTTCGGCTATCCCTGGCTCGATCTGGTGGCCGCGCTGGCCGCGCCGGTCATGGTCTCCGAATGCGTGCGCCTGACGCCGCGCCGGCCGCTCCGACGTTTGGCCGCTATCGTTTACGTGCTGGCCGCGCTGGTCGCGCTACTCTGGCTGCGCCATCAACCGCAATCGGGCCGCGAGACCGTGCTGTGGATCGTGGTTTGCGTGTGGGCGACCGATATCGGTGCCTATTTCCTCGGCAAGCTTGCCGGCGGCATGAAGCTCGCGCCGCGCATCAGCCCGGGCAAGACCTGGTCGGGATTGATCGGCGGTGTGTGCTGGTCGGCTGTCGCCAGTGCGGCCATGGGCCTGGTCTTCCAGCTTGGCGAGACGCTGACGCTGGCATTGATCGGTGCGGCTTTGGCGGTCGTGGCGCAAGCCGGCGACCTGCTGGAGTCTGCGGCCAAGCGTGACGCGGGTGTGAAGGATAGCGGCACGCTCATTCCGGGCCATGGCGGCCTGCTCGATCGTGTCGACGGACTGGTCGCCGTGCTGGTCGCTGTCGCGTTGGCGCGGCTGGCGCTGGGAGGCAACTGGCCATGGGCATGATGCGCTGGACCGCTCCGTCGCACGACGCGCCGCGGGGAATCACCATTCTCGGATCGACCGGCTCCGTCGGCCAGAGCACCGTCGACCTGATCGCCCGCGATCCGCAGAGCTACCGGGTCGAGGCCCTGGTCGCCGGTAACTCGGTCGAGGCGCTGGCCGAGCAGGCCCGTCGCCTGCACGCCAAGCTTGCCGTCGTCGCCAACCCGCAGCGCTACCGTGCGCTCAAGGACGCGCTCGCGGGCACGCAGATCGAAGCCGCGGCAGGTCCCGGGGCGGCCATCGAGGCGGCCTCGCGTCCGGCCGAATGGGTGATGGCGGCGGTCGTCGGCTTCGCGGGGCTTGCGCCCGCGCTGGTCGCGGCACGGCGCGGCGCGATGCTCGCCTTGGCCAACAAGGAGGCCCTGGTCTGCGCCGGCCGCCTTCTGCTCGAGGCAGTGGAGCAGTCAGGCGGCGTTCTCCTGCCGGTCGATTCGGAGCACAACGCGATTTTCCAGGTCCTCGATCCGGCACAACGCCACGCCATCGACCGGCTGGTCCTGACCGCTTCGGGCGGCCCGTTCCGCAACTGGTCGCTGGCCGACATGGCCGACGCCACGCAGCAACAGGCGCTGGCGCATCCCAACTGGGACATGGGCGCGAAGATCTCGATCGACTCGGCGACGATGATGAACAAGGGACTCGAACTCATCGAGGCGCACTTCCTGTTCGGCTTGCCCTCCGAGCAGATCGAGATCGTTGTCCATCCGCAGTCCGTGATCCATTCGATGGTCGCCTATCGCGACGGCTCGGTACTGGCCCAGATGGGGACGGCCGACATGCGCATCCCCATCAGCCATACCTTGGGATGGCCGTCGCGCATCGACGGTCCGGTGACGCGGCTCAATTTCGTGGATCTGCCGGCGCTGACGTTCGAGCGGCCCGATTCTGGCCGTTTTCCCGCGCTACGGCTGGCGCGGGAGGCTCTGGTGACGGGCGGCCTTGCACCCATCGTGCTGAATGCGGCCAACGAAGTGGCGGTGGCGGCTTTCCTGGCACGACGAATCGGGTTTCTCGGCATCGCCCGGGTGGTCGAGGACGTGTTGGGGGCCTTCGAGGGGGTGGGACGGCCCGTGCAGGCTCTTCAGGAGGTTCAGTCGGCAGACCAGGAGGCGCGGCGGCAGGCCGAAGAGGCGATCCGGAATCACTCTCTAACTAATTGAAGTTAAACAAACTTTATGATCTAGTGGGCCATGCACAGCATCGTCAGTCTGTTCACGACATACCTGCCGTATTTCATTCTCGTCCTGACGTTGCTCGTGTTCGTGCATGAGTTCGGCCACTACTGGGTCGGCAGGCGCTTTGGCATCCACGCCGAGGTCTTTTCGATCGGGTTTGGCCCCGAGCTTTTCGGTTGGACCGATCGCAATGGCACGCGCTGGAAGGTCTCCATGGTCCCGCTGGGCGGGTATGTGAAGTTCCTGGGCGACAGCGACGCCAGCAGCGCCATGCCGTCCGGTCAGCCGCTTTCAGCCGACGAGCACCGCAAGGCCTTCTTCACGCAGCCGCTCTACGCGCGCGCCGCCGTGGTGTTGGGCGGTCCGGCGGCCAATCTCCTGTTCGCGGTTTTGCTGCTCACCGGCGTGTTTTATGTCGCGGGTGAGCCGTACTCGCCGTCGATCGTGGCGGTCCAGATCGACGGCCCGGCGGCCAAGGCCGGGATGCGCACCGGCGATGAGATCGTCAGCCTGAACGGCAAGCGCATCAACCGATACGAGGATATCCAGGACGCCCAGTTCCTCTACTGGGCCCATCCGATGTCGATCGACTATCAGCGCGGCGGAAAGATCCTGCATACCGAGATCGTGCCGGAGTTCTGCGAGCGGACCGACAAGTACAAGAACACGATGCGGTACGGCGAGCTCGGCATGGACCAGCTTATTCGTCCCGTGATCGGCGGCTTCACGTCGAACAGTCCGGCCAAGGAAGCGGGGCTGAAGGTCGGCGATCTGTTGCTCGAAATCGACGGCAAGCCGGTCGATCATTTCTCGCGTATTCCCGAGCTGATCGGCGACCGTGCGGGGCAGCCGGTCACCATCAAATACGATCGCGACGGCGCACGCGGCGAGGCGACGGTCACGCCCGAGGCCGACAAGATCACGAACTGTCAGGGGCAGACCCGCATGATCGGCCGGCTTCGGGTGACGCCGGCGAACGTGACGGAATTCCGCAGCCACGACGTGCTGGGCGCAATGGACGCCGGCGTTCGTCAGGTCTGGGGCATGACTACGATGTTCTACACCTCGATGGCGCAGATCGCGACGGCGACCCGTCCGGTGGACGAGCTGGGCGGCCCCCTGCGCATCGCCAAGGCCGCGGGCGAGGCTTCCTACAGCGGCTGGGTCGGCATCCTGAATCTCGTGATCGCACTCTCGGTCGTGCTCGGCGTCTTCAACCTGTTGCCGGTGCCCATGCTCGATGGCGGCCATCTCGCAATGTACCTCTATGAAGCCGTTCGCGGCCGACCCCTCGGGCTAAGGGCGCAGGAACTCGGCCTCAAGGTCGGCTTCGCCCTGGTGATCGGCATGGCGCTGCTGGCGACGTTCAACGACATCAAGCTGCTGCTGAAGTGAGCCGGGGACGATGACGATAACTTCAGACCGGGGGACAAAAGGGGTGGCTAACCCCCTGATCCCGGTTTATGAAGCAGCGTTTACGGGTTTGGCCATCGGCGGGCTTCTCAAGGGCCGGGGGTGCGTTTGATCTTTCGTTGGGCCGTGCTGGCCGTTGCCGCAATCATCGCTTTTGGAGCGCCGGCTTTCGCCCAGGCGCCGGCACCGCGTGCTGCAACCGGCGGCGTGATCAGCTCCGTCCAGATCACGGGCAATGTCCGCGCCGAGCTGGAAACCGTCCGTTCCTACCTCCAACTCAAGGAAGGGCAGCCCTACGACCCGGCGGCGGCCGACCGTTCGTTGAAGGCGCTGTTCGCGACCGGCCTGTTCTCCGACGTCACGATGGACATGCAGGGCTCGGTCCTGGTCGTGAAACTGACCGAGAACCCGATCATCAACCGCGTGGCCTTCGAGGGTAACAGGAAGATCGAGGACGACAAGCTGCGCGACGAAGTGCAGTCCAAGCCGCGCCAGGTGTTCACCAAGGCGCGCGTCCAGTCCGACGTCGAGCGCATTCTCACCATCTACCGCCGCGGCGGCCGCTATAACGCCGTCGTCGAGCCGAAGATCATCAAGCTCGAACAGGGACGCGTCGACCTCGTGTTCGAGATCAACGAAGGCGACGTCACCGGCATCAAGCGCATCAGCTTCGTCGGCAACGAACACTTCAGCGACGGCACGCTGCGCGGCAAGATTCGCACTGTCGAGAGCGCCTGGTACCGCTTCCTGTCGTCGGATGACCGCTTCGACCCGGATCGTCTGAATTTCGATCGCGAGCTCCTGCGCAAGTTTTACCTGTCCGAGGGCTACGCCGATTTCCGTGTGACGTCGTCGGTTGCCGAACTGATGCCGGATCGGGATGGATTCGTCATCACCTTCACGATCAACGAAGGCGAGCGCTACAAGTTCGGCAAGGTCGAGATCTCGACCCGTTTCCAGGGTCTCGATCCCGACACGCTCAAGGGCTTCCTGACCATGAGCGAGGGCGACTGGTACGACGCAGACCAGGTCGAGAAGACGGTCACCGCCATCAGCGACGCCGTGGGCAATCTCGGTTATGCCTTCGTCGAGGTCCGGCCCAACCTCCGTCGCAACAAGCAGGACCTGACCGTCGACCTGAACTTCGACATCCAGGAAGGGCCGCGCGTCTACGTCGAGCGCATCAACATCTCGGGCAACACGCGAACCCTCGACAAGGTCATCCGGCGCGAGTTCCGCCTGGCCGAAGGCGATGCCTTCAGCACGGCGAAGCTGAAGCGCAGCCAGGAGCGCCTGAAGAATCTCGGCTTCTTCCAGAAGGCCGATGTCACGCCGCAGCCAGGATCGACGCCGGACAAGACGAACCTGAACGTGGTCGTGACCGAGCAGAGCACCGGCGAAATCTCGTTCGGCGCGGGCTATTCGACAACCGGCGGTATCCTGGGCGACATCTCGGTGCAGGAGCGCAATCTCCTGGGCAAGGGACAGAACGTTCGCCTCGGCCTGTCGCTTGGTACCCTGAGCACCTTGATCAACCTCAGCTTCACCGAGCCGTACTTCCTCGACCGCGCGGTGGCGGCGGGCTTCGATATCTTCCGCACGTCCAACGACCGGCAGAACATCGCTTCCTACAGCGACAGTAGCCTGGGCTTCGCCCTGCGCGCCGGCTGGGCCTATTCCGAGCACACCTCGCAGAACGTCCGCTATACGCTTAAGCAGGGCAGCATCTACAACGTGCAGCCATGGGCCTCGCCGATCATCCAGTCGCAGGCCGGCGACTTCGTGGCGTCGGAAGTCTCGGAAGTCCTGGCATGGGATACCCGCGACGCGCGTCTCAACACGACCAAGGGCTGGCTCTTGCGCAATGCCTGGGCGGTCGGCGGCCTGGGCGGCACGGAATACTACGTCCGCAGCACCCTCGACGCGGTGATCTACCAGCAGCTCTTCGAGGACTTCGTCGTCTCGATCGGCGGTAGTGCGGGTTTCACGCAACCCTACAACAACACGACGCTTCGCCTGACCAACCGCTTCTTCGTGGGCGGCGACAACCTCCGCGGCTTCGCGGTCGGCGGCATCGGTCCACGCGATTCGAACACGACCGACGCGCTGGGCGGCAAGTACTTCTACACCGGTACGGCCGAGGCGAGCTTCCCCCTGGGCTTCCCCAAGGAGATCGGCGTCACCGGCAAGGCCTTCGTCGACGTCGGCTCCCTGTGGGGCGCGTCGGAGACCACCAACGTGCTGGACGATCCCAGCATGCGCATCGGCACTGGCGTGGGTATCCAATGGGTATCGCCGTTCGGCCCGATCCGTGTAGACTATGCCGTGCCGGTTCAGCAGCAGCCGTATGACAGGACGCAGAACCTGCGGTTTGGCTTCGGCACCCGGTTCTGAGGGTGAGTGGTGCCGACATGAACATGCAGACCGACAAGACCAGCGTCGCCGCCACGGCCAACGTGGTGGACATCAAGCGTATCCTGCAGATGATCCCGCACCGCTATCCGATGCTGATGGTCGACCGCGTCGTCGAGATGCAGCTCGACCACAGCGCGGTCGGCATCAAGAACGTCAGCATCAACGAGCCGTTCTTCCAGGGACATTTCCCGGCCGAGCCGGTGATGCCCGGCGTGCTGATCGTCGAGGCGATGGCCCAGACCGCCGCCGTGCTGGTCGTGTCGACCTACGGCCAGTCGTCTGAGGGCAAGCTCGTCTATTTCATGTCGATCGACGATGTGCGCTTCCGCCGCCCGGTGTTCCCGGGCGATCGGCTGGAGCTCCATGTGAAGAAGGTCCAGAGCCGCGCCAGCGTCTGGAAGTTCTCCGGTGAGGCGATCGTCGACGGCAAGGTCATGGCCGAGGCGACGTTTGCCGCCATGATCCGGGACAAGCCGGCGGTCTGAAGCCGGCACCGCCAGGGAGAGCACGATGGCCAACTACCGCATGCTGCACACGATGATCCGCGTCAGGGATCTCGACAAGTCGATCGCCTTCTACACCGGCCCGATGGGCATGAAGATGCTGCGCAAGCGCGAAGTACCCGCCGGCAAGTACACGTTGGCCTTCGTCGGCTACGGCGAGGAGAGCGAGCACTGCGCCGTCGAGCTGACCTACAACTGGGATCAGGAGAAGCCCTACGAGATCGGCACCGGCTTCGGCCATCTCGCCGTCGGCGTGCCGGACGTCTACGGCATGTGCGAGGACGTGAAGAAGGCGGGCGGCAAGGTCACGCGCCCCGCCGGTCCGGTGCAGCACGGCACCACCGTGATCGCCTTCGTGGAAGATCCGGACGGCTACAAGATCGAGCTGATAGAGCGGAAGTAGGCGAGCCTACTTCTCGCGCGAGCGGAAGTAGGCGCCTCGGCGCCCTCTGAGAAGCAGGTGGCTCAGCGCGGCCACCACTGACAGACAGCCAGTATCGCGAGCGTCGCGCCCAGCGCGGCGACGAACAGCCGGGTATTGCCGCCCGGCTGTCGTGCATTGTCGTTGGCGGCGCGCCCGAGGCGGACGACACGGGGCAGGGACCTGGGCTTCTGGTCGATGGCCCAGGCCGTGGTTCGGCGCGATCCGGTCGTGGACGATCTCGCCATGTCTGCTGCCTTCCTGCCGCAGCCCGCCGATCAGCCGCGGCGATGCAGCGGCGTGTATGGACGCTCGGTCTGGCCGTTGTAGAGCTGACGCGGCCGGCCGATCTTCTGGTCCGGATCCTCGATCATCTCGTTCCACTGCGAGATCCAGCCGACGGTACGCGCGACGGCGAACAGCACGGTGAACATCGAAGTCGGGATGCCGATCGCGCGGAAGATGATGCCCGAATAGAAGTCGACGTTCGGGTACAGCTTCTTCGAGATGAAGTAGTCGTCCTTGAGCGCGATCTGCTCCATCTCCATGGCCAGCTCGAGCAACGGGTCGTGCTCGATGCCGAGCGAGGTCAGGACCTCGTGGCAGGTCTGGCGCATCACCTTGGCGCGCGGATCGTAGTTCTTGTAGACGCGATGGCCGAAGCCCATCAGGCGGGTGTGGTCGCCCTTGTCCTTCACGCGGGCGAGGAAGCCCGGGATGTTCTGCTTGCCGCCGATCTCGTTCAGCATGCTGATGACGGCCTCGTTGGCGCCGCCATGGCTCGGGCCCCACAGCGAGGCGATGCCGGCGGCGATGCAGGCGAACGGGTTGGCGCCCGAGGAGCCCGCGAGGCGGACCGTCGAGGTCGAGGCGTTCTGCTCGTGGTCGGCGTGCAGCATGAGGATGCGGTCCATCGCCTTCTCGACGATCGGATTGACCTCGTATTCCTCGGCCGGGACCGAGAACAGCATGCGCAGGAAATTACCCGAGTAGGACAAGTCGTTCTGCGGGTAAACGAACGGCTGGCCGATCGAGTACTTGTAGGCCATCGCCGCGATCGTCGGCATCTTGGCGATCAGCCGGTAGGAGGCGATCATGCGCTGGCGCGGATCGTGGATGTCGAGCGAGTCGTGATAGAAGGCGGCCATCGCGCCGACCACGCCGCAACACACCGCCATCGGATGGGCGTCGCGGCGGAAGCCGCGGTAGAAGGTGCTGAGCTGCTCGTGAACCATCGTGTGGTTCGTGATGTCCTTGACGAACTTTTCCTTCTGCGTCTTGTTCGGCAGCTCGCCCTTCATGAGGAGATAGCAGGTCTCCATGAAGTCGCTCTGCTCGGCGAGTTCGGCGATGTTGTAGCCGCGATAGAGAAGGACGCCCTCGTCGCCGTCGATGTAGGTGATCTTGGAGCCGCACGAGCCGGTCGAGGTGAAACCCGGGTCGTAGGTGAACATGCCCGAGTCGTTGTAGAGCTTGCGGATGTCGACCAGGCGCGGGCCGATCGTGCCGTGGATGATCGGGTATTCGAACGATTTGCCGGTCTCGTTGTCGGTGAACGTGGCGGTCTTTTTGGCGGCCATGGCAATTACTCTTTCAGCTCGATTTGCGGGTTCGCGGGCACCCTAACAAGCCCGTCCAAAAGGCGCAATTGTGCAGCCGGGCCGCTATTTCGCGCCGCGCAGGACACGCCCGATCCGGCCGTCGATCAGGGCCAGCCCGAAGCCGATCAGGGCCATGCCGGCGAAGTGCCGCACACCCAGCCGTTCACCCAGGAAGGCCGCTCCCAGCAGGATCGCCGTGAGCGGTATCAGGAATGTGACGAGGGCGAGATTGGTGGCGCCGGCGGCCGCCAGGATGCGGAAAAACAGCACATAGGCGAGCGCCGTCGACAGCAGCGCGATCCCGATCAGCGACGCCCACACGGCAAGGGACGGCGCGGCGGACAAAGTCCATGGGCGGTCGACGATCAGCATGATCGGAAGAATCAACAGAGCGCTCGCCGTGACCTGTCCCGCGGCGGCAGTGAGGGGCGCGACGCCCATGGCCTTGAAGCGCCGGCCGTAGAGGCTGGCGAAGGCATAGGAGAGGGCGGCGCCCAGGCAGGCGATCTCGCCCCACAGACCGCTGCCCGCCTGTGTCAGGACTCCGGGCCCGATCAGCAGCACCACGCCCGCGATGCCGGCCAGCACCGCCACGGCCTTGGCCGCCGTCATCCGCTCGTCGTCGGTGAGGTAGTGCGCGACCACCACGGTGAAGAGCGGCGTGGTGGCGTTCAGGATCGCCGCGAGTCCCGAGGCGATCTGCGTCTGACCCCAGAAGATCAGGCTGAAGGGCAAGAGGTTGTTCAGCACGCCCATGGCGAAGAAGGCGCCCCACGGCGTCGAGCGCCGGAACAGGCTCTGTCCCCGGAGCGCGAGCAGGAGATCGAGCGCCACGGCCGCGAGGCAGACGCGCGCGAACACGACGGCGAGCGGCGGCAGTTCGGCGACGGCGACCTTGGCGAAGAAGAACGATCCGCCCCACAGGACCGAAAGCGACAGCAGCCAGAACCAGACACGCAAGGACATGCGCATCTGATACCGTGCGGCGGTGGGACGGGTCTATCCGCCAGCAGCGATTGCGTCTCGGGGCGCCACTATTCCTAACTCTGTGTCTGCATCTTCGCCCAGGTGTCGCGCAACCCGATCGTGAGGTTGAACACCAGAGCGTCAGGCCGGCTTGCCAGGTCCGGGCAGAAGTAACCCTGCCGCTCGAACTGCACGGCCTCGCCCACGGGCATGTTCGCCAGCGAAGGCTCCAGCAGCGCGCCCGACACGACCTCGAGCGAGCCGGGATTCAAGTCGGCATCCAGATCGCCCCCGGCTCCCGGGTCGGGGCGGTTGAAGAGCGGGCTGTACAGACGGACCTCGGCGGGGCGCGCGTCCTGGCCTGCCCAGTGCAGAGTGGCCTTCACCTTTCGGCCGTCCGGTGCATTGCCGCCGCGGCTGGCCGGATCGTAGGTGCAGCGCAGCTCCACCACGTTGCCGTCGGCGTCCTTCACGACCTCGCGGCAGGTGACGAGATAGGCGTAGCGCAGCCGCACCTCTCGTCCCACGGCGAGCCGGAAGAACTTGTTCGGCGGGTTCTCCATGAAGTCGTCGCGCTCGATGTAGATCTCCCGGCTGAAGCGCAGGGTGCGCGTGCCGGCGGCCGGATCATTCGGGTGGTTGGCCGCCTCCAACTCCTCGACGTGACCCTCGGGAAAGTTCTCGATCACGAGCTTGAGCGGCCGCAGGACCGCCATGCGCCGCTGGGCCACCTGGTTGAGACGATCGCGGATCGCATGATCGAACATGGCGATATCGACAGTGCTGTTGGCCTTGGACATGCCGATGCGCCGCACGAAGTCGCGGACCGCCTCGGGCGGCACGCCGCGGCGGCGCAGGCCGGCCAGGGTCGGCATGCGCGGATCGTCCCAGCCGCTCACGATGCCGCGGCGGACCAGATCCGTCAGGTAGCGCTTGGACAGGACGGTGTATCCGACAACGAGGCGGGCGAACTCGGTCTGGCGGGGCCTCGACGGGACCGGCAGGTGGTCGAGGAACCAGTCGTAGAGGGGGCGATGGTCCGCGAATTCCAGGGTACAGAGCGAGTGCGTGATGTGCTCGATGGCGTCGGACTGACCGTGCGCAAAATCGTAGGTCGGGTAGATGCACCACTGCGTGCCGGTGCGCGGATGCGCGGCGTGCAGGATGCGATACAGGACGGGGTCCCGCAGGTTCATGTTGCCGGAAGCCAGGTCGATCTTCGCCCGCAGCACGCAGGCGCCGTTCGGAAACTTGCCGGCGCGCATATCGCGAAACAGGCCGAGGTTGGTTTCCACGGAACGGTCGCGATCGGCCGACGCACGCCCCGGCTCGGTCAGCGTGCCGCGCATCGCCCGCATCTCGTCGGTCGGCGTGTCGTCGACATAGGCGAGGCCGGCGCGAATGAGGTGCTCCGCCCAGTCGTACAGCGTCTGGAAATTGTCCGACGCGTAGAACAGATGCTCGCCCCAGTCGAAGCCGAGCCAGCGGACGTCCCGCTGGATGGCGTCGATGTATTCCTGCTCCTCCTTTGTCGGATTGGTATCGTCGAAGCGAAGGTGGCAGCGGCCGCCGTATTCGACGCTCAGTCCGAAATTCAGGCAGATCGACTTGGCATGGCCGAGATGCAGGTAGCCGTTCGGCTCCGGAGGGAAGCGCGTGACGACACCTTGCACCAGGCCGCTGGCGAGGTCGGCCTGGACCATGTCGCGAATGAAATCCCGAGGCTCTTCATTCGCAGTGGCTTCCTGCATCGGCTTCTTGTCATCCATTTGCCTGTCAACCTCCACTCGGCCACGTGCACGAGCAACGCGGTGTCGTTCTATCCGGCAGCCGCCAGCAATCGCGCCTTGCTCTCGGCTGGCCCCAGCACGGCGAGCACTTCGAAGATGCCGGGAGATGCGGTGGAGCCGGTTAGCGCGACGCGGAGCGGCTGAGCGACCTCGCCGAGCTTCATCCCGTTGGCTTCGGCGAATTTGCGCACGGCCTCTTCGATCGGCTTTTCGCTCCAGTCGTTCGCCTGCGGCTCCAGCGCCGGCGCGAGCTTCGCCATGACGGCGCGGGCATCGGGTGTCAGTACGGCGCGCGCCTTGTCGTCGGAGATCGGCGGCGCGCCAGCGCGTGCGTAGAAGGCGAGACTGTCCGCGAGTTCGACCAGGGTGCGCGCGCGCTGCTTCACGCCGTTCAGGCCCCGCAGGATGCGCTCGCGGCCGGCGCCGTCGACTGGCGCGCCGAGCTTCTCCTCGAGGCGCGGCAACACCAGCGCCGCCAATTCCTCGTCGGGCGTCTCGCGCATGTAGTGCGCGTTGAGGTTGGTGAGCTTGGCCGTGTCGAAGCGCGAAGCCGCACGGCCGACCGCCGGCAGGTCGAACCACTCGATCGCCTGCTTCGTCGAGATGATCTCGTCGTCGCCATGGCCCCAGCCCAGCCGTAGCAGGTAGTTGCGCAGCGCCGCCGGCAGGAAGCCCATGTCGCGATAGGCGTCGACACCCAAAGCTCCATGGCGCTTGCTGAGCTTGGCGCCGTCGGCGCCGTGGATCAGCGGGATGTGCGCATAGACGGGCTCGGGCCAGCCCATCGCCTTGATGATCTGGAGCTGGCGGAAGGCGTTGTTCAGGTGGTCGTCGCCGCGGATCACATGCGTGACGCCCATGTCGAAGTCGTCGACGACGACGGCCAGCATGTAGGTCGGCGTGCCGTCGGCGCGCAGCAGGATCATGTCGTCGAGCTGGCTGTTGTCGACCGTGACCTCGCCCTGGACGGCGTCCTTGATGACGGTCTGGCCGGTCTGCGGCGCCTTGAGGCGCACCACCGGCTTGATGCCGGGCGGCGCGTCCTGCGGGTCGCGGTCGCGCCAGCGGCCGTCGTAACGCATCGGCTTGCCCGCGGCCTTCTGCGCCGCACGCATGTCGTCGAGCTCCTGGGGCGAGCAGTAGCAAAGATAGGCGTTGCCCTGGGCCAGCATCTGTTTGGCGACCTCGGCGTGCCGGGCGGCGCGCGAGAACTGGTAGGTGACGTCGCCGTCCCACTCGAGGCCGAGCCACGACAGGCCGTCGAGGATCGCGGCGATCGCGGGCTCGGTTGAGCGCGCACGGTCGGTGTCCTCGATGCGCAGCAGGAACTTGCCGCCCATGTGCTTGGCATACAGCCAGTTGAACAGGGCGGTGCGGGCGCCGCCGATGTGCAGGAAGCCGGTCGGCGAGGGGGCGAAGCGGGTAACGACGGTCATGGGCTTTGGGCGCTCGAAACGTGCGGATTTGGCCGCAATTGGGCCGCAAAAGAGCGCCGTAGGTAGGGGAGCGTGACTGGCCTGTCAAACGAGGGGAGATGACGGGGGCACGCACCTGGATCCTGGATCAGCTCGACGCCGAGCGCGGCCGCTGGATGCTGTGGCTGCCGGTGGCGCTTGGGCTGGGCATCGCGATCTATTTCGAGCTGCCGAGCGAGCCGCCGCTGTGGCTGGCGGGCACTGCCGGCGCAGGCGGCCTCGTGCTCGCGGTCCTGTCGCCCGCCGGCGGACCGGCGCGTGCGCTCGCCATCGGCTTGGTCGCGGCGTCGCTGGGCTTCGGTCTCGCGACGTGGCGCACGGCGAGCCTCGCCGCGCCGACGCTCGGCCGCCCGCTGTTCAGCATGAATGTCGAGGGCCGCATCGCCGACATCCAGCGCCTGCCCGAGAGCGTGCGCGTCGTGCTCGAGAACGTGCGACTGAAGGGCCACGGCGCGCCGCCGATCGAGGCGATGCCGGTAAGGGTGCGCGTCTCGCTGGGCAAGGGCGCGCCGCCGCTGTCGGTCGGCGACCGGCTGCTGGTGCTGGCCAACATCTCGCCGCCGGCGGGACCGGCCGCGCCGGGGGCATTCGATTTCCAGCGGGTCGCCTGGTACCAGCAGATCGGCGCCGTCGGCTACGCGCTGGCGCCCGCGGCGGTGATCGAGCACGGCAAGCCCAGCGGCATCATCCGCGCGATCGACGGGCTGCGCGCCGACATCACCGCGCGGATCCTGAAGGCGCTGCCCAATCCCGAGGGCGGCGTCGCGGCCGCGATGCTGACCGGCGAGCAGACGGCAGTCCCGAAGGACGTGACGCAGGCGATGCGCGACTCCGGCCTTGCCCACATCCTGTCGATCTCGGGCCTGCACATCGTCTTCGTGGTGGGCCTCGTGATGGGCTTCGTGCGCTACGGCATCGCGCTGGTGCCGCCGCTGGCGCTCAGGGTCGACGCCAAGAAGATCGCCGCCGTCGTGGCGCTGCTCTGCGCGCTGTTCTACACCGCATTGGCGGGCGCCCCGGTGCCCGCGCAGCGCTCCTGCGCGATGGCGGGGTTTGCGCTGCTCGCGATCCTGCTCGACCGCGCCGCGCTCTCGCTGCGGCTGGTCGCCTGGTCGGCCGTGATCGTGCTGCTGGCCGCGCCCGAGGCGCTGACCGGCGCGTCCTTCCAGATGTCGTTCGCCGCCGTGATCGCGCTGATCGCGGCCTGGGAAGTCGGCAGCGCGTGGCGGCGGCGCCTGCACGGCCGGGTCGAGGAGACGGGCCATCCTTGGCTGTGGCGCGTCGCGGCGGGCGTGGGCGCGAGCCTTGCCACGACCCTGATCGCCTCGGTGGCGACCGGCGCCTTCGCGGCCTATCACTTCAACCGCGTGTCGCTGATGGGCATCGTCGCCAACATGCTGGGCGTGCCGCTGACCGGCTTCTGGATCATGCCGTTCGGCCTGCTCGCCATGCTGCTGATGCCGTTCGGGCTCGAGCAGCTGGCGCTCGTGCCGATGGGCTGGGGCATCGAGGGCCTCGACGCGATCGCGGCCCATGTCGCATCCTGGCCGCAGACCGCGACGCTGGTGCCCTCGATGCCCGGCGCCAGCCTGTGGCTGCTGACGGTCGGCGGGCTGTGGCTCTGCCTTTGGCGGCGGCGCTGGCGCTATGCCGGCCTGCCGGTGGCGATCGCGGGCCTGCTGCTGGGCGCCGGGCCCGCGCCCGATCTCCTGATGAGCGAGGACGGCCGCGTGCTCGGCCTGCGCGACCGGCAGGGCGTGGTCCACGTCGCCTCGCAGCGCAGCGACCGCTTCGTGAGCGAGGCCTGGGCGCGGCGCAGCGGGCAGGAAGGCGTCACCAAGTGGACGGTGAGCGCCGACCAGCAGGCCGCCGGCATCGGCTGCAACACCGGCCTTTGCCGCTGGCAGAAGGGGCCGTGGAAGGTGGCGATGGTCAGCGACGAGCGAAAACTCGCCGAGGCCTGCGCCCGGGCGGACATCGTGCTGTCGACGGTCGATGCCAAGGGCCTGTGCCGCGGCCCGCGCCTGGTGATCGACCGGCGCGATGCCTGGCGGCAGGGCGCGCAGGCGCTGTGGCTCGACGAGACGGGCGTGCGGCGCGAGACCGCCAACGAGCGGCGCGGCGACCGGCCCTGGGTGCCGAACAGTCCGACGCATCGTGCTCTGGGACTCAAGCCACCCGGCGCGTGAGACACAAGATCTGGGAGGGGTCCCGTTTAACAAACGAAAATTAAACGAGAGACCGCCAGCGGTAGCGCTAGTGATAGCGGCGGTAGAGACCGGCCAGCCGGCCCTGGATCTTCACCCGGTCGGGTCCGAAGATCCGCGTCTCGTAGGCGGCGTTCGCGGGCTCCAGCGCGATCGACGGACCCTTGCGGCGCAGCCGCTTCAGCGTGGCCTCGGTGTCGTCGATCAGCGCCACGACGATCTCGCCGTTCTCGGCGGTGTCGGAACTCTTGATGATCGCGATGTCGCCGTTCTGGATACCGGCCTCGACCATCGAGTCGCCCTGGACCTCGAGACAGTAATGCGCGCCCGAGCCCAGCAGCGAGACCGGCACGTCGACGGTCGTGGAATTGTCGCGCAACGCCTCGATCGGCGTACCGGCGGCGATCCGGCCATAAAGCGGAAGGCTGAGCGCCTGCGCCTCGTTGGCGGCCTGGATGGCGCCGGCCAGCGGCACGCGCTCGCCACGAATGACCTGCGGCACGAAGCCTTCGCGTCCCTCCGACATGCCGCGCCGCGCGTCGGCCAGCAGGGGGGTGACGTTGAGCGCCGGCATCGCGGCCGTCTCCGGCAGTTTCAGCACCTGGAGGGCACGCGCACGATGGGGCAGGCGGCGCAGGAAGCCGCGCTCCTCCAGCCCGGTGATCAGGCGGTGAATGCCGGACTTGGATTTGAGGCGCAGGGCCTCTTTCATCTCGTCGAACGAAGGCGACACGCCGCCGTCATTCAGGCGCTTGTTGATGAACAGAAGGAGTTCGTTTTGCTTGCGGGTTAACACCGTCTTCTCCCCAGACCGACTACCAGATTTCGGAACAAATCCTGAAACCCGATACTTGTTCTAGTTTAGTTCCTCCCAAAAGTCAAACTTATCCAGAAGGACTGGGGGAATCCGCGGGAAAAGCGCTCAGTAGCCGCCGGGCAGTGTCGCGAGATCGATGACCTGCACGGTGTCGCCAGCCTTGCGCGCCGGATCGTGCGCCGGGCGGATCAGAAAGGCATCCGAGGCGGCCAGGACGGAGAGCATCGAGCTGTCCTGCACCTTGTGCGGGGTCACGGTGAGCGCGCCGCCGGGGCCGCGGGCGAGTGTGGCCCGCACATAGTCCTCGCGCTGGTCGTTCGGCTTCACGTCGACCGCGAGTTTTGCCGGCACCGTCGCCGTGAGGTCGCCGGACTGGCCCAGCATCCGTTCCATGGCCGGCTTCACGAAGATCAGCGAACAGACGACGGTCGACACCGGATTGCCCGGCAGGCCCAGCACGCGCGCGCGGTCGCGGGCGGCGAACATCAGCGGCTTGCCCGGGCGCATGGCGATGCGCCAGAAATCCATCGAGAAACCCTGGGCCTTGAGCGCGGCCTGTACGAGATCGTGGTCGCCGACCGACGCACCGCCCAGCGTGATCAGCAGGTCGTGCTGCGCACCGGCGGCGATGCGGTCCTCGATCAGCTTCGGGTCGTCGCGCGCGATGTCGAACAGCGTCGGCTCGCCGCCCCAGGCACGCACCAGCGCCGCGACCGAGATGCCCGACGAGGAGACGATCTGGTTCCGGCCGACCGGCTCGCCCGGCATCACCAGCTCGTCGCCGGTCGACAGGATCGCCACGCGCGGCTTCCGTCGCACCGAGAGCCACGGCAGGTTCATCGCCGCCGCCAGGGCGACGTCGCGCGCCGTCAGCGTGCGGCCGACCGGAAACGGCGCGTCGCCCGCCGAGAAATCGAGACCGGCCTTGCGCACGTGCTGGCCGAGCCGCGGCGCTTCGGTGATCTCGATCTGGTCGCCGTTCGCCTTGGTGTCTTCCTGGATGACGATCGTGTCAGCACCCATCGGCAGCGGTCCGCCGGTGAAGATGCGCACGGCCTCGCCGGGCTGCAAAGCGTGATCGTACGATCCGCCGGCGGGCGCATGGCCGACTAGCTTCAGCGTCGTGGGCACGGCCGGCACGTCCTCAGCGCGGACCGCGTAGCCGTCCATCGCCGACAGATCGGCCGGCGGCTGCGTCAGGCGGGCCTGCGGCGAGGCGGCGAGCACACGGCCGGCGGCCGCGGCGACGGACACCGTCTCCGACGGCAGGGCCTCGAACGCGGCGATCACGCGCGTATGCGCGTCTTTCACGGACAGAAGCTTAGCGGGCATCGAACACGCCCGACTTGCCGCCCGACTTGTGCACCAGGCGCACGCCGGAGATCGTCATGCCGCGATCGACCGCCTTGCACATGTCGTAGACGGTGAGGGCCGC
>JAFEFH010000073.1 GCA_018240695.1 Pseudomonadota bacterium | reverse complement strand
CGGTCTTCATCTCGGCGATCTTGCCGGAATGCAGCACCATGCCGCCCTTGAGCTGGACGTCGAAATGGCGCTGGCCGAGCGCGCGCTTGGCGCCCTCGCGCACCGTGGCGAAGGCCTCGACCAGCAGGTCGTCCAGCGTTTCGCCCTTGGTGAGCCGCTCGCGGAACGCCGCGGTCTTGGCGTGCAACGCCTCGTCGGAGAGCTTGGCGAACTCCGGCTCGAGCGCATTGATTTTTGCCACCGGCCGGTCGAACCCTTTGACCACGCGGTCATTGGCCGACCCGAACAGGCTCCGGGCGAGCGCTCCGAGCATGAAAAACCTCGATATTCTAACGACTTAGGACGGGCACGAGCCCGCCCGTCCCGTGAGAGATAGAGAGCGCATACCAGAGTGTCAACGCATGCGCGGCCCTAACGCAGAAGGGTCGCGGACGTTTCCGGAAAAGCGCCTCAATTCGCCGTCATCACGCGGGCCGTCGCGGCGGTCGTGCTTGCTTGGAGCGAGCGGCCCTGTGTAAACGGAAGGCCACGCCGTCGTCTGTCGCATCTGTTCCCGGAGCCCCTCATGAGCCGTTGTCTGCGCCTCCT
This sequence comes from Pseudomonadota bacterium, assembly GCA_018240695.1. Classification (GTDB taxonomy): domain Bacteria; phylum Pseudomonadota; class Alphaproteobacteria; order Reyranellales; family Reyranellaceae; genus Reyranella. The sequence continues at coordinate 19,406 of JAFEFH010000073.1, read as the reverse complement.
GCGCGTCCTCGTTCTGTGCTGCGCAGCCGCGGCAACCGCAGGCCCCGCGTTCGCCCAGCAGCCGCCCGCATCCGCTCCGCCCGCCGCCAAGCCCGGCATGCCGAAAGCCACCCTGCCGGCGCCGGCGCCCGCGACGCCGCCCGCGGCGTTCAAGGATCCGGTGGTCGCCACCATCAACGGCCAGGCGATCCATCTGTCGGAGCTCGAGGTCGCCCAGCAGGCGCTGCCGGCGCAGTACCGCAACATGCCGATGCAGGCCGTCTTCCCGGCGCTGCTCGACCGCATCATCGACAGCAAGCTGGTCGTGCAGGACGGCCGCAAGAACAAGGTCTCCGACGATCCGGCGTTCAAGCGCCGCATGGCCTTCGTCGAGGAGCAGGTCGTCCAGGACTTCTGGCTGCAACGCGAGATCGCCCGCAAGGTCACGGCCGAGAAGTTGCAGCAGCGTTACGAAGAGCGCCTGAAGTCGATGCCGGCCGAGGAAGAGGTGCACGCGCGCCACATCCTCGTCGCGACCGAGGACGAGGCCAAGGCGATCATCGCCGACCTCAAGAAGGGCGCCGCCTTCGACAAGCTCGCCAAGGAGAAGTCGACCGACAAGGCGTCCGGCGCCGAGGGCGGAGATCTCGGCTGGTTCAAGAAGACCGACATGGTGAAGGAATTCGCCGATGCCGCCTTCGCGCTCAAGAAAGGCGAGCTCAGCGACACGCCAATCAAGACGCAGTTCGGCTATCACGTCATCAAGCTGGAGGACCGCCGCCAGGCGCCGCCGCCGGCGTTCGAGGAAATGCAGGACCAGCTGCGCGAGGAACTCGCCCGCGAGACGGTCAGCAGCATGCTCGATCGCCTGCGGGCCTCCGCCAAGATCGACAAGTTCAACATGGACGGCTCCAAGCCCGATCCCGCGGCCGCCAAGCCCGCGCCGCCGGCCAAGCCCGCCGCTCCGTCGACCGGCAAGTAAAACCTCACGTTTTCCGGCGTTTCTGGTGTAGTCTCCGCCTTCGGTCGCCGGGATGAGCCGGGCGACCGGAGGGGGAAGGCCCATGTCTGCCAATCACGCCGTATCGCCGCTCGCGCCCAAGACGACGCCGACGCTCCCGCGCATCGCCGGCGTCAAGCTCGCCGCCGCGCAATCGGGCGTGCGCTACCAGGGCCGTGACGACGTCATGCTGGCCCTGCTGCCGGCCGGCGCCACCATCGCGGGCGTGCTCACCCGTTCCAAGACCTGCTCGGCGCCCGTCGACTGGTGCCGCAAGAACCTGACGCGCGGCAAAGTGCGCGCCATCATCGTCAACGCCGGCAACGCCAACGCCTTCACCGGCAAGCTCGGCGACAAGGCGGTCGAGGAGACCACCCGCGCCGTCGCCCAGGCGCTGGGCTGCCCGCGCAACGAAGTGTTCATGGCGTCGACCGGCGTGATCGGCCAGCCGCTCGACTGGGAGAAGATCGCGGCCGTCGTGCCGGCCCTGATCAAGGGCGCGCGCGAGGACGGCTGGGCGACCGCCGCGGCGTCGATCATGACGACTGACACGTTCCCCAAGCTGTCGACGCGCCAGGCCAAGATCGGCGAGAAGACCGTCACGCTGAACGGCTTCCTCAAGGGCTCGGGCATGATCGCGCCCGACATGGCGACCATGCTGGGCTTCGTCTTCACCGACGCCAAGATCCCGGGCGCGGTGCTCCAGAAGCTGCTGGCCGACGGCGCCGACCGCTCGCTGAACTGCGTCACCGTCGACGGCGACACCTCGACCAGCGACACGCTTCTGATGGCCGCCACCGGCGCCGCGCGCCATGCGCCGGTCGAGGAGGCCGACGATCCCGTGCTCGGCGACTTCAAGCGCGCGCTCGACGAGGTGCTGATCGATCTCGCCCAGCTGCTCGCGCGCGACGGCGAGGGCGCCACCAAGTTCGTGACCATCAACGTGGGCGGCGCGTCGTCGAACGGCGCCGCGCGCAAGATCGGCCTGGCGGTTGCCAACTCTCCGCTGGTCAAGACCGCGATCGCGGGCGAGGACGCCAACTGGGGCCGCATCGTCATGGCGGTCGGCAAGTCGGGCGAGCGCGCGGATCGCGACAAGCTCAAGATCGCCATCGGCGGCGTGAAGATCACCGACCAGGGCCAGGTCGTGCCGGGCTACGACGAGGCGCCGGTCGCCAAGCACATCAAGGGCACCGACATCGTGATCGACATCGACCTCGGCATCGGCCGCGGTCGCGCCACCGTCTGGACCTGCGATCTCACGCACGGCTACATCGACATCAACGGCAGCTATCGTTCTTGAGCTTCGCGGACGATTGTCCCGGCGGGCCGCCGCCTCTCGGCGACCGGCCGATGGTGCTGGTGGCGGCGGTGGCGCTGGTCGACATCGACGGGCGCGTGCTGATCGCGCAGCGTCCCGAAGGAAAATCGATGGCCGGCCTCTGGGAGTTTCCCGGCGGCAAGGTCGATCCCGGCGAGACGCCGGAGCAGGCGCTGGTGCGCGAGCTGCACGAGGAGCTGGGCATCGAGACGGCGACGAGCTGCCTCGCGCCGATCGCCTTCGCCAGCCACGGCTACGAGAAGTTCCACCTGCTGATGCCGGTCTTCGCCTGCCGCAAATGGGCCGGCACGCCGCAGCCGCGCGAGGGCCAGACCCTGAAGTGGGTCGAGGCCCGGGATCTGTCGCGCTACCCGATGCCGCCGGCGGACGTGCCGCTGGTCGGCCTGCTACGCGATCTTCTCTGAGTCGGGCGCCGCGGCGCCGTCGCGCCAGCCGGTCAGGCGGCGGAAGATGATCGCCTGCGCGGTCGCCGCGATCGCCGCACCCGCGTAGGACACCAGGATCGCCGCCGTCCACGCCACGATCGCCGACGCGGTGTAGGCGCCGAGCCCGCGCGCGAGACTCGAGGGGAAGAGTGCGGCCATCATCGTGGCGACGGCGCTGGCGAAGAAGATGATGAAGAGCACGCCGACGATGGTCCAGCCGTTGCCGCGGCTGAACGCCCACGACTGGCGCGGCGCGAACGGGATGTCGACGGCGGTGGCGGCGAGCCCGAAGCTCACGCGCAGCGCGAGCAGGGCGGAGATCATGAAGCCGGTGCCGAACGGCGCGGCCAGCGCCTCGCGGCGCGCGGTGTCGGGGTCGAGCGGCACGCCGCCGCTCAGCAGTGCCGGATCGAGCGAGCCGACCGCCAGCACGAAGCCGCCCAGCAGGATGAAGGAGATGCCGCCGACCTTCAGCATGTGCACGAGGAACGCCGATTCGCGCATCGACCAGCCGAGGCCGGGCAGCCCGCCGATCCTGGAGGGTCCCAGCAGCACGAAGCGCATCCATGCGACCAGGAACATCACGGTCGGGATCACGTCGAGCGCCTTCTCGAACAGGATGACCGGCAGCGAATCGTCATCGACCGCCGAGCCGCCGATGCGCAGCAGCAGCGACAGGATCCACGGGATCGTCACCAGATGGAAGAAGACGGGCAGGTTGGCGAAGAAGGTGCGGAAGCTCTCGGACAGCACCTCGCCGAACGACAGTTTGATACGCGGTGGGCTCAATTCCGTCCTGCCTTCTCGCCGGTGCTGTGTTCGATGCCGCCCAGCGCGTCGGCCAGGCGATGCTTGGCCGCGCCGGGCTTCAGCGGCTTGGGTTGCGAGGCGTCGGGCGACCAGCCGTGCAGGAACAGCACCTCGAAGCTGGCCGCGATCCGGCCCGACGGCCGGCTGAAGCGCTCGGTGTAGATTTCGGCGGCGCGCAGCAGGGTGGCGCGGCGCGCGAGGCCGCGGCGCCGTTCGAGCACCAGGTTGGCCTCGCCCATGGCGCCGAGCTCGCGCATCAGCGACAGCGCGTCGGCATACTCGACATCGATCGTCTCGCCGTCGGCGACGGGCATCGCGAAGCCCGCGCGTTGCAGCAGACCCGCCGCATCGCGCAAATCGGCGAAGGGCGAGACGCGCGGGCTGAGGCCGCCTTCGATCTCGCTCTCGGCGGCGCCGAGCGCCTGCCGCAACTGCCACAAGGTGGCGCCGCCCAGCATGGCGCCGAGGAAGAGACCGTCGGGCTTCAGGATGCGGCCGATCTGGATCAGCGTGCCGGGCAGGTCGTTGACCCAGTGCAGGTCCATCGCGCTCAGCACCAGGTCGAAGGATTTCGCCGCGAAGGGCAGCGCTTCTTCGTCCGTCACGACGGCCGGGCCCTGCGCGCGCCGCGCGAAGCCCAGGCCGAGATCGGCGCGGATCAGGCGATCGACCGGCGAGGAAGGGCCCAGCGCCTCGGCCATTTCATCGCCGTGACAGCCGAGATCGAGCGCCAGCGGGAAGCGGCGGCGCACGTCGGCCAGCCGCTCGGCGAGCCGCGCCGCGATCTCGCGTTTCAGGAAGGCCTGCCGGTCCCAGCCGTGCGCGGCGCGCTCGCGACGCTGCCGCAGCACGCCGCGATCGAAAACCAGAAGGGGGTCGGGCGCCGTCACAGCCTGTATGTAGGGCCAAAGGGCGCCGCCGGGTAGGGGACGCCGCCCTGCAAACGGCGCAATTGACCGGCCAGATCGGCGGCCGTGGAAACGGTCGCTCCCTTGCGGCGTGCCGGGCAGCGCTTGCTCGACGCCATCCTGCCGCCGCTCTGCCTGGGCTGCGGCGAGATCGTCGCCACGCCGGGCACGCTCTGCCTCGCGTGCTGGCCGACCTTCTCCTTCATCGCGCCGCCCCACTGCGAAAGATGCGGCGTGCCGTTCGGCGAGGACCTCACGGCCGGCAGCCAGTGCGTCGACTGCCTGACCAGGCCGCCGCGTTTTCGCCGGGCCCGCGCGGCCCTCGTCTACGACGACCGCAGCCGCCGTCTCGTCCTGCCGCTGAAGCATGGCGACCGCACCGACATGGCGCGGGCCTGCGGCGCCTGGATGGCGCGCGCCGGCGCCGACCTTGTCGCCGCGGCCGATCTCGTGGCGCCGGTGCCGCTCCATTGGCGGCGCCTGTTCGCCCGGCGCTACAACCAGGCCGCCCTGCTGGCGCGCACGGTCGCGCGGGACGGCAAGCTGAGACTCGCGCCCGACCTGTTGCAGCGGGCGCGCTGGACCGGCTCGCAGGCCGGGCTGAAGGCCAAGGAGCGTCGGCGCAACGTCCGGGAAGCCTTCGAGGTGCATCCGCGCTGGCGGGCCGGTGTCGCGGGGCGGACGGTTCTGCTGGTCGACGACGTGCTCACGACCGGGGCGACGGTCGAGGCCTGTGCGGGGGCTTTGCAACGCGCCGGCGCTGCCCATGTTGATGTGCTGACGCTGGCGCGGGTCGTCCGGGCGGCGTTATAGTCGGCACAAGGAGAATTCGATGGCCAAGATCGAGATGTACACGACCCAGTGGTGCGGCTACTGCGCCCGCGCGCGGGCCCTGCTCGAGAAGAAGGGCGCGGCGTTCGACGAGATGGACGTGATGGAAGACGAGGCCAAGCGCGCGGAGATGCGCAAGCGCTCGAACCGCACGACCGTCCCGCAGATCTTCATCAACGGCCAGCATATCGGCGGCTCCGACGATCTCGCCGCACTCGAACAGGCCGGCAAGCTCGACGCGCTGCTGGCGCAACCCGGCTGAGGAAATCTCCGATGACCAGCACGTTCAAAGCGGGCGTCATCCAGCCCAGCGTCAGCAACGACATGGCCGAGAACGTGGTCTTCATCCGCGAGCAGGCCAAGCTGGCGCGCGATGCCGGCGCGGACTTCATCATGACGCCGGAGAATACCGGCCTGATCGGTGCCAATCGCGGCGAGACGCTGGAGAAGGCGCAGACCGAGGAAACGCACGCGATGCTCGCGGCCTGCCGCGCCTCGGCGCGCGAGACCGGCGCGTGGTTCCTGCTGGGCTCGATCCATGTGCGCGTGCCGGGCGAAGAGCAGATCCGCAACCGCTCGTACCTGATCGATTCGTCGGGCGGCATCGTCGCCAGCTACGACAAGATCCACATGTTCGACGTCCAGCTCGCGGGTGGCGAGAACTATCGCGAGTCCTCGACGTTCAAGCCGGGCGACAAGGCGGTGCTGGCCGAGACGCCGTGGGGCGTGCTCGGCATGACCATCTGCTACGACCTGCGCTTTCCCTATCTCTATCGCGACCTCGCGCATGCCGGTGCCACGATGCTGTCGATTCCCTCGTCGTTCACCGTGCCGACCGGCAAGGCGCACTGGCACACGCTGATGCGTGCGCGCGCCATCGAGACCGGCTGCTACGTCTTCGCGCCGGCCCAGGTCGGCTCGCACAAGGGCACCAACCGCAAGACCTACGGCCACTCCGTGATCGTGGCGCCGTGGGGCGAGGTGCTGGCCGATGCCGGCGGCGAGAAGGCCGGCTTCGTCGTGGCCGACATCGATCTCGCCAAGGTGGCGGAAGCGCGCCAGATGGTGCCGTCGCTCCAGCACGACAAGAAGTATGTGGCGCCCGCGCTGCACAAGGCGGCGGTCGCGAAGGCGGCCGAATAGCGCCTACGGGCGGCGGGCTGCGATCCGCTGCACCATCGCCATGGTGGGTTCGCTCACCAGTCGCGCTTCATAGGCGACGACCGAGAAAGAGCCGCGCACCATCTCCAGCAACTCGCCGTCCTTCAGCAGATGCTCGGGCCGGCTCGGCCGGCCGAAGCGCTGGTTGCCGTCCATGAAGGTCTCGTAGAGCAGCACGCCGCCCGGCGCGATCGTGGCGAGCAAGTCGGGCATCAACGGCCGATGAAGATACTTGGTGACGGTCACGCCGCCGAAGCGGCGTCCGCCCAGTGGCCACGGGCTGCCGTTCTCGAGATCGGCCTGGAGCCGTTCGACGTTCGGTGCCTCCGGCAGGCGGCTGAGGTCGATGTCGACGGCGGTCACCGGATGGCCGCGCTCGGCGAAGTACAACGCGTTGCGGCCGCTGCCCGTGGCGAGGTCGAGCACGGCGGTACCCGCCGGCACCAGGCCGGCCCATTGCACGATCCAGGGCGACGGCGCCCCTCTTGCATCAGTCACAGTCACACCCCATCATCTTGGCACTCCCGCCGTGGGAGTGCCAAACAGCCGGAAATAGTTCGTCGTTCATGATTTTATACCGACTGCGCTGCTCCAAGGGCCACGAGTTCGACAGCTGGTTCAAGGACAGCAAGACATACGAGCGTCAGGAGAAGAAGTCCCTGATCGGCTGCGCCGTCTGCGGCGACGCCAAGGTGGCGCGCGCGCTGATGGCGCCGCGTCTCGGGACCAAGGGCAACAAGAAGGCCGCCGTGGCGAGCAACGTGCCGGCGGTTGCAGACCCCGTGCCAACCGCGCCGTCGCCCGAGCAGCAGCAGATGGCGGCGCTCGCGCGCAAGATGCCGAAGGAGCTGCGCGAGGCGCTGATCAAGGTCCGCGCCGAGGTCGAGAAGAACTGCGAGCATGTCGGCGACAAGTTCGCCGACGAGGCGCGCAAGATCCATTACGGCGAGAGCGACAAGCGCGGCATCTACGGCGAGACCACGGACAAGGAAGCCGAGGAACTCGCCGAAGAGGGCATCGAGTTCGGCCGTCTGCCCTGGATTCCCCGGGGCAATTAGGGGGCTAGCGCTTCGCGCCTTTCAGGTTGAGAAGATTGCCGACCAGGATCAGCGCCGCGCCGGCGGCGATGTAGATGTCGACCTTCTCGCTGTAGATCAGCCAGCCCGCCAGTGCCGCCAGCGGCACCCGCAGGAAATCCATCGGCACGACGACGGTCGCATCGGCGTACAGCAGCGCGTGGGTCATGCAGAAGTGCGAGTAGGTGCCGCAGAAGGCGATCACCCCGATCCATATCCACACATAGGCCGACGGGTTGCGCCACTCGTAGAGTGCGGGCAGGGCGCCCATCGCCGACTGGATCACCATCATCCAGAACAGGATGACGACGACGCGGTCGGTGCGCGTCAGCACCTTCACCATGATGACCGAGGTGGCGAAGCCCACGGCGGCGGCGAGCGCGATCAGCTGGCCCGCGCTGACCGGGCCGTTGAACGGCCGCACGATGATCGCCACGCCCACGAGGCCCAGCACGACGGCGAGGTTCTTCCAGATTCCCATGCGTTCGTGCAGGAACAGCACGGCGAAGATCGCCGTCCAGATCGGCATGGTGAACTCGATGGAGATGACCTGCGCCAGCGGGATCATCGTCAGCGCCATCAACCAGCCGAACTGCGCGCCGTAGTGGGCGATGTTGCGGCCGACATGGCGCCACGGGTGCTTGGTGCCCAGCGCGCCGAAGCCGCCATTGGCGTGGATCACCGGATAGAGCATCACCAGCCCGATCAGCGAGCGCAGCTCCATCACCTGGAAGACGTGGATTTCGCGCGTCGTCTCGCGGCCGGCCACTGCCATGACCACCATGCAGGCGAGCCAGCCCGCCATCCACAATGCGGCTTTGAGCGAAGGCGACACGCGACAGCTCTCTTTCAGGCGGCCTTCGTGCCGTACAGCATGTAGTTGACGTCGAGGTCGTCCTTATGGAACGACCACTGGCGGGTGAGCGGACTGTAGACGATGCCGACGATCTCCTCGGCATGGATGCCGCCGCCGCGCAGGCCGCGCACCACCTCCGAGGGCTTGAGGAATTTCTTCCAGTCGTGGGTGCCGCGCGGGACCCAGCGCAGCACGTACTCCGCGCCGGCGATCGCCAGCGCCCACGCCTTGGCGGTGCGGTTGAGTGTCGAGAGGAACAGCAGGCCGCCCGGCTTCACCAGGCTGCCGCAGGTCGCGAGGAAGAGGTCGACATCGGCCACGTGCTCGACGATCTCGAGCGCCAGCACGACGTCGTACTGCCGGTCGCCGGCGGCCAGCGCCTCGGCGGTGGTCGCGCGGTAGTCGATGGCGAGGCCCTGGCCCGCGGCATGGGCGGCGGCGGTGGCGATGTTGCGCTCGGCGGCGTCGATGCCGGTCACCCGGGCGCCGAGGCGGGCCATCGGTTCGCAGAGCAAGCCGCCGCCGCAGCCGATATCGAGCAGGTCGAGCCCCACGAGGGGCTGGCCGGACAGGGCGTCGCGCTGCCAATGGGCGGCCGCGCGGTCGCGCACGAAGCCGATCCGGACGGGATTCAGCCGGTGCAGGGGCGCGAACTTGCCGGCAGGGTCCCACCATTCCTCGGCAATGCGCGAGAAGCGCTCGATCTCGGCCGGATCGACGGTCGTGGAGGCGGTGGTTTGCGCGGTTTCGGCCATGCTGCCCTTGACCCCAATGGTGCCCCCGGTGTCTATACCCCGCTTTCGAGCAGGTCCATGGCGCGCATCGTTCTCAAATTCGGCGGCACCTCGGTCGGCGACACCGACCGCATCAAGAATGTCGCCCGCAAGGTGAAGGCTGAAACCCTCCGCGGCAATGAAGTCGCGGTCGTGGTCTCGGCCATGTCCGGCGCGACCAACCAGCTGGTCAAATGGGTCAACGAGATCGCCCCGCTGCACGATCCGCGGGAGTACGACGTCGTGGTCGCGACCGGCGAGCAGGTGACGATCGGCCTGCTGGCGATGGCCCTGCAACAGGAGGGCGTGAAGTCGCGCTCCTGGGTGTCGTGGCAGATGCCGATCAAGACCGATTCGGCTTACGCCAAGGCGCGCATCATCGAGATCGACACGACGGAGATGGCGCGCACGATGGCGGCCGGCGAAGTGCCGATCGTGCCGGGCTTCCAGGGCGTGTCGCCCGAGGGCCGCGTGACGACGCTGGGCCGCGGCGGCTCGGACACCTCGGCGGTGGCGCTGGCGGCGGCGCTCAAGGCCGACCGTTGCGACATCTATACCGATGTCGACGGCGTCTACACGACCGATCCGCGCATCGTCGAGAAGGCGAAGAAGATCGATCGCGTGACCTACGAGGAAATGCTCGAGATGGCCTCGCAGGGCTCGAAGGTCCTCCAGACGCGCTCGGTCGAGCTGGCGATGAACCATAATGTGCGTGTGCAGGTGCTGTCGTCGTTCGACGCGGCCCTGGGCAGCGATCTGCCGGGCACGCTTGTAGTCGACGAGGAAGAGATCATGTCCCAGGGACTCGAAAAGTCGGTCGTGAGCGGCATCGCCTTCTCCAGGGACGAGGCCAAGATCACCGTCGTCAGCGTCGCGGATCGCCCCGGCATCGCCGCCGCGATCTTCGGGCCGCTGGCCGGCACCAACATCAACGTCGACATGATCGTGCAGAACGTCTCGCTCGACGGCAGCTCGACCGACATCACCTTCACCCTGCCGCGGGCCGACCTCGCGCGCGCGGTCGAGCGCCTCGAAAGCGCCAAGGCCGACCTCAAGTTCGCCGAGATCAAGTCGGACACCAAGGTCGCCAAGATCTCGGTGATCGGCGTGGGCATGCGCAGCCATGCCGGCGTCGCGCTCAAGATGTTCGAGACCCTTGCCGCCAAGGGGATAAACATCCAGGTCATCTCGACCTCGGAGATCAAGGTGAGCGTGCTGGTCGCCGACGAGTACACCGAACTCGCCGTCCGGGCGCTTCACACCGCCTATGAACTGGATGCTGCATAAGCTTCCCTCATGCGCGGCCCCAAATTGGGCCGCCAATAAGCCGTTAGGCAGTTCGGCGCGGGTCTTGCTATAAGCGGGGCATGCCTCCGCAGGCCGCCCTTTTTTGCGTCAACCACGTCCGACACATGTCGGCGTGGCGAGCTTGCGCCTGCGCCATTGACCGTAGCTTCGTCGTCATCCGACTCAAGCATCGCGCGGTCTGACCATGGAGAGATCAACTCCTCTGGCCGGACCGCGAATGCTCCTCAAGCGGCTCCGGGACACGATGGCGCGTGCCGGTTCCGTCGAGGAGACCTTGGGCGAGGTCGTGCGCATGGTGGCCAACGAGATGGTCGCCGAAGTGTGCTCGATCTATCTCCTGCGCGCCGGCGAAGTGCTCGAACTGTTCGCCACCCAGGGCCTCAATCCGGACGCCGTGCACCGCACGCGCCTGCGGGTCGGCGAGGGCCTCGTCGGCGACATCGCCGCGCACGGCCGGCCGCTCGCGCTCGACGACGCGCAGAGCCATCCGCACTACGCCTATCGCCCGGAAACGGGCGAGGAGATCTACCACTCGCTGGCCGGCGTGCCGATCCTGCGCGCCGGCCGCGTGCTCGGCGTGCTGGTCGTGCAGAACCGCACGCGCCGCCAGTACGATGAGGAAGAGATCGAGACTCTCCAGACCATCGCCATGGTGCTGGCGGAGATGGCGGCGGCGGGGCACTTCGTCAGTCCCAACGAGCAGCAGCAGGTCGACGGGCTCGGCCTCCTGCCGCTGCGCATCGACGGCGTGCAGCTGACGCCGGGCGTCGCGATCGGCCGCGCCGTGCTCCACGAGCCGCGCATCATGATCCAGCGCGTCGTCGCCGAGGACGTCGACCAGGAGCAGCGCCGCTTCCAGGAAGCGCTGGCCGGCGTGCGCGAGGATGTCGACCGCCTGCTCGCGGCCGACGATATGCAGTCGGGCGAGCAGCGCGAGATCCTCGAGACGTTCCGCATGTTCGTCGACGACCGCGGCTGGCGCGAGCGCGTGCGCGAGGCGATCGGCTCGGGCCTCACCGCGGAAGCGGGCGTGCAGCGCGCGTTCGACGACGTGCGCGCGCGCCTGGGCCAGTCGACCGATCCGTACATCCGCGAGCGTCTTTCCGATCTCCAGGATCTCACCAACCGCCTGCTGCTGCGTCTCACCGGCCGTGCCGGCGCGGACTCGAGCAGCCAGCCCGAGGACATGATCGTGATCGCGCGCGACATGGGGCCGGCGGAGCTGCTCGACTACGACCGCGCGCGCCTGCGCGGTCTCGTGCTCGAGGAAGGCTCGGCGCTCAGTCACGTGGCGATCGTGGCGCGCGCGCTCGACATCCCCGTCGTCGGCCGCGCGCCCGACGTGCTGTCGAGGGTCGAGCCGGGCGACGCGATCATCGTCGACGGCGACAACGCGCAGGTGATGGTGCGCCCGGCCGAGGACGTCGTGCAGACGATCCACGCCGCGATCGACGCGCGCATCGAGCGGCGCCGCAAGTACGCCGCGCTGCGCGACCTGCCGCCGACGACGCGCAACCAGGCGCGCATCTCGCTCAACATGAACGCGGGCCTGCTGATCGACGTCCAGCATCTCGACGACACCGGCGCCGACGGCATCGGCCTCTACCGCACCGAGATTCCCTTCATGGTGCGGTCGGAATTCCCCGACGTCGACACGCAGGCCTGGCTCTACGGCCGCGTGCTCGACATCGCCGACGGCCGGCCCGTCATCTTCCGCACGCTCGATGTTGGCGGTGACAAGGTGCTGCCCTACGTGGGCTCGCTCGGCGACGACAATCCGGCGATGGGCTGGCGGGCGATCCGCATCGGCCTCGACCGGCCGGCGATGCTGCGCGGCCAGCTGCGGGCCCTGATCCAGGGGGCCAACGGGCGGCCGCTGTCGATCATGTTCCCGATGATCGCCGAGGTGGGCGAGCTGCTGGGCGCCCGCAAGCTGCTGGAGCTCGAGATGGACCGGGCGCGGCGGCGCGGGCAGGCGGTGCCGGAGAAGCTGCGTGTTGGCGTTATGTTCGAGGTGCCGGCGCTGGCCTGGCAGCTCGACAGCCTGCTGCCTCATGTCGATTTTGTTTCAATCGGTACAAATGACCTGCTGCAGTTCCTGTTCGCCGCCGACCGCGGCAACAGCCGTTTGTCCGGACGCTACGACAGTTTGTCCCCAGCCTTGCTGAGGCTCCTACATTTTGTGGTCGAGAAGGCACGGCCGGCCGGTGTCGACGTCTCCGTGTGTGGCGAGATGGCGGGCCGTCCCGTCGAGGCGATGGCGCTGCTCGGGCTCGGCGTGCGCTCGCTCTCGATGTCGCCGGGCGCGATCGGGCCGGTAAAGGCCATGATACGTTCTCTCGATATCGACGAAGCGGGCAGCTTCCTTCGCTCTGCATTGTCGCAGCCCGATCGTCCTCTGCGCGAGACGCTGCGCCTCTTCGCCACTGATCACGCGGTCGAAATTTAACGCGGATTTGCGAATCTTTTTTGCCCTCGCAAAAGGCCTCTGGTAGAAGTTGGCCGCGAGGGGAAATTTTTATGCCGGACCAGGTCGATTGGCGAGCCATGGAACGCGAGACCACTTCTGGTCGTGCGGTCGGCCGCCTGTTGCGCGACCAGCGTGAGGCGCGCGGACTGAGCGTTGTCGACGTCGAGACCAGCCTGCGGATCCGCAAGGCGTACATCGAGGCGCTCGAGGCGGGCCGCTTCGACCTGCTGCCGGGCGCCGCCTACATCCCGGCCTTCCTGCGCGCCTACGCGCTGCATGTCGGGCTCGAGCCCGAGAAGGTCCTGACCGCCTACCAGCTTTCCGGCGCCGTGCCGATCAAGCGTCCTGTCGCCCTGCCGGCCGATTTCCCGGTGGTCGAGAAGCGCGCGCCGATCGGTCTCGCCGTGCTCACCGTGCTGCTTGTCATCGGCGCCGGCTACGGCGTGTGGCGCTACCTGCCGCGTCAGCAGACCGTGATCAGCGAGAAGGTGCCGCCCGTTCCCGATCGCCTGCTCGCCTCGCGTCCGGCGCCGCCGCCGACGCAGGCCAAGCCGTCGACCAGCGAAGTGACCCAGGTCGCCGTGCCCGTCACGGTTCCGTCGCAGGAAAAGCGCGTGACGCCGCCGGTCAGCACGACCGCGTCGCGTCAGGAGCCCGCGACCCCGCCGACGCCGCCGGTGATCGTCACCGTGCCCGCGCCGCCGCCGGTCGTGATGTCGGTGCCGTCGATCGGCCAGGCGCAGGCCGCGCAGCCCGCGATCGTCGAGGCGCCGCGCGCCGACGTCCAGCAGGCGACCGCGCCGGCCGCCAGCGCACCGCCGTCGGCTCCGGCCGCGGATGCCGCAGCCGCCATGCAGACGGCGACCCAGGTCGACACCGCGGTGCGCGTGCGTTCCAACAGCTGGGTCGAGCTGCGCTCGCCCAACGGCGACGTGCTGGCGCAGACCTACGTGCGGGCCGGCGAGAGCTACACCGTGCCGGCGGGCATTTCGTACCGCGTCATCGACGCGCGCTGATCTCCTAGTCGTTTTTCAGGGCGGTTCGGCGGCTGGATAAGCCCGCCGCGCGTCGCTACATTGGCGCCATGAGCATCAGGCCCTATCGCGACATCGTGCGCCGCAAATCGCGGCGGGTCATGGTCGGGTCCGTGCCGGTGGGCGACGGCGCGCCGATCACCGTCCAGACCATGACGAACACGCTGACCGCCGACGCCGAGGCGACGATCGCGCAGATCAGGCGCTGCGAGGAAGTGGGCGTCGACATCATCCGCGTGTCCTGCCCCGACGAGGACTCCACGAAGGCGCTGCACGCCATCGTCAAGGCCACCAAGGTGCCGATCGTGGCTGACATCCATTTCCACTACAAACGCGCCATCGAGGCCGCCGACGCGGGCGCGGCCTGCCTGCGCATCAATCCCGGCAACATCGGCAGCGCCGAGCGGGTGCGCGAGGTCGTGAAGGCCGCCAAGGACCACGGCGTGTCCATGCGTATCGGCGTCAACGCGGGCTCGCTCGAGAAGGATCTGCTGGAGAAGTACGGCGAGCCCTGTCCCGAGGCGATGGTCGAGAGCGCGCTCGACCATGCGCGCATCCTGCAGGACCACGACTTCCACAACTTCAAGATCAGCGTGAAGGCGTCCGACGTCTTCCTCGCGGTCGCGGCCTACCAGCAGCTGGCCGACGCCTGCGACTACCCGCTGCATGTCGGCGTCACCGAGGCCGGCGGCACGCGCACCGGCACGGTGAAGTCGTCGATCGGAATGGGCTCGCTCTTGTGGGCCGGCATCGGCGACACGATCCGCGTCTCGCTGTCGGCCGAGCCGGAGGAAGAGGTCCGCGTTGGCTTCGAGATGTTGAAGGCGCTGAACCTGCGCCATCGCGGCGTCAACATCATCTCGTGCCCGTCCTGCGCGCGCCAGCAGTACGACGTGATCCGCACCGTCGAGGCGCTGGAGAAGCGCGTGTCGCACATCACCACGCCGATGACCGTCTCGGTGATCGGCTGCGTGGTCAACGGCCCCGGCGAGGCGCGCGAGACCGACATCGGCATCACCGGTGGCGGCAACGACGTCCACCAGGTCTACATCGCGGGCGTGCCGCATCACCGCCTCAAGGATGCGAGCGTGGTCGATCATCTCGTCGGGCTGATCGAGAAGAAGGCCGCCGAGATCGAGGCCGCCAAACACAAAGTCGCCGCCGAGTAGCGGCGGTCGTTCCAGGGAAGTCTCCGTTGAGCAAGATGCAACCCGTGCGGGGCACGCACGACCTGTTACCGGACGAGTACCGGCGCTTCGCCCATGTCGTGGAGGCCGCGCGCGACGTCGCCCGCCTCTACGGCTACCGCGAGATGGCCACGCCGATCTTCGAGTTCACCGAGCTGTTCGCGCGCGGCATCGGCGAGACCACCGACGTGGTCTCCAAGGAAATGTACACGTTCAAGGACCGCGGCGACGAATCGCTGACCCTGCGGCCGGAATACACCGCCGGCATCTGCCGCGCCTTCGTGTCGAACGGCGAGCTGGCGCAACAGCTGCCGCTCAAGCTCTTCGCCGCCGGCCCGATGTTCCGCTACGAGCGGCCGCAGAAGGGCCGCCAGCGCCAGTTCCACCAGATCGACCTCGAGGTGCTGGGTGCGCCCGAGCCGGGCGCCGACATCGAGGTGATCTCGGTCGCGGCCGACATCCTGGCGCGGCTGGGCATCCTCGACCGCTGCGTGCTGAAGTTGAACTCGCTCGGCGATCCCGAGAGCCGCACGGTCTACCGCAAGGTGCTGGTCGACTATTATTCGTCGCACACCGCCAGGCTCTCGCAGGACTCGCGCGACCGCCTGCAGCGCAACCCGCTGCGCATCCTCGACAGCAAGGACGAGGGCGACAAGGCGATCAACGCCCAGGCGCCGTCCTTCGCCGACCATCTCAACCAGGCGAGCCGCGACTTCTTCAAGCAGGTCCAGGACGGCCTCGCCGCCGCCGGCGTGCCGTTCGAGGTCGATCCGGCGCTGGTGCGCGGCCTCGACTATTACACCCACACCGCCTTCGAGTTCGTGACCACGCATATCGGCGCGCAGGGCACGGTGCTGGGCGGCGGCCGCTACGACGGGCTGATCGCCGAGCTGGGCGGGCCCCCGACGGCCGGCATCGGCTGGGCGGGCGGCATCGAGCGGCTGATGATGCTGTGCAACGAGCCCAAGGCGCTGCCGCGTCCCGTGGCAATCGCGCCGCTGGGACCGGCCGCCGAGGCCAGGGCGCTCGGCATCGCGCGCACGCTCCGCCAGCAGGGCATCGCCGTCGAGCAGGAATATCGCGGCAACATGAAGCGCCGCATGCAGCGCGCCAACAAGCTCAACGCCCGCGCCGCGATCATCATCGGCGACGACGAGCTCGCCAAGGGCATCGCGCAGCTGAAGAACCTCGACACGCAGGAACAGCGCGAAGTGGCGCTCGACCAGCTCGCCGCCGCGCTGAAGGACTGACCGTCATGTCGCTGTTGCAGAAACTCGACCAGGTCGTGGCGCGCCACGCCGAGCTGCAGGCCTCGCTGTCCGGCGGCGCGCTCGACTCGCAGAAGTTCGTCGCGGCCTCCAAGGAATATGCCGAGCTCGGCCCACTGGTCGAGGCGGTGAACGCCTGGCGCAAGGCCGAGCAGGACCTCAAGGACACCGAGGCGATGGCCGCCGATCCCGACATGAAGGACATGGCGGAGGAGGAGGCGGCGTCGCTGCGCAAGCAGATCCCGGCGCTCGAGCAGGCCGTGAAGAAGATGCTGCTGCCCAAGGACGCGGCCGACGAGAAGAACGCGATCCTCGAGATCCGCGCCGGCACCGGCGGCGACGAGGCGGCTCTGTTCGCGGCCGACCTGTTCCGCATGTACCAGCGCTATGCCGCCGAGCATAAGTGGAAGTTCGAGGTCATGGAGCTCAGCGACACCGGCATCGGCGGCTATCGCGAGGCGATCGCCACGGTGACCGGCCGCAACGTCTTCGCGCGCCTGAAGTTCGAATCGGGCGTGCACCGTGTGCAGCGCGTGCCGGCGACCGAGAATGCCGGCCGCATCCACACCTCCGCCGCCACTGTCGCGGTGCTGCCGGAGGCCGAGGAGGTCGACATCAAGATCGACGAGAAGGACCTGCGCATCGACGTCTTCCGCTCGTCCGGCCCGGGCGGCCAGTCGGTCAACACCACCGACTCCGCGGTGCGCATCACCCACCTGCCGACCGGCGTGGTGGTCAGCCAGCAGGACGAGAAGAGCCAGCACAAGAACCGCGCCAAGGCGATGAAGATCCTGCGCGCCCGCCTCTACGACGCCGAACGCCAGCGCCTCGACGACCTGCGCTCGGCCGACCGCAAGGGCCAGGTCGGTTCGGGCGATCGCAGCGAGCGCATCCGCACTTACAACTTCCCGCAGAGCCGGGTCACCGACCATCGCATCAACCTCACGCTCTACAATCTCGACGAGATCATGGAGGGCCGCGCGCTCGACCAGGTGATCGACGCGCTGATCGCCGAGGACGAGGCGTCGCGCCTGTCGGAGCTGGCGGCCTGAGCCTCACGCCTCCGGAGATCACCTACGACGCGGTGCTGCGCGACACGGCCGTCGCCCTGACCGCCGCGGGCATCGACAATGCGCGCTTCGAGGCGCGGCTGCTGCTGTCGCATGCCGCTTGCGCCTCCACCGACGAGATGATTTCGCGCGGCCGCGATCCCGCGCCGTCCGCGATCGTCGAGACGGTGCGCGCGCTGACGGCGCGCCGCGTGCGGCGTGAGCCGATGGCCTACATCCTGGGGGAACGCGAGTTCTGGGGCCTGCCGTTCAAGGTGAGCCCGGCGGTGCTGGTGCCGCGTCCCGACAGCGAGACCGTGATCGAGACGGCGCTGCGGCTGCTGCCCGACCGCGCGCGCGCGTGGCGCGTCCTCGATCTCGGCCTCGGCTCGGGCTGCCTGCTGCTGACCCTGCTGAAGGAATTCCCGAACGCGCGCGGCGTCGGCCTCGATGCCTCGGCGGACGCGCTGGCCGTCGCGGGCGACAACGCCCGCGCGCTCGGCGTCGCGGAGCGCGCGACGCTCCTGCACGGCGACTGGCGCGTGCCCGGCTGGGCCGACGCGCTCGGCGGGCCGTTCGATCTGGTCGTCACCAACCCGCCCTATATCGAGGCCGCGACCATCGACGGGCTGATGCCGGAAGTGGCCCGCCACGAGCCGCGGCTGGCGCTCGACGGCGGCGCCGACGGTCTGGCCGCGTACCGCCTGATCGCCGCCGCCGGCCCCCGTTTGGTCACCGCCGGAGGCCACTTGCTGGCCGAAGGCGGGGAGGGACAAGCCGCTGATATTGCAGGGATTTTCGCCGCGGCCGGGCTTCGTCCGCTGGCCCCGGTCAAGGATCTCGCAGGCATAGAGCGGGTGATACCGGCCGTACATTAAATCGTTGGCATTCACCCCGGATTGCGACTACGTTCCTTGCAGGCCCTTGGGGGGCCAGCGCCCGTCCGACGGGCATTCCATCCCTCTTAAATTGAGCTGTGACGGAGCCTGAGAAGGCAGAGGGTCGCTAAAAACAACAACCCGTCCGGCATTTAACTGGCCTTAGGTTAATGAGACCAAACAATCGTCAGCGCTCGCGCGGTGGCCGCAATGGCGGCGGCGGCGGCGGCAACCACAATCAGCACAAGCAGCATCACAACCACAATCCGAACCGGCCGCCGAACCGGAATCAGATTTTCGACAGCAGCGGCCCCGATGTCCGCGTGCGTGGCAATGCCCACCAGGTGTTCGACAAGTACCAGTCGCTGGCCCGCGAAGCCGCCGCGATGGGCGATCGAATCCAGTCCGAAGCCTACTGGCAGTACGCCGATCACTATTACCGTGTGATCCAGACCATGGGTGGCTTCACCCACCGCAACAACCAGGGTTGGGGCGAAGGCGGCGAAGAAGGCCAGCAGAACCCCCAGAACCAGCAGCAGGACGGCCAGTCCAGTCCCCAGCAGCAGAACGCGGGTCCCAACGGCCACGCGAACGGCGAGGGCGGCGGCGAAGGCTACGAGCAGGCCGAGCAGCGTCCGCAACAGCAGCACAATCGTTCCGAGCGCGCCGAGCAACGCGGTGAGCGGGGCGAGCGTGGAGATCGCGGCGACCGCGGCGAGAGCGAGCCCGGCCTGGGCGGTGTCGCCTTCCTGCAAAGCGGCCGCAGCGCGCCGCAGAACCAGGATCCGGCCGCCGAAGACCAGCCCGACGTTCCGGAGTTCCGTCCGGCCTCGGGCCGCCGCGGCGGCTGAGCCCCGGCGCTAGAGAACGCGCACCCTAGAGGTGCAGCAGATGCGGGGCGAAGAAACCGAGCCCCGCCAGCGCGGCGCCGGCGAGGCCCAGTCCGCCCGCCGCGAACGCCAGCAGCATCACCGACGTCACCGCCGCCGCCGACGCCAGCACGATCGCGAGCTGGAACGCCGCCGAGCCGTACTCGAACAGGTGATAGGCC
>JAFEFH010000072.1 GCA_018240695.1 Pseudomonadota bacterium | reverse complement strand
CAGGTACTTCTGGGCGACCTCGGCGAGCTTGTCGTTGAAGATCACGACGCGATGCCACTCGGTGCGCTCCTTGCGCTCGCCGCTCTGGCGATCGCGCCAGGTCTCCGACGTGGCCACCGACATGTTCACCAAGGATCGGCCGTCCTGCATCGACTTCACTTCCGGGTCGCGGCCCAGGTTGCCGACGAGGATGACTTTGTTGACGCTGCCCGCCATGGGGGCCTCCTTCGCATTCCCGGTGCCACGGGGCGCGGCACCTACCTCACGGCGGCCAACCTAGCCTCGCTCGCCTGTGGGCAGCCACCGATTTTGGGTTGTGGTCGGTTGTGACGTGAGGAGGGCTCATGGTGCCCCTCCCCGAATTCATTGGTCGTCCGCCCAATGGGTGCCTACCCTCGCGGACCATGAAGCAAGCGTTCCACGTCCCCGAAGTCACGCGCGGCCAGGCCTATGCCATGCTGGGCGGCGCCTCGCTGATGATGACCCTGGCCATGGGCATCCGGCAGAATCTCGGTCTCTTCCAGGCGCCCGCCTCGCACGAGCTCGGCATCGCCATCTCCGACTTTGCGCTGGCGATCTCCGTGCAGCAGGTCGCCTGGGGCGTCAGCCAGCCGTTCGCCGGCGTACTCGCCGACAAGTACGGCACGCGATGGGTGTCGCTGGTCGGCAGCGTCCTGTTCATCCTCGGGCTCTGGCTGACGGCCACTGCGACCGGTACCTGGCCGATCGTGATCGGCGCCGGCGCCATGATCGGCGTCTCGCTCGCCTGCACCACCTCGGGCATCACCGCCAACATCGCCGCCCGCGTCGTGGCGCCCAACCGGCGCACGCTGGCCTTCGGCATCGTCTCCGCGGCGGGCTCGGTCGGCACCATGCTGACCGCGCCGATCGCCGCGCACTTCCTCAACCACGAGGGCTGGCGCGCCGGCCTCTGGGCCTTCCTGATCCTGGCGCTCGCCATGCTGCCCGCCGCCTTCGTCGGCAGCCGTGCCGACCGCCTGCCCAACGGCCTCGTCAACGACCGCCACCTCACCCTGGCCGGCGCGCTGAACGAGGCCCGGCAGCACACGGGCTATGTCGTCATGGCGCTGGCCTTCTTCGTCTGCGGCCTCCAGCTCGTCTTCCTCACGACCCACCTGCCGACCTATCTCGCGCAGTGCGGCATGGATGCCAGCTACAGCGCCGTCGCGCTGATGCTGATCGGCGGCTTCAACATCTTGAGCTCGTGGCTGTTCGGCTGGCTGGGCGACCGCTATCCCAAGCGCCTGCTGCTGGGCGGCATCTACCTGCTGCGCTCGCTGACGCTCGCCCTCTTCTTCATGTTCCCGCCGACGCCGCTCTCGGTCGTGCTGTTCGGCGCCGCCATGGGCACGCTGTGGCTGGGCGTGATCCCGCTGGTCAACGGGCTGGTGGTGCAGATCTTCGGCCTGCGCTTCCTGTCGACCCTGACCGGCATCGCCTTCCTCAGCCATCAGGCCGGCTCGTTCCTGGGCGCCTGGGGCGGCGGCTATATCTTCGACCTCATGGGCTCCTACGACCTCGCCTGGAAGATCGGCGTGCTGGTCGGGCTGGTGGCCGGAACGGCGCAATTGCTGATGAACGACCGGCCCACCGACCGGGTGGCGGCACAGGCTGCGACAGCCTGACTGGCACAGAAACTGACATTTCCGGACAGCGAGGTGGCGATTCCCGCTGTGGATAGCCATATGCGCTGATCCCCGTTCAACGCGCTATCCTCCGGACCCAATGGCCAAAGCCCGTTTACCCGTCGCCGAGCCCCTGCGCTGCATCTCCGTCCGCGGCGCGCGCGAACACAATCTCAAGAACGTCGACATCGACCTGCCGCGCGACAAGCTGGTGGTGATCACCGGCCTGTCGGGTTCGGGCAAGTCCTCGCTCGCCTTCGACACGATCTATGCCGAGGGCCAGCGCCGCTATGTCGAAAGTCTGTCGGCGTACGCCCGCCAGTTCCTCGAGCTGATGCAGAAGCCCGACGTCGATTCGATCGAGGGCCTCTCGCCCGCCATCTCGATCGAGCAGAAGACGACCTCGCGCAACCCGCGCTCGACGGTCGGCACCGTCACCGAGATCTACGACTATCTGCGCCTGCTGTTCGCGCGCGTCGGCATTCCCTATTCGCCCGCGACCGGCCTGCCGATCGAGAGCCAGACCGTGTCGCAGATGGTCGATCGCGTGAAGGCGATGCCCGAGGGCACGCGCCTCTACATCATGGCGCCCATCGTGCGCGGCCGTAAGGGCGAGTACCGCAAGGAGCTGCAGGAACTCTCGAAGAAGGGTTTCCAGAGGGTCAAGATCGACGGCAAGCTGCACGAGATCTCGGCCGCCCCGGCGCTCGACAAGAAGTTCAAGCACGACATCGACGTGGTCGTGGACCGCCTCGTGGTGAAGGCCGATCTCGGCAACCGCCTGGCCGATTCGATCGAGACGGCGATCAACCTCGCCGAAGGCCTCGCGGTCGCCGAGAACGCCGACACCGGCGAGCGCACCGTTTTCTCCGCCCGCTTCGCCTGCCCGGTGTCGGGCTTCACGATCGAGGAGATCGAGCCGCGCCTCTTCTCGTTCAACGCGCCGCAGGGCGCGTGCCCGGTCTGCGACGGGCTCGGCGTGAAGATGTTCTTCGATCCCGAGATGGTGGTGCCGGACGACCGCCTGTCGCTCGCCGAGGGCGCGGTGGCGCCGTGGGCCGATTCGTCGGGCCAGTACTACCAACAGACGCTCGAGAGCATCGCCAAGCACTTCAAGGCCAAGATGACGACGCCGTGGCGCGACCTGCCGAAGAAGGTGCGCGACACGATCCTGAACGGCAGCGGCGGCGAGTCGATCGCCATGCGCTACGACGACGGCATCCGCCAGTACCAGACGACCAAGCCGTTCGAGGGCGTGATCCCCAACCTCGACCGCCGCTGGAAGGAGACCGATTCCTCCTGGGTGCGCGAGGAGCTGGAGCGTTTCCAGCACGAAGCCAAGTGCGAGGCCTGCGACGGCGCCCGCCTCAAGCCCGAGGCGCTGGCGGTGAAGATCGCCGGCCTCAACGTCAGCCAGGTCACCGAGTTCTCGATCGGCGACGCGGTGAAGTGGTTCCTCGAACTCGATCCCAAGCTCACGAAGAAGCAGCAGGAGATCGCCGCGCGCATCCTGAAGGAGATCAACGAGCGGCTGGGCTTCCTCGATAACGTGGGCCTGTCCTACCTCACGCTCAACCGCACCTCGGGCACGCTGTCCGGCGGCGAGAGCCAGCGCATTCGCCTGGCCTCCCAGATCGGCTCCGGTCTGACCGGCGTGCTCTACGTGCTCGACGAGCCGTCGATCGGCCTGCACCAGCGCGACAACGACCGGCTGCTGAAGACGCTGACGCGGCTGCGCGATCTCGGCAATACGGTGCTGGTGGTCGAGCACGACGAGGATGCGATCCGCGCCGCCGACCACCTGGTCGACATGGGCCCGGGCGCCGGCGCGCATGGCGGCACGGTGATCGCCGAGGGCACGCCCGAGCAGGTGATGGCCAACAGCGCGAGCCTCACCGGCCAGTATCTCTCGGGCTTCCGCCAGATCCCGGTGCCGAAGCGCCGCGACCCGCCGCCGCCTCCGGGCGGCAAGAACGGCGGGCGCTGGCTGACGCTCAAGGGCGCCACGGCCAACAACCTCCAGAACGTCACGGCGGCGATCCCGCTCGGCACCTTCACCTGCGTCTCGGGCGTGTCGGGCAGCGGCAAGAGCACGCTGATCGTCGAGACGCTCTACAAGGCGCTGGCCAAGCGGCTGAACAACGCGCGCGAGCATCCCGGCGCGCATGCCGGCCTCGACGGCGTCGGCCATCTCGACAAGATCGTCGACATCGACCAGTCGCCGATCGGCCGCACGCCGCGCTCCAACCCCGCGACCTATACCGGCGCCTTCTCGCCGATCCGCGACTGGTTCGCCCAGCTCCCGGAATCGACCGAGCGCGGATACAAGGCCGGCCGCTTCTCGTTCAACGTCAAGGGCGGACGCTGCGAGGCCTGCCAGGGCGACGGCGTCATCAAGATCGAGATGCACTTCCTGCCCGACGTCTACGTCCAGTGCGACGTCTGCAAGGGCAAGCGCTACAACCGCGAGACGCTCGAGATCCTGTTCCGCGGCAAGTCGATCGCCGACGTGCTCGACATGACGGTCGACGAAGGCTGCGAGTTCTTCAAGGCCGTGCCGGTGATCCGCGACAAGCTGCTGACCTTGCAGCAGGTCGGGCTCGGCTACGTCCATATCGGCCAGCAGGCGACGACGCTCTCGGGCGGCGAAGCGCAGCGCGTGAAGCTCGCCAAGGAACTGTCCAAGCGCGCCACCGGCCGCACGCTCTATATCCTCGACGAGCCGACCACCGGCCTGCACTTCGAGGACGTGCGCAAGTTGCTGGAGGTGCTGCATCGCCTGGTCGAGGGCGGCAACACGGTGCTGGTGATCGAGCACAATCTCGAGGTCATCAAGACCGCCGACTGGGTGCTCGACATGGGGCCCGATGGCGGCACCGGCGGCGGTCGTCTGGTGGCGGAAGGACCGCCCGAGGACATCGTCAAGGTGCGCGAGAGCCATACCGGGCAGTATCTCGCCCGCATGCTGCCGCGCAGCGCCGCCGCCAAGAAGCGCGCCTAGCGGCGCGTCCAGTCGATCTCGCCGAGGTCGAAGGCGAACTGGCGCTCGACCACGGCCGGCGTGGCGTCGGACGCGTCGCCCGTGCGCTTGGCGACGCGGGCCTGCGCCTCGTCCTTTTTGATGTCGAGCCACAGGCCTTCGAACGGCACGCCCACTTTGCGCGCCAGCGCCTCGGCGGCCGCACGCTCCTCCGGCCGCGCGAACACCGCATCGAGCACCACGCTGTGGCCGGCGCACAGCGCCCGTTCGGCCCGCGCCAGCATCGCGGCATAGACCCTGGCCGACGACTCCGGCGTGTAGCTGCCGGGCGGCATGCGCTCTTCCAGCGCCACGCCTGCCAGCCGCTTGCGCTCGACATCCGTCCGCACCACGACTGCGCCCGGCGCGCGTCCGATGTCCGGCGCGAGCTTGAGGGCCATCGTCGTCTTGCCGCTGCCCGACAGGCCGCCGACGGCCAGCAGGCGCGGCGGTGCGGGCTCGAGGAACGCCAGCGCCGACGTCAGGTAGGCACGGGCCGGCGCGTTGTCGGCGCCGCTCACCGCCGTGATCGCCGAATCGACGTAGGCGCGGATCGAGGCGCGCCGGGCGAGGAACATCGGCAGCAGCGCCAGCGCCTCGTGATGCGGCGCTTGCGGCAGATCGCCGATGCGCCACAGCCACTCGTTCAGCAGCCGGTTGGCCAACGGCCGCAAGGCGCGATGACAGAGATCCATGAGTGCGAAGGCCACGTCGTAGAGCACGTCGATGTTGGCGATGCGCTCGGAGAACTCGATGGCGTCGAACGGCACCGGCCGGCCGTCGATCAGCACGATGTTGCGCAGGTGGAGATCGCCATGACAGCGCCGGATCGCGCCCGCCGCCACCCGCCGCGCGACCAACTCGACGAACGGCTCCAGTGCGCCCGGCAGCGCTGTCGCGAGCCTGCGCGCCGCAACGGGATCGAGGCGATCGCCATGGTCCGTGACCTGCCGCACGTCGGACGCCACCGAGTGCCGGTAGTCGTCGGGACCGCCATAGCCTTCGCGGATCACCGGCAGCCCGTCATGCACCCGCGCAACGCGGGCACCGAGTGCCGCCATCAGCTCGGGCGTGAGCCTGCCGTCCTCGGCCATCCTGTCGAACAGGCTGTCGCCGTCGAAACGGCGCATCACGACCAGCCAGTCGTTCTTGCCCGAGGGAGCGTCGACCCGGTCCACGCCCAGATAGACTTCCGGCGCGAACGCACGGTTCACCGCGATCTCGGCCTCGCACATGTCGCGGCGGCGCTCGGCGGTCGAAAAGTCCATATACGGGAACTTCACCGCGCGCTTCAGCTTGTAGGCGCGGTCGCCCGCCAGGAAGACGACGGCGCCGTGCGTATCGATGCGCTCGGCATCCGGATACTTCTTTTCGATGGCGACGATGACCTCGGACTGGTCTTCGATCACGAAGGAAGGACGCTCCGCCATCGTCACTCGGGCGAGACGCGCGGCTCGCCGTCGTTCCACGGATCGATGTGCAGGATGACCTCGGCGTCGGGAAAGGCCCGCATGATCTCGGCCTGCACCGAATCGCCCATCACATGGGCGCGGCCGAGCGTCATCGTTGGCTGGAAGACGACGTGCATCTGGATGAACTTCGTGAGGCCCGCGGACCGGGTGCGCAGGTCGTGAACGTTGCGCACGCCGGGGTGGTTGCGCACGATCTCCAGGATGCGCGCGCGGTCCGCATCGGGCAGCTCGCGGTCCATCAGCACGTCGATCGACGTGCGCGCGATGTGCCACGCGCCGACGATCAGGTAGGCCGAGACGCCGAGCGCGACCGCGACGTCGATCAGCGGCTGGCGGAAATAGCTCGACAGGACGAGGCCGGCGCCCACGGCGATGTTCGTCACGAGGTCGGAGGCGTAGTGCGCGCGGTCGGCCGTGACGGCGAGCGACCGCGTGCGCCGCACGACGTGATTCTGGAACAACATCAGCGCCAGGGTGAGCACGACCGCGAGCGCGCTGACGGCGAGGCCGAGGGTCTCGTCGCGCACCTGCTGCGGATGCAGGAAGCGGTCGACGATCGCCAGGCCGACGCCGCACGCCGAAGCCGCGATGAAGCCGGCTTGCGCCATCCCCGCCAGCGCTTCGGCCTTGCCGTGCCCGAAACGATGCTCGTCGTCGGCCGGCGTCAGCGCCTGGCGCACGGCCACGAAGGTGATCAGCGACGACACGAGATCGAGCGAGGAATCGATCAGCGACGACAGCATGCCGACCGACCCGGTCGCCATCCACGCCGCCGCCTTGGCCGCGATCAGCGTAGCGGCGACGGCCATCGAGGCCAGCGACGCCCGGCGCATGAGGCGCCCGGTCTCGTCGGGCACCCCGTCTAGGGATACAGCGTGCGTGTCGACCATGGCGCATCGCCGGAAGCGCGGCGGTATTCGAGGCGGTCGTGCAGGCGGAACGCACCGTCCTGCCAGAACTCGATCAGCGTGGGTTGCAGCCGGAAGCCCGACCAGTGCGCGGGCCTCGGTACGCTGCCGATCAGGTAGCGGGCGCCCACTTCCGCCACGCGCTTCTCGAGCGCGAAGCGGCTCTCCAGGGGCCGCGACTGGTCGGACGCCCAGGCGCCGATCTGGCTGCCGCGCGCGCGCGTCGCGAAATAGGCGTCGGCTTCCTCGGGTGTCGTTTTCGTGACAGGCCCTTCGAGGCGGACCTGCCGGCGCAGCGACTTCCAATGGAAGAGCAGCGCCGCCTTGGGGTGGGCCAGGAGCTGCTGAGCCTTGCGGCTCTCGTAGTTGGTATAGAACACGAAGCCTGCGGCATCGTAGTCCTTCAGCAGGACCATGCGCTGGGACGGCATGCCATCGGCCCCCACGGTGGCCAGGGCCATGGCCGAGGGGTCGTTTGGCTCGCCCTTTTCCGCCTCGGCGAACCACTCGGCGAACAATTCGAGCGGATCTGCTTTCTCGCGTATCATACCCACAATATGCAGGGCAGGACGGCCTTCCACCACCGGCATCTTGTCCCGCGCCCTTCCCCCCGCTAGAAACAGGGCATGACTGCTGCTTCTCAGCTTATGGCCGGCAAAAAAGGCCTCGTCATGGGCGTGGCCAATGAACGGTCGATCGCCTGGGGGATCGCCAAGACCTGCCACGATCATGGCGCCCAGCTCGCGTTCACCTACCAGGGCGAGGCTCTCGAAAAGCGCCTCCGCCCGCTCGCCAAGTCGATCGGCAGCGACCTCGTGGTGCCCTGCGACGTCACCAACCCGGCGAGCATCGATGCGACCTTCGAGGCCATCAAGAAGGAATGGGGCGAGCTCGACTTCGTCGTCCACGCCATCGCCTTCTCGAACAAGGACGAGCTGAAGGGCCGCTACCTCAACACAACGCTCGAGAATTTCACGCTGTCGATGAACGTGAGCTGCTACTCGCTCACCGCCGTCGCCCAGCGCGCCGTTCCGCTGATGAAGAAGGGCGGCAGCATCGTCACCCTCACCTACTACGGCGCCGAGCGCGTGATCCCGAACTACAACGTCATGGGCGTGGCGAAGGCCGCGCTCGAGGCCAGCGTGAAGTACCTCGCGGCCGACCTCGGCAAGGAGAACATCCGCGTCAACGCGATCTCCGCCGGCCCGATCAAGACCCTCGCATTCGCTGGGATAGCTGACGGGCGCTATATACTGAAGTGGAACGAACTCAACTCGCCCCTCAAGCGAAACGTCACCACCGAGGAAGTCGGCAATGCCGGCCTCTATCTCCTGTCCGACCTCGGCACGGGCGTGACCGGCGAGATCATGCACGTCGATTGCGGCTACAACGTCGTCGGCATGATCAACACCTCGTCCGCGAAGCAGATCGCCGAGCTCCTCGGCAACTTCGAAGGCGAGTAGAGCGGAGGCCGGCGGCCCCGGTCGGAAAATATGGCCGGCAGCAGTTTCGGTACCCTCTTCAAGTTCACGAGCTGGGGCGAGAGCCACGGGCCGGCGATCGGCTGCGTGGTCGACGGCGCGCCCTCCCGCATCCCGCTGACCGAGGCCGAGATCCAGGTCTGGATGGACAAGCGCCGCCCCGGCCAGTCGCGCTTCGTGACCCAGCGCCAGGAGCCGGACACGGTCAGGATCCTGTCCGGCGTGTTCGAGGGCGTGACCACCGGCACCCCGATCGCGCTGCACATCGACAATGTCGACCAGCGCAGCCGCGACTACGGCGAGATCAGGGACCAGTTCCGGCCGAGCCACGGCGACTACACCTATCTCAGCAAGTACGGCGTGCGCGACTATCGCGGCGGCGGGCGCCAGTCGGCGCGCGAGACCGCGGTGCGCGTGGCCGCCGGCGCCATCGCGCGCAAGATCCTGGGCGACGCGGTGAAGATCCGCGGCGCCGTGGTCCAGCTCGGCACCCAGAAGATCGACCGCAGCAAGTGGGACTGGGACGCCACCGGCGACAATCCCTTCTGGTGCCCCGACCGGCAGGCGGCGCAAGGCTGGGAAGGCTATCTCGACGACGTGCGCAAGCGCGGCAGCTCGTGCGGCGCGGTGATCGAGGTCGTGGCCTCGGGCGTGCCGGTCGGCCTCGGCGATCCGGTCTACGACAAGCTCGATGCCGATCTCGCCAAGGGATTGATGAGCATCAACGCCGTGAAGGGCGTGGAGATCGGCGACGGCTTCGCCACCGCGGCGATGAGCGGCGAGGAGAATGCCGACGAGATGCGCATCCGCGACGGCGAGCCTTCGTTCCTCAGCAACCATGCCGGCGGCATCCTGGCCGGCATCTCGACGGGGCAGGACATCGTCTGCCGCCTCGCGATCAAGCCCACGAGCTCGATCCTGTCGACCGTGCGCAGCGTCGACCGCTTCGGCAAGGAAATCGAGCTCCGCACCAAGGGCCGTCACGATCCCTGCGTCGGCATCCGCGGCACGCCCGTCGCCGAGGCGATGGTGGCCTGCGTGCTGGCCGATCACCTCCTGCGCCACCGCGCGCAGCAAGGCTGACCGGCCAATGGCGCCCCCGAAGGGGCTCGCAGCGCGCTACAGCCCACGCCACAACATCGGCATGGCGCTGGTCGCCGTCGCGATGGTGGTGATCGCCGTCTCGCATTTCATGGCCCATCCGGAGAAGGCGCCGACGCTGTCGTTCAACGACACGCGCTTCGTGCTGTTCGCCGCACTGGCCGTCGCCATGCTCACCTACTCCGTGCTGGGCGTGCGCCGCGCACTCAACCGCGAGCCCCAGGTCGTCATCGACCGTGACGGGCTGGCCGTCGGCTTCGGCCGCGACAAGCGCTTCACCTGGGATGAAGTCGAATGGGTGCGCCTGCGCCGCCTCGCCTTCCGCCCGCAACTCCAGGTCGGCCTCCGGCCGGACGCGTTCGTTGCAGCCGACCTGCGGCTCTCGATGTGGAATCTCGACGACGGGCTGCGGCCGATCCGCGGCGTACCAGCCGCGCTGCTGGTGCGCGACAACGGGCTCGACGCGCGCGCCTCGGCGATGCTTGACGCCGTGAAGACCTTTCGGCCCAATCTCGTCAAATCCTGATCCGGAGTAGCATCGCCATGCGGCGGTTCATCGTCGGCCTGCTGGCCACCGTCGGCGCCCTCACCCTGCTGGCCGTCGGCGGCATTGCGGCCTTCGTCTTCAACGGACCGCTGGCATCGCGATCGCTGCCGCCGTCGATGGTTCTCTCCATCGACCTGCGCAGCGTGCCGTCGGAGACGACGTCGACCGACGTGCTGAGCGGCGACCTGTGGCGCGGCTCGCGCGATCTCACCGAGACCCTGCAACTGCTGTGGCGCGCCGCCGACGACCCGCGCATCGTCGGCATCTACGTCGAGATCGGCGACGAGAGCGCGGGCCTCGCCCGCGTCCAGGAGCTGCGTCAGGCGATCCTGCGCGTGCGCGGCAAGGGCAAGTTCGCGATCGGCTTCGCCGAGTCGCTGGGCGGCGGGGGCGATCATTTCGCCGACTACTATCTCGCCACGGCGCTCGACCAGATCTGGCTGCAACCGAGCGGCGGCTTCGCCGTCGCCGGTCTCGCCGTCGACACGCCGTTCCTGAAGGCCGGCATGGATCGTCTTGGCGTCCACATGGAGGGCGGCAAGCGCTACGAATACAAGAGCGCGCCCGACACCTTCACCGAGACCGGCATGACCCGCCCGGCGCGCGAGAACCTGCAGCAGCTCATCGACGGGCTGTTCGGCCAGTTCGTCGAGGACGTGGCGCGCGACCGCAAGCTGCCGGCGGCCAAGGTACGGCAGCTCATCGACCAGGCGCCGTTCGATTCCGAGCGCGCCCATACCGAGGGGCTGGTAGATCGCGTCGGCTATCGCGCCGATGCGATGAACGAGGTGATGCAACGCGCCGGTACGACTCAGGACATCGTCACCCTCGGCGACTATGCCTCCGACGTCGGCCGCAGCAAGACCCGCGGCGACGTCGTGGCACTGGTGCGCGCCAGCGGCACCATCTCCTCCACGACCGGCGGCGGCCTGCTCGACGACGCGTCGGGCGCCTCCTCCGACGACCTCGTCGATGCGCTCGACGATGCGGCACAGAACAAGGACGTACGGGCGATCGTGCTGCGCATCGACTCGCCCGGGGGCACCTATCCCGCGGCCGACGCGCTGGCCGACGGCGTGGCCCGCGCCCGCGCGTCGGGTAAGCCGGTGATCGTCTCGATGGGCGACGTGGCCGCCTCCGGCGGCTATCTCGCGGCCGTGCGCGCCGACGTGATCGTGGCCGACCCCGGCACCATCACCGGCTCGATCGGCGTCTTCGGCATGTGGCCGGTCGCGTCGGACCTGCTGACCACGCTGGGCGTCAGGGTCGACCGCGTCAGCGTCGGCGCCAACGCCGGCATGTACTCGCCCTATCGCGCGCCGACCGCCTCGCAGCGCGCCGCCATCGCCCGCGACCTCGACGCCGTCTATGCCGACTTCACGCGCCAGGTCGGCGATGCGCGCAAGCTCGACGCTGCGCAGGTCGACGCCGTGGCGCGCGGCCGGGTCTTCACCGGCATCGACGCCAAGCGCGCCGGCCTGGTCGACGAGCTGGGCGGGCTCCAGCTCGCTGTGTCGATCGCCAGGGCCAAGGCCGGGATCGACGAGACCAAGCCCGTCGAGATCCAGCGCTTCCCGGCCGACAACGACCGCTGGCAGCGGATCTTCGATCGCGTACTCCGCCTGACCGGCATCGACTCGCGCGGCCCGGAGCTGCGTGCACCGAAGGAAGTGCGCGAAACGCTGGCGCGGTTCGGCCTCTTCTCCCATCAGGGCAATGTCCGCCTGCCGCCGCTGCCGCCGCTCTGGCGCTAGTCGCGCCGCTCGTTCAGCAGGCTGAGCACCGCGCGGCCCATCGTCCAGCCGTTGGCCGCGGTCACGCCTTCGAATTCGACATGGCCGATGCCGTCGACCAGGAACAGCGACACGCGCGCGTTCGACGCCGCGGCGGCGAGGTTCTGGCTCTCGCTGTAAGGCACCATCCGGTCGTCGCGGCCATGCACCAGGATCAGGTGACAGCGCAGCTTCGACAGGTCGTAGAGCGCGAGATCGAGCCCGTCGATCTCGTGGCGTATGGCCGCGGGCAAGTCGGCGATCAGCCGGCCGACCGCGTCGGGATCGCGATTTTCCACGAGGGCCAGTATCGCCCGCCCCTGCGGTCCCAGGCCGACCGCCAGCGCCGAGGTATCGGCATCGGGCCGGCCGAGGTGGGCGCCCGCGATCTGCAAGAGACGGCGCGCGTCGGCCTCGTCGTCGATCCGATTGGCATTCGCCAGCAGGAAGGTCCAACGGCCGTAGAAATTGGGCGACAGCCGCATCTCGCGCGCCGATCCGACGGGACGGAACACGCCGGTGGTCATGAAGCGGATCACCGTCTCGGTGTCGCGATAGCCGCCGATGCCGACGATGAAGTCGACCGTCGCGGCGAGATCGTCCTGAAGGGCCGCGATGATCGTGGGCGCCACGGCATAGGAAACCGCGATCGCGCCGAGCGGCCTGTCCGGCTGCCACCGGCGCAGCTCGCGCAGCGCCGACGCAACGCTGTCGGCATCGGCGCGCGAGAGCCGGAACTGGCGGACTTCGGCGAGATCCGGCACCAGCACGACGAAACCGGCGCGGGCGAGACTGCGCGCCAGGGCCTGGAGGCGCGGCTCCGCGCGGCCCAGCGCCGCCGCGCCCGGCACCAGCACGACGGCCGCCCGTACCTTGTCGCCCGGCGTATAGAGATCGCCCTCTCCCGTCCCGTGCTCGTCCTGCCAGCGCGTCGGATACATGGTGGGCGGCGGCGTCACCTCCTGCCAGTAGGTGTGTTCGCCGCCGGCAGCGACGTCCCACATGAGAAGCGCTGCCTCGCCCCAGGCGACGGGATTGCTGAAAGCGAAGGCCACGCCGACCGCCAAAGCCACTCCGCAGCCCAGCAACGCGGCGATCGACTTCATGCCGCGAGGCGCACCGTGGCGAGGGTTTCCAGCCTGTCACCCGAGCGGCGCAGCAATGCCAGCTCCTCGATGCGACCGCGCATCGGCAGATGCTGGCGCTCGACGATGCGGGCCACCTGCTCGGCCTCGAGCGGCGCGCGGAACAGCCCGATGGTGAGGTGGGGCTCGAACGGCTCGGGTCCCGGCACCGGGTTGAGCGCGTCGTAGAGTTCGCTCAGTTCTGCGGCGCCGTCGGCAGGTTCGGCGAACAGGTAATGATCGACGCGCACGATGCGCTCGATCATGAACCAGAACGGCCGGCGCGACAGCCCCGCGAGCGCATCGCTCAGGCGGGCCTCCGCGTCGTCCGGGGCGCCGAACACCAGGGTGAAGTGCGGACCGATCAGGTCCGCTTCGGTCGGATGATACTGCGCCCGCAGGCGGCGGAGCGCGGTGTCGTCGGCCTCGCCGAGCAGCGGCCAGGCCACGACATAGAGCATCAGCTGTAGCTCTTGGCCATCCCCAGCGCCGGATCCATCACCGCGCCGTAGGGCGGGAACGGATAGCGCAGGCCGTTCTTGCCGAGCTGGGTCATGCCCTCGATCGCGCGCAGGAACTCGTCCGGCGGGCAGGCCATCAGCAGCTCGTCGTCCGCCACGCCGCCATAGCGGCGCTCGGCGAAGCACGGCAGCGACAGCGAGGTCTGGCGGGTGGCCAGCGCGCGGCCCCAGGAGTCGGCGCAGGCGCTCTCGCCGGTGACGGTGAAGTCGTAGCGGCGGTAGCGGTGATATTGCAGGCCGTTGATGAAATAGATCATCTGGCCGGGCGTGCCGTAGAACATGCAGATGTCCGGCGACTCCAGGCGGCCCGAGCGCAGTGGCGTCACGACCAGCCCGTTGTAGGTGCCGTGCGGCACCCTCGGCATCTGCGCCTGATGCGCGGCGGATGCCTCCTTGTTGCCGAACCACACGCCGTTCATGTGATCGCCCGACAGGAAGCCCTCGCCCGGATGGTTGAGGCCGACCACGCCGCCGCAATTGCCGCCGCGCGTGTTGTCGACCTCGATGCCGAGCGTGAAGCCGTACCAGCGCGACTGCGTCACCATCTGGCACATGGTGAACTTGAAGCCCTCGGTCGGACGACGCAGGCCCTTGATGGCCTCCATCTCCTTGGCGTCCTCGAACAGCTTCATGCCGATCGGCTGGGTGCGGATGCGCAGCAGCTCGATCAGCTTGGCCGAGGCTTCTGCGAGCATCTTGCCGTCGATCTTCTCGGGCGGGGTCCACGGCGCGGTCTTGTAGCCCGGCGGCAGGGTCTGGACGTTCATCGTTTCCTCCTTGGCTAGGTGAGGTTGAGCCCACCGTCGGCGATCAGGATTTCCCCGGTAACGTAGTCGTTGGCGCAGAAGCCGGCCACCACGTCGGCGATGTCTTCGGGCTTGGCGGGCCGGCGCATCGGCGACCTGGTGTTCCACAGCTCGTAGGCGGCTTCCCAGCCCGTCGCCATCGGCGTGTCGACGAGGCCCGGCGCCACGCAGTTCACGCGGATGTCGGGCCCGAGCGTCAGCGCCAGCAGGCGCGTCGTGTGGTGCAGCGCGGCCTTGGCGGCGGCATAGGGAATCGACGAGCCCTTGGGTCGCACCGCGGCGTGGGTGCCGATGTTGACGATGCAGCCCGGCCGGCCGTTGCGCGCCGACGCGCGCAGCGCCTCTTCCGCCTCGGCGATGATCATCCACGGCGCGATCAGGTTGACGTCCATCATGCGGCGCCAGACCGCCGGCGTCGCGGCCTTCAGGTCGGCATGGGGAAAGCGCGCGGCCTCGCCCGCGTTGTTGACCAGCACGTCGAGGCGGCCGTGCCGGGCCAGTACCGACCGCACCAGCGCACCGGCATGCTCGACGTCGGCGAGGTCGGCCGCGTGATAGCTGGCCGCGCCCGCTTCCTTGGCCATCGCCTCGCCTTCGGCGGCAGCGCGGCGGCCATGCAGGGCCACGTGATAGCCGTCGCGCGCGAGACGGCGCGCGACGGCGGCGCCGATGCCCGACGTCGAGCCGGTGACGAGAGCGACGCGCCCAGGCGACTGTTCAGACATGGGCCTTCAACGCCTCCAGCGTCTCGTCGGGCCGCTCGACCATCATGAAGTGACCGCTGTTGGCGATCGTGACGGTCTTCGCTCCCGCGATCGCCGCCGCGAGCGGCCTGGCCTTGGGTGCGGGCGTCATCAGATCGCCGTCGCCCAGGACCAGCACGGTCGGGCATTTCACTTCGGCGGCGCGCGCCGGTGCGTCCTTGTAGGCATTGCAGGCGGCGAGATCGGTGTGGATCACGTCGGGCCTGTTGCCTTGCAGGACCGCCAGCGACTCGCGGCGCAGCCACAGGCCGGGCGAGACCATCCCACCCTTGTGCAGCGCGTTGCCCAGGCCCCAGAAGGTCATGAGCTCCTGCACCTTCAGCGTGTTGGCCTTGGCGGACTCCAGCATCTCGGGATGCACCGGCATTTCCGACGCCACGCCGCACAGAGCGAGCGCACGGACCTTGTCGGGATGACGGGAGGCGCAGTCGAGCGCGACCAGCGCGCCCATCGAGTGACCGACCAGCGCCGCGTTCTTCAGCCCGGCGGCGGCGATGAACTTGGCCGTCCAGTCGGCCAGCGCCGGGATACTCGCGAGTGCCGCGCCTTCCGAGCGGCCGTGACCGGGGAAGTCGACGGCCAGCACGCTGCGGCCGTGATGGGCGAACCAGCGCGTCTGGAGGCGCCACGCGGTGCGATCGAAGCCCGCACCGTGAAGGAACACCACCGCCGGCTTCGCCGGATCGAAGTCGGTGCCGCCGGTAGTCGCGAACGCCGCGCGACCGTCTACCGTAACCTGCATGGTCAGCCCTTCTGCGAGGCGCGCAGCGCCTGCCCGAGATCGTCGAGGATGTCCTCGGGGTCCTCGAGGCCGACCGAGAGGCGGATCATGCCCTCGCCGATGCCCGCGGCCGCGAGCGCGGCGGCGTCGAGCTGGGCGTGCGTGGTCGAGGCGGGATGGATCACCAGCGACTTGGCGTCGCCCACGTTGGCGAGATGCGAGAAGAGCTTCAGCCGCTCGATGAAGCGCCGGCCGGCCTCGCGGCCGCCCTTGATGTCGAAGCTGAAGATCGAGCCCGCGCCCTTGGGCAGCAGCTTCTTGGCGAGCGCATGATCGGGATGATCGGGCAACTCCGGCGAGGCGATGCTCGCGACCGCGGCATTGCCCTTGAGGAAGTCGATGACCTTGCGCGCATTCTCGCCGTGGCGCGCCACGCGCAGCGGCAGGGTCTCGAGCCCCTGCAACAGGTAGAAGGCGTTCTGCGGCGCCAGGCAGCAACCGAAGTCGCGCACCCCCTCGCTGCGGGCGCGCATGATGAAGGCGTGCGGGCCGAACTCCTCGGCGAAGTCGATGCCGTGATAGCCGGCATAGGGCTCGGTGAGCGTCGGGAACTTGCCCGAGCCCTCCCAGTCGAAGCGGCCGCTTTCCACGATCACGCCGCCGATCGCCACGCCATGGCCGCCGATGAACTTGGTGGCCGACTGGAAGACGATGTCGGCGCCCAGGGTCAGCGGCCGGCACAGCACCGGCGAGGCGAAGGTGTTGTCGACCATCAGCGGGATCTTCGCGGCGTGGGCGATGGCGGAAATGGCGGGAATGTCCAGAACCTCGCCGCCCGGATTGCCGATCGTCTCGCCCAGCACCAGCCGCGTCTCCGGTCGGATCGCCTTGGCGAAGCCGTCATGGTCGCGCGGATGCACGAAGGTCGTCTCGATGCCGAAGCGCGGCAGGGTCAGCGCCAGCATGTTGCGCGTGCCGCCGTAGAGCGAGGTCGAGGCCACGATGTGCCCGCCCGCGCCCATCAGGGTGGCGATGGCGATGTGCAGTGCGGCCTGGCCGCTCGACACGCCGAGCGCCCCCGAGCCCTCCTCCAGCGCCGCGACGCGCTCTTCGAACACCGCGACGGTGGGATTGGAGATGCGGCTGTAGATGTGGCCGCCGACCTCGAGATTGAACAGGCTGGCGGCATGGTCGACGTCGCGGAAGACGTAGGACGTCGTCTGGTAGATCGGCACCGCGCGCGAGCCCGTCACCGGGTCGGGGTGCTGGCCCGCGTGCAGGGCCAGCGTATCGGGCTTCAGGAACTTGGCGTCGACCACGTCATCTCCTTGGCTATCGGCCTATTGCGCGGTCCAGCCGCCGTCGGACACGAGCTGCGTGCCCTGCATGTTGGACGCGGTGTCCGAGCACAGGAACAGCGCCAGTCCCGCGATCTGCTCGGTGGTGGTGAACTGGAGCTGCGGCTGCTTCTCGGCCAGCAGGTTCTTCATCGCCTGCTCGGCCGGGATGCCCTGCTCCTTGGCGCGCGCGTCGATCTGCTTCTGGACCAGCGGCGTCAGCACCCAGCCCGGGCAGATCGCGTTGCAGGTCACGCCGGTGTCGGCGCATTCCATGCCCACGACCTTGGTCATGCCGATGATGCCGTGCTTGGCGGCGACGTAGGCCACCTTCTCCTTCGACGCCACCAGCCCGTGGGTGCTGGCGATGTTGACGATGCGGCCCCATTTCTTCGCCTTCATCAGCGGCAGCGCCTCGTGGATCGCATGGAACGCCGAGCTGAGGTTGATGGCGATGATGGCGTCCCAGCGCTCGGCCGGGAATTTCTCGACCGGCGCCACGAACTGGATGCCGGCATTGTTCACCAGGATGTCGACCGAGCCGAACGCGGCATTGGTCTTGGCCACCAGATCGGCGATCTCGGCGGGCTTGGTCATGTCGGCGCCGTTGTACTGGACCTTCACCCCGAACTTCTTCGCCGTGTCCTGGCGCAGCTTCTCGATCGCGCCGGCGTCGCCGAAGCCGTTCAGCATGACGTTGCAGCCGGCGCCGGCCAGCGTCTCGGCGATGGCCTGGCCGATGCCGCTGGTCGAACCGGTGACGATGGCGGACTTACCTTTGAGGGACATGCTTCACTCACTTCTTGAAAAAGGACGCCGCCGCCGACGCGTGGCTCTGCTTGGCCTTCAGCTTGGCCTCGACCCGCACGATCTCGGCCTTCAGGACCTCGACATAGTCCCGCAGGTCCTCGATGTTGAGGTCGTCGAGGTTGAGCGGCTTCGCCTTCCTGGCGTTGCGGGGGTCGAGATCGTCGAGGTCGAAGGCCATGGCACTGCTCCACGGAAGCGGCTATTTGAGACCTACCATCGCCTCCAACAGACCGAAAGGCCGACCATGAGCGCGCTTCCCGCCACCATGATGTGCGTCGAGATCAAGAAGCCCGGCGGCCCCGAGGCGCTGGTGCCCGGCACGCGCCCGGTGCCGCAGCCCAAGGCCGGCGAGCTGCTGATCAAGGTCGCCGCCACCGGCGTCAACCGCCCCGACATCGCCCAGCGCGCCGGCCTCTATCCGCCGCCGCCGGGCGCCTCCGACCTGCCGGGCCTCGAGGCCTCGGGCTCGGTCGCCGCGATCGGCGAGGGCGTCTCGGGCTGGGAGATCGGCGACCCGGTGTGCGCGCTGACGCCGGGCGGCTCCTATGCCGAGTACTGCACCGTGCCCGCGCCGCAATGCCTGCCGCCGCCCAAGGGCTTCGACATGCTGCATGCCGCGGCGCTGCCCGAGAACTACTTCACCGTGTGGCACAACCTCTTCGAGCGCGGCCGCCTCGCCGCGGGCGAGAGCGTGCTGATCCACGGCGGCGCGTCGGGCATCGGCACGACGGCGATCCAGCTCGCCAAGGCGTTCGGCGCCACCGTGTTCACCACCGTGCGCACCCCGGAGAAGGCCGCCGCGGTGAAGAAGCTCGGCGCCGACCATGCCGTGATCTACAAGGACAACGACTGGGCCGCCGAGGTGAAGAAGCTCTCGGGCGGCGTCGACGTCGTGCTCGACATGGTGGCCGGCGACTACCTGCCGAAGAACCTCCAGCTGCTGAAGCAGGACGGCCGCTGCGTCGTCATCGCGCTGCAGGGCGGCGCCACCGCCACGGTCAGCGCCGGCCTCGTGATGGTGAACCGTCTCACCCTCACCGGCTCGACGCTGCGGCCCCAGAGCGTCGCCAGCAAGGGCCGCATGGCGCAGGGCCTCAAGGAGAAGGCGTGGCCGCTGCTCGAGAAGGGCACGATCAAGCCGATCATCTTCAAGACGTTCGCGCTCAAGGACGCGGCGGCGGCGCACGCCGAACTGGAGCGCGCCGACCATGTCGGCAAGGTGATGCTGACCGTCTCCTAGACGACGGTCAGTTCTGCTCGTTGACGTCGGGCTGGTCGGCCTCGCCCGGATCGACGGCCGGCGTCTCGTCGGCCGGCTCGCCGGCGGCGACCTTGGCCTTCTTGCGCGCGGCGTCCTCGCGCGCGGCCTTGCGGCGGGCGCGGTCGACGGCGTCGTTGAGGTCT
Source organism: Pseudomonadota bacterium (assembly GCA_018240695.1). Classification (GTDB taxonomy): domain Bacteria; phylum Pseudomonadota; class Alphaproteobacteria; order Reyranellales; family Reyranellaceae; genus Reyranella. The sequence continues at coordinate 725 of JAFEFH010000072.1, read as the reverse complement.
TTCAGCGAGCAAAGGCCGAGCGTCACCGGATCGCGCGGCCGCACGTTCTGCATGTTCCAGTGGCTGCGGTCCTTGACCGACTGCACGGTGCTCTTGGTCGAGCCGACCAGCTTGGCGACCTGGCTGTCCTGCAACTCCGGATGCACCTTGAGCAGCCATGCGATCGCGTCGGGGCGATCCTGGCGCTTGGCGACCGGCGTGTAGCGCGGCCCCTTCGAGCGGGCGACCGGCATCGGCACGTCGCGCGGGCTGAGCTTCAGCCGCGCCGCCTGGTCGCCTTCGACGCGCTTGATCTCTTCCTTGGTCAGCTGGCCGTTGGTGGTCGGGTCGAAGCCCGTCATGCCGCCCGCGACTTCGCCATCGGCGATCGCCTGGACCTCGAGCGGATGCAGGCCGGTGAAGGCCGAGATCTGATCGAACGTCAGGGTCGTGTTCTCGACCAGCCATACGGCGGTCGCCTTGGGCATCAACACTGTCGACATGAATGCACTCTCCTGCGTCGGATATAGAGACCGCTTCCGGCCCCGCCAACCCGAAAAGCACTCCGGCACGCAACTCTTTGAATCACAAAAGGAAACGGCCGGGAGTGAACCCGGCCGTCCCTAACTTGAACGCTTCGAGCGTGATTACTGGATCACGATCTCGACGCGGCGGTTCTGCGGCTCGCGGACACCGTCGGCCGTCTGGACCAGCGGCTGGGTCTCGCCCTTGCCGATGACCGAGAT
>JAFEFH010000071.1 GCA_018240695.1 Pseudomonadota bacterium | reverse complement strand
GCCTGCCGGTCACGATCCGCCTGCTCGATCCGCCGCTGCACGAGTTCCTGCCGCGCACCCACGCCGACATGGAAGTGGTGGCCAAAGATCTCGGCGTCGACGTCGCCGAGATCGAGGCGCGCGCCCACAAGCTGCACGAGTTCAATCCGATGCTCGGCCATCGCGGCGTCCGCCTCGGCATCTCCTATCCGGAGATCTACGAGATGCAGGCGCGCGCCATCTTCGAGGCCGTGGCCGAGGTCCAGAAGAAGGCCGGCAAGACCGTGATCCCCGAGATCATGATCCCGCTGATCGCCACCAAGAAGGAACTCGAGCTGATGAAGGCCGTGGTCGACCAAGTCGCCTCGGAAGTCGGCCAGATCTCGGGCCAGAAGCTCGAATACATGGTCGGCACCATGATCGAGTTGCCGCGCGCGGCCCTGCGCGCCGGCGACATCGCCGAGGTGGCGGACTTCTTCTCGTTCGGGACCAACGATCTCACGCAGACGACTTGGGGCCTCAGCCGCGACGACTCGGCGTCGTTCCTGGAGAAGTACCAGCAGCGCGGCATCATGGAGCACGACCCGTTCGCCTCGCTCGACGCCGAGGGCGTGGGCGAGCTGATCGAGATCGCTACGGAGCGCGGCCGCAAGGTGCGCAACGGGCTGAAGCTCGGCATCTGCGGCGAGCACGGCGGCGACCCCGCCTCGGTGTTCTTCTGCCACAAGGCCGGCCTCGACTACGTGTCCTGCTCGCCCTACCGCGTGCCGATCGCGCGGCTGGCGGCGGCGCAGGCGGCACTCGGCGGCGCCCTCAAGACGGAATGACGCTCGACGCGCTTCGCCCCTCTGCTGAAGGGGGTGGCGGCAAGCGCGCGCTCGCGGCGGCGCTCGCCGGGCTGGAGCGCGATCCCGACGGCGCGGAGGCGCAGGCCCTGCTCGACGCGGCCTGGCGTGCGCCGCGGGCGCATGTCGTGGGCGTCACCGGCCCGCCCGGGGTCGGAAAATCCTCGCTTTGCGCGGCGCTCGTGACCGCTTGGCGCGCACGCTCGCAGACCGTGGGCGTCATCGCCGTCGATCCCTCGTCGCGATCGAGCGGCGGTGCGCTGTTGGGCGATCGCGTCCGCATCGCGCCCGATGCATCGGACGACGGCAGTTTCGTCCGGTCGATGGCGGCACGGGATCGGCTGGGCGGGCTGGCCGACCAGACCCTGCCGGCCATGGTGCTGATGCGCGCGCTGTTCGACCGCGTGCTGGTCGAGACGGTGGGCGTGGGTCAGTCCGAGACCGACGTGGTCGGCATCGCCGACACCGTGGTCTTCTGCGTCCAGCCCGGCTCGGGCGATTCGCTGCAATTCATGAAGGCGGGCATCGTCGAGATCCCGCATCTCGTGCTCGTCACCAAGGCCGATCTCGGCGCTTCGGCCGAGCGCGCGCGCGCCGATGTGTCGGGCGCGCTGTCGCTGGCGTCCGCCACGAGCGATTGGCCGACGCGCACGCTCGCCGTGTCCTCGCGCAACGGCACCGGTCTGGAGCCGCTGATGCAGGCGCTCGAGGACCACCGCGCGCATCTTGCGCAAGAGGGCAGGCTCCTCGTCGCGCGCCATCGCCAGGCCGAGGGCTGGATCGGCGAGGCGCTGCTCGAGCGCTTCGGCCGGCGGGGCCTTGCGCGGCTCGGCGCGCTTGGCTTGGATGCCGCGTTGCCGGCCGGCGGCCAGCCGTTCGAGCGTTTGCGTGATTTGACCCGAGCCTTGGAGAGTCCCCGATGAGCCATCCGACCGACGGCAACTGTATCTTCTGCAAGATCGTCGCTGGCCAGATCCCGAGCTTCAAGCTGATCGAGGACGAGCACACGATCGCCTTCATGGACATCAATCCGGTGAACCCGGGCCACGCGCTGGCGGTGGCCAAGGGGCATTGGCCGACGGTCGACGCGATCCCGCCCGATGTGCTGGCAAGCGTGGCGCGCACGGCTCAGAAGGTCGCCAAGGCCGCGTTCAAGGAACTGAAGCCGCACGGGGTGAACCTTGTGCAGGCCAACGGTCCGGGCGCGGGTCAGAGCGTGCCGCACCTTCACATCCACATCATGCCGCGCCGCGAGGGCGATGCCGTGTCGCTGAACTGGGAGCCCAAGCCCGGCGACATGAAGGAGATCGGCGATATGGCCGCCCGGCTGAAGGCGGCGCTGCCCTAGGTTCCGGTGAACCGCGCGGCGCGCTTCTCGAGGAAGTGCGCCACGCCTTCCTTGAAGTCGGAAGTCTGGAACGACAGGTCCATCTCGTGATTGGCCTGCACCGTCGCCTCCGACAGAGTCTGGAACGCCGACTCCCAGAGCTGGCGCTTCATCACGGTCACCGAACGCGGCGAGACCGTATCGGCCAGGAGGCGGGCATAGGCGCGCGTCTCCGCCAGCAGCTTGTCGTCGGCGATGACGCGATTCACCAGTCCCATGGACAGCGCCTCGGGCGCGCGGAACTTGCGCGCCGAGCAGAGCAGGTCCATCGCCGTCGGCAGACCGACCAGCCGCGGCAGCAGCCAGCTCACGCCATGTTCGGCGATCAGGCCGCGCTGCGCGAAGGCGGTCGTGAACACCGCCGACTCCGACGCGAAGCGCAGGTCGGCGTAGAGCGGGATGACGAGTCCCAGGCCCGCGCACGGTCCGTTGATTGCAGCAATTATGAATTTCGGAATTGCCGGGAAGTACGAGTAGTTCATGCGGAATTCGGCGAGGGCGCTGCCGCCCGGCAGGTCGGCCTTCGCCTTGGTCGAGCGATCGCTGTTGCCGCCGCCGGCCTGGATCGCCTGTAATCCGCCCATGTCGGCACCGGCGCAGAATCCGCGGCCCGCGCCTGTGAGTATGATGGCGCGCACCTCGGGATCGGCGCCGGCCGTGTGCATGGCGTCCTTCAGGTCGAAGTGCATCTGGCGAGTCCACGCGTTCAGCTTTTCCGGCCGGTTCAGCGTGATGGTGCAGATGCGGTCGGCGACGTCGTAGAGCACGGTTTCATACGCCATGATGGGCTTTCTCCTGTGCATTTTTACCTATCGCATGATGGGTAAAACCCGGCGACGATACAAATGCGACGCGAAGGCTACAAATGGCACCCGATAAGGCGGCCGGCGTCGGAACGGGGAGACTATAAGGACACGCGGGACAGCACTCGGTCGGCAGATCGTTGCGCGGGCAAATAGGCCGCATACGAACGATTTTGTGATAGCCTGCACAGACCGGGAATAAGAAGAGTGTCGAGGTAGGAAATGGCTAAAAGGGAATTCGCCCATCCGAACGAGATGTCGAAGTACGTCGGCCAGGAAATCGGCGTGAGCGATTGGGTCGAGGTCACGCAGGCGCGCATCGACCAGTTCGCGGAAGCGACCGGCGACCATCAGTGGATCCATGTCGATGTCGAGCGCGCGAAGAAGGACATGCCGGGCGGCAAGACGATCGCCCATGGCTTCCTGACGCTGTCGCTGATCCCGATGCTCAACCATCAGATCTCGCACATCAACAACGTGCGCAACGGCATCAACTACGGCTGCAACAAGGTGCGCTTCACCAGCCCCGTGCCGGCCGGCTCGAAGGTGCGCGCGCGCGCCAAGCTGATCGCCGCCGACCCGATGAAGAACGGCGGCGTGCGGCTGACCAACGAAATGACCATCGAGATCGAGGGACAGGAGCGGCCGGCATGCGTGGCCGAGACCATGTCCATCGTCTACGGACTCTGAGGAGCGCCGCCCTTGCTCAAGCGCGATGACCTGGACTCGGAGCGGATCGAGCAGATCGTCGCGGACGCGCGCAAGGCGGGGTACGACTTCTTCCTGAGCCAGGAGGAGCGCGAAGCCAGTCTCAAGCAAGCGCTCGGCCGGTACGCGCCGGGCGAGGAGGCATGGGTCTTCGCCTACGGTTCGTTGATGTGGAATCCCGCGCTCGAATTCGCGGAGGCCTCAGCCTGCCATGTCGAGGGCTGGCGCCGGTCGTTCTGCTTCTGGACGCCGATGGGCCGCGGCACGCCCGAGCTGCCGGGCCTGATGCTGGCGCTGGAAGCGGGCGGCGACTGCGAGGGCATCGCCTACCGGATCGCGCCGGACAAAGTGCGCAGCGAACTGGCCATCCTGTGGAACCGCGAGATGTTGTCCGGCATCTACCAGGCGCGCTGGGTGCCCACCAAGCTGCGCGACGGGCGGACGGTGACCGCCGTCACCTTCGTCGTCGACACCAACCACTGCCAGTATTGCGGCGACCTGCCGATGGAGCGGGCCGCCCACCACATCGCCTTCGCCGAGGGCCGGCGCGGCGCCTGCCGCGACTATCTCGCCAATACCGCGGCCCATGCCCGGTCGCTGGGTATCCACGACTCCTACATCGAGGACCTGGTCGCTCGCGTGGCCGGCTTGCGCGGCGGCGCCGTCGAGCCGTCCGTCCCGGCGGGCGGAAGCGCCGCTCTGGCGTGATTCCGACCGGCGAATAACCTCGCTCGTGCGTCGTTGCAGTCGGCATGACATAGTGCCGGCGTGTTCGCTTCTTTTCTTTCGCCGCTCATCGTGCGGTGGTCCGCTTTGCCGGCCAATATGCGCGGCATCCTCTGGGTCGGCTTCTCGGGCGTTTCGTTCGCCCTGCTGAACGTTTTCACGCTGATTCCCTCGCAGCATCTCAATCCCTACGTCATGGCGTTCATGCGCTATTTCTTCGGGACGCTGGTGCTGGTGCCGATCATCCTGAGGCTGGGGGTGCACCGGACGATGCGCACCGATCGGCTGCCGCTGCACCTGTTCCGCGGGGCCATCCACTCCGGCGGCATGTTCCTGTGGTTCATCGGCCTGCCGCTCACGACCTTGGCCAGCGTCACGGCGCTGGGCTTCACCGGTCCGATCTTCGTCACGATCGGTGCCGCGCTGTTCCTCGGCGAGAAAGTGCGCATGCGGCGCTGGATGGCGGTGCTGGTGGGCTTCGCCGGCGCGATGATCATTATCCGGCCCGGTGTGGGCGACATCGGCTACGGCGCGATCTGCATCCTGATCTCGACGCCGATCTTCTCGGCCTCGAACATCATCTCCAAGGCGCTGGCCCGCACCGAGCGCGCCAACACCATCGTGATCTGGCAGCATTTGACGATCGTGCTCTTCGCCTGTCCGGTGGCGCTCTACTTCTGGGAAACGCCGGCGCCCAGCGACCTGATCTGGTTCGTCGCTGCGGGCATCGCGGGAACGGTCGGCCACATCTGCCAGCAGAACGGCTACCAGCTCGCGGACATCACGCTGCTCCAGCCGATCGGCTTCCTGTCGCTGCTGTGGAATGCGCTGCTGGGCTACTTCCTGTTCGTGCAGCAGCCGGATGTCTGGACGTTCGTGGGCGCGGCGGTGATCTTCGCCAGCGCGCTCTACATCTCCCACCGCGAGGCGGTGCGGCGGGCGGCGATCAAGTCGGCCGATACGACCACCGGACCGGCCAGCGAAGTCTAGCCGGCCGTTCTCAGCCGCCCGTAACGCTCATGTGGCGCCGTACGGCAGGCGCGGTGTGGCGGCGGTCGATGATGAAGTCGTGGCCCTTGGGCTTGCGCGCGATGGCCTCGGTGATCGCCCGGTCGAGCACCTCGTCGCTCTCCGAAGCGCGCAGCGGTGCGCGCAGGTCGGCGGCGTCCTCCTGGCCGAGGCACATATAGAGCGTGCCGGTGCAGGTCAGCCGCACGCGGTTGCAGCTCTCGCAGAAATTATGGGTGAGGGGCGTGATGAAGCCCAGCCGGCCGCCGGTCTCCTCGACCGTGAAGTAACGCGCCGGTCCGCCGGTGCGATAGTCGCTGTCGTTCAGCGTGAAGGTGCGCGCGATGTCCGTGCGCGCCACCGACAGCGGCAGGTACTGATCGAGTCGAGCTTCGCCGCCGATCTCGCCCATCGGCATGACCTCGATCAGCACGAGATCCATGCCGCGGCCATGGCTCCAGCGGATCAGCTTCTCGAACTCGCCGTCGTTGACGCCGCGCAGCGCCACGGCATTGATCTTGATCCTGAGGCCGGCATCCTGCGCGGCATCGAGGCCGCGCATCACCTGGTCGAGGTCGCCCCAGCGCGTCAGCTCGCGGAATTTCACCGGGTCGAGCGTGTCGAGTGACACGTTGAGGCGCTGCACGCCGACCGACGCCAGTTCCTTGGCATACTTGGCGAGCTGGCTGCCGTTGGTCGTCAGGGTGAGTTCATCGAGCGCACCTGAGTCGAGGTGACGGCCGAGGCCCCGGATCAGGGACATCACGTTCTTGCGGACCAGCGGCTCGCCGCCGGTCAGGCGCAGCTTGCGCACGCCGCGGCGCACGAAGGCGCTGCACAGCCGCTCCAGTTCCTCGAGCGACAGGACTTCCGCCTTGGGCAGGAAGGTCATGTCCTCGGCCATGCAATAGACGCAGCGGAAGTCGCAGCGATCCGTCACGGAGACGCGCAGGTACGAAATATGCCGGCCGAACGGATCGATCATGTGGCCCGGATAATGGGCATGCGACATGGATGCTGCAAGGGGCTAAATAGCCGTTATGTTGAAATGGGATTAACGGTCAAAAGCCCTGTTTTGTGGGCTTTTCTAGCCCTCACGGCACGAGGTGCAGCAACGTGTCGACCGTATCGGCCTCGGCGGCCGGCTTGTCGGTCCGGATGCGATTGATTCGCGGGAAGCGCAGGGAGACGCCCGACTTGTGGCGGGTCGAACGCGCCACGCCGTCGAACGCGACCTCGAGCACGAGCTGCTGCTCGACTTCACGCACCGGGCCGAAGCGGTTGGTGGTGTGATCGCGCACCCACTTGTCGAGCCAGCGCAGCTCCTCGTCGGTGAAGCCGAAATAAGCCTTGCCCACCGGCGCCAGCTCGCGCTTGCCCTCGGCGGTCTCGCGCCACGCGCCGAACGTATAGTCGGAATAGAAGGAGCTGCGTTTCCCGTGGCCGCGCTGGGCATACATCATCACGCAGTCGGCCAGCATCGGGTCGCGCTTCCACTTGAACCACGGGCCTTTGGGGCGGCCTGCGAGATAGGGGGCGTCGCCGCGTTTCAGCATCAGCCCCTCGATGCCATCCTGGCGCATCTCCTCGCGCAGGGTCGCGAGATGGGCCCAGTCGGCGAAGCGCACCAGCGGTGAGATGTCGAAGCGCGGCCGCGGCTTCTCCGCCATCCAGGCTTCCAGGCGTGTCCGGCGCTCATCGAAGGACAGCGCGCGCAGATCCTCGCCGTCCAGCCACAGCACGTCATAGAGGCGCACGTGCGCGGGATGCTCCTTCAGCATCTTGGGCGTCACCGTCTTGCGGTTGAGCCGCTGCTGCAAATCGTTGAACGGCGCGACGGCCTCGTCCCGGCGCACCAGCAGTTCGCCGTCGAACACGCCCTCGAAATCGATCGCCTCGACGATATCGGGAAACGCGCCGGAGACATCCTCGCCAGCGCGGCTGAACAGCCGCTTCACGCCGCCCAACGAGGCGACCTGCACGCGGATGCCGTCCCACTTCCACTCGGCGCGGAAGTGCGCCGGATCGAGCGTGTCGATCTCGGCGCGGTCGATCGGATTGGCCAGCATCGGCGAGAGAAACGCCCCGCCCATGTTGGAGGCGGGCTTGGGACCGTCGGCCGTCAGCCAGTCGAACAGGGGGCGATAGGGCGCCGAGAGGCCGTGCCAGACTTCCTCGACTTCGGCGACCGGCTGGCTGCCGATATTGGCCACGGCCTGCTTGGCGAGACGCGCCGAGACGCCGACCCGCAACGCACCGGTCAGCAGTTTCAGCAGCGCCCAGCGGCCGGTGGCGTCGAGTTCGTCCAGCCAGCGTTTCAGGATCGCCGGCGTCTGCATCTTGGTGGCGCGTTGCAGGGTCTCGACCACTTCGCCGAGCGACGGCGGCGGCCCGGCGTCAGGCTTCGTTTCCCAGATCAGCGCCAGGGTCTCGGCGAGATCGCCGACATAGTCGTAGGAGAGATGGAAAAGTTCCTCGCCGATCTTCTCGTGCCCGAAGGAGCGCAGCAGCGCGGGTTTGGCCGCGGCGAAGTCGAGCCCGCCGGTCAGTGCTGCCAGCGCCCAGCCGCGGTCGGGATCGGGCGTCTCGCGCAGATACGCCTCGATCAGCCGCAGCTTGGCGTTGCGCGCGGGCTGAAAGGACAGGGCATCGAGAAGGCGGGCGAAGGCCTGCACTAGGACTCGTCCTCCTCCTCGCGGCCCCCGAGGTGGAGCGCCTCGCCGTCGATGCCGATCGATCTGGCGTAGGCGACCAGCGCTTCCTCGCGGCCGTGCGTCACCCAGACCTTGGGAGCACCCACGTCCTTCAGCGTCTGCGTGAGTTCGCTCCAGTCGGCATGGTCGGAGATGATCAACGGCAGCTCCGCGCCGCGCTGGCGGGCCCGGGCGCGCACGCCCATCCAGCCCGAGGCCATCGCCGCGATCGGGTCGGCGAAGCGGCGCGACCAGCGGTCGGCGATAGCCGAGGGCGGACAGAGCACGATCTGGCCCTTGAAGGTCTCGAGGATGGCGTCGGAGATCAGCGCGGTGTCGCCGAGTTCCACGCCATTGGCCTCGTAGAGCTTGCAGAGCGACGCCAGGGCGCCGTGCAGCCAGATGCGCTTGTCGTAGCCTGCCGCACGCAGGAGCTTGATCACCCGTTGGCACTTGCCCAGCGCATAGACACCCACCAGATGAGTGCGCTCGGGGAACGTCTCGAGCGAGCGCAACAGCTTGCCGATCTCGCCGGCATCGGAGGGATGATGGAAGACCGGCAGGGCGAAGGTCGCCTCGGTGATGAACACGTCGCACGGTACGGGCTCGAACGGCGGGCAGGTCGCATCCGGCCGGCGCTTGTAGTCGCCCGAGACGACGATGCGCTGGCCCTTGTGTTCGAGAACCGCCTGCGCCGAGCCCAGGATATGGCCGGCCGGGACGAGGCTGACCGAGACGTCGCCCATTGTCACCGTGTCGCCGTATTTCAGCGGCTGCTGGGTGGTGTCGGGCATGTCCTGGAAGCGGGTGCGCATGATCGCCAGCGTTTCGGGCGTGGCGAGCGCGCTCCTGTGGCCCGGCCGGGCATGGTCGCCGTGGCCATGGGTGATGACGGCCCGATTCACCGCCACGGCGGGGTCGACATAGAAGTCGCCGGGTTCACAATAGAGCCCGCGCGCGGTGGGATAGAGCCAGGAGCGAGGATTCAGGGTGTCGGTCATTGAGAGGGAGGCATCCTATCCACCTGATATAGGGCTTCCCGATCTCTTTTCACGGTGGTTCGAAAATCGCGGCTGGGCACCGCGGCGGCATCAGCTCGACCTGATCGATCTGGCGCGGCAGGGCCGCAGCGCGCTGCTGATCGCGCCGACCGGCGGCGGCAAGACGCTGGCGGGCTTCCTGCCGTCTCTGATCGAACTGACCGAGCGCCGTCAGGCGGGGCGGGATCTCGCCCACGCCAAGGGCAAGGGTGAGCTGCACACGCTCTACATCTCGCCCCTGAAGGCGCTGGCCACCGACATCCGCCGCAACCTCGAGGTGCCGATCGCGGAGATGCAGCTGCCGGTGCGCGCCGAGAGCCGGACCGGCGACACGCCGCAGAGCCGCCGCATCCGCCAGCGGGAACGGCCGCCCGATTTCCTGCTGACGACGCCGGAGTCGCTGGCGCTGCTGCTGAGCTATCCCGACACGGCGAAGTTCTTCGCCAGCCTGCGCTGCGTCATCGTCGACGAGCTGCACACCTTCGCGACGTCGAAGCGCGGCCATCACCTGGCGCTGTGCCTTGCGCGGTTGGCCGCACTGGCGCCGCAGACGCGCTTCGTCGGGCTGTCGGCCACCGTCGCCGATCCGCCAGTGCTGGCGGACTATCTGCGCCTGCGCGACGGCGAGACGGTCGAGATCGTGCAGGGCGAGCCGGGCGCCGCGCCAAAAGTGTCGATCATCGATGCGCAGGACCGGCTGCCGTGGGGCGGGCACATGGGCCAGCATGCGGTGCCCGAGGTGTTCAACATCGTCCGCCAGCACAAGACCTCGATCGTGTTCGTGAACACGCGCGCGCAGGCGGAGCTGATCTTCGACGAGCTTTGGCGTATCAACGAGGAGAACCTCGCGATCGGCCTGCACCATGGGTCGCTGGCGATCGAGCAGCGCCGCAAGGTCGAGGCCGCGATGGCGGCGGGCAGGCTGCGCGCCGTCGTGGCCACGTCCTCGCTCGATCTCGGCATCGACTGGGGCAATGTCGACCTGGTGATCCAGATGGGCGCACCGAAAGGTGTAAGTCGATTGATGCAGCGCATCGGGCGTGCCAATCACCGGCTCGACGAGCCGAGCCGCGCCATGATCGCGCCCGCCAATCGCTTCGAGGTGCTGGAGTCGCTGGCCGCGCTGGAAGCGATCGAAGCACGTGAGCTGGACGGCGATCCGCCGCGCCCGGCCTGTCTCGACGTGCTGGCCCAGCACATCGTGGGCAGCGCCTGTGCCCAGCCGATCGACCGCGAGGCGTTCTTCCACGAGGTGCGCCGTGCGCAGCCCTATCGCGACCTGCCGCGCAAGGACTTCGACGACACGTTCGACTTCGTGGCGACCGGCGGGTACGCGCTGGCGGCCTACGACAAGTGGCACCGGCTGAAGCAGCTGCCCGACGGGCGCTGGATGCTGGCCTCGCCGCTGGTGGCGCGCCAGTTCCGCATGAATGTCGGCACCATCGTCGAGCTGCCGCTGATCAAGGTGCGGCTGCGGCGCGGGCCGATGCTGGGCGAGGTCGAGGAGAGCTTCGTGCAGGGGCTGGTGCAGGGGGACACCTTCGTCTTCGCCGGCCGCATGCTGCGCTTCGAGGGCGTGAAGGAGCTGGTGGCGATCTGCTCGCCCGCCACGACCGGCGACCCCAAAGTGCCGGCCTATGGCGGCGGCCGCCTGCCGCTGTCGACGTTCCTCGCCGAACGGGTGCGCGGCATCCTCCAGGATCCGACGAAGCATCCGAAGCTGCCGGCCGAAGTGCGGACCTGGCTCGACATCCAGAAGTGGCGCTCGGGCCTGCCGCAGAAGAACACGCTGCTGGTCGAGGGTTTCCCGCGCGGCAGCCGGCAGTTCATCGTGGCCTACTGCTTCGAGGGCCGGAACGCGCACCAGACGCTCGGCATGCTGCTGACGCGGCGCATGGAGCGCATGGGGCTGAAGCCGCTGGGCTTCGTGGCGACGGACTATGTGCTCGGCATCTGGGGCCTGCGGTCACCCACCCCGCAGCAGCTCAACGAGCTGTTCGACGAGGACATGCTGGGCGACGATCTCGAATCGTGGATGGACGAATCGACCATGCTGCGGCGGTCCTTCCGCAACGTGGCGGTGATCGCCGGTTTGATCGAGCGGCGGTTCCCGGGCGAGGAGAAGTCGCGCCGGCAGGTCACTTTCAGTTCGGACCTGATCTACGATGCGCTGCGCAAGCACGAACCCGACCACATCCTGCTCCGCGCCACGCGCCAGGACGCGGCCCACCAGCTCGCCGACCTGAAACGCCTCGGCGATCTGCTGCGCCGGGCCAAGGGCCGGATCGAGTACCGGCGGCTCGACCGCATCTCGCCGCTCGCCGTGCCGGTGCTGCTGGAGATCGGCAAGGAGCGGGTGCTCGACGGCACCGCCGAGGACGAGCTGCTCGATATCGCGGCGCAAGAGCTGATCGACGAGGCGACGCGTCTCGCCTAGTCTCGCGCCTCGATTTCGGGGGATCCATGGATATCCAGAAGACGTTGAACCAGGCGGTCGCCAGCGGCGCCGTGCACGGCGTGATCGCCGCCGCCGCGACCGACAAGGGCATTCTCTTCGAAGGCGCCGCGGGCGGCCTCAAGCTCGACAGCGTGATCTGGCTGGCCTCGATGACCAAGGCGGTCGCGGGCGCCGCGGCCATGCAGCTGGTCGAAAAGGGCAAGCTCTCGCTCGACACGCCGGCGGCCGACGTGCTGCCGGAGATCGGCAAGAAGCAGGTGCTGACCGGTATCGACGCCGACGGCACGGTACACACGCGTCCCCCGAAGCGTCCGATCACGCTGCGGCACCTGCTCACGCACACGTCGGGCATGGGCTACGACACCTGGAACGGCGACATCTTCCGCTACGTGAAAGCCAAGGGACCGTTCAAGCCCGCGACCATGGCCGCGCTCTCGACGCCGCTGCTGTTCGATCCGGGCGAGCAGTGGCAGTACTCGATCTCGATCGACTGGGCGGGCCTGATGGTCGAGAAGGTGAGCGGCAAGCGGCTCGACCGCTACCTCACCGAGAACATCTTCGTGCCGCTCGGCATGACCGACACCGGCTTTGCCATCAGCCCCGGCATGCGGCCGCGCAAGGCGGCGGTGCATGTGCGCACGGAAGGCGGCGGCTTCGAGGCGACCGACCACGAGCTCAACCAGACGCCGGAAGTGTTCCAGGGCGGCGGCGCGCTCTATTCGTCGGTACCGGACTATCTCAAGTTCGTGCGCGCGCTGCTGATGGGCGGCGCGCCGATCCTGAAGTCCGCCACGGTGGCGGAGATGTTCCGCAACTCGATGAACGAGGGTGTGTTCTGCCAGCCGCTGAAGTCGTACATCCCCGGCCGCAGCACCGACATGAACTTCGTCGACGGCATGACCTGGGGCCTGACCTTCATGATCAATCCCGAGGCGTTCCCCGGCCGTCGCTCGGCCAGCAGCCTGGCCTGGGTGGCCTCGCCAACTCCTACTACTGGATCGATCCGGTGAAGAAAGTGACGGGAGTGTGGGCCACGCAGCTCCTGCCGTTCAACGACGCGCGCGCCGTCGCCGCGTGCGAGGACTTCGAGCGGGCCGTCTACGCCAGCCTCTAGTGGAAGTCGTGTGAGGCGATCTTGATCTGCGGCCGGTCGAAGATGATGCGGCTGCGGTCGTAGGGCTTTTCTCTCTTCGCATCCTCGCCGTCGCGTGGATCGGCGCTCGACGTGTGGGCCTGGTCGCCGCGTCCCAGTCGCAACTCGAATCGGCCGTCGAGATCGGCGATGCGGTCGAGATCGGCCGACCAGTCCCAGAGCCGGTCGGCCACGAGATGGATGACGCTCGCGCCGACGCCGGTCGGGTCGTCGACGCGCTGCACCTTGCCCGCGACACCCAGCAGGCGCGATCCCATGATGATGCGGCGGTGCGCTTCGAAGACCTTGGGCCAGACCACGAGATTGGCGATGCCGAACTCGTCCTCCATGGTGATGAACACCACGCCCGATGCCGTGCCCGGTCGCTGGCGCACCAGCACCAGCCCGGCCATTTGCAGGAAGTCGTCGTTGCGCGCCTCTCCGCGCAGCTTCTCCGAGGTCGACATGCGCCGCTCCGACAGCATCGGCCGCAGCAGTTGCAGCGGATGGGCGCGCAGCGACATCGAGATGGTCGAGTAATCGTCGACGATCTGTTCGCCCAAGGTCAGCTTGGGCAGCGTCACCGCCGGCTCGGCGATGCGTGCGCCGTCGAGCAGCGGCAGCGACGTTTCAGAGAAAGAACGCACCGCCCACAGCACGTCGCGCCGCGACAGCCCCATCGAGGCGAAGGCATCGGCCCGCGCCAGCGCCAGGATCTGCCGCTTGCTGAGGCCGCCGCGCCGCCACACGTCGGCCGGATCGCGATAGGGCCGTTCGGCACGACGCTCGACGAAGGTGTCCATGTCCTTCTTCTTGAGGCCGGTGACCTGATGGAAGCCAAGCCGCAAAGCGCACTTGGGGCCGAGGGTCTTTTCGAGCGTGCTGTCCCAGTCGCTGGCGTTGATGTCGGGCGGCCGCACCTGGACGCCATGCTCGCGCGCGTCACGGACCAGCTGTGCCGGGGCATAGAATCCCATCGGCTGCGAGTTGAGCAGCGCCGCGCAGAACACTTCGGGGTAATACCATTTCACCCAGGACGAGACGTAGACCAGGATCGCGAAGCTCGCGGCATGACTCTCCGGGAAGCCGTATTCGCCGAACCCTTCGATCTGCTTGAAACAACGCTCGGCGAATTCCCTCTCGTATTCGTTCTTCACCATGCCGTTGATAAATTCGTCTCGAAGCTCATGAAGAGTGCCGGAGCGCCGGAAGGTCGCCATGGCGCGCCGTAGTTTGTCGGCTTTGGCGGGAAGGAAACCGGCGCAATCAATGGCGATTTGCATCGCCTGTTCCTGGAAGAGCGGAACTCCCCTCGTACGCTTCAGGATAGCCTTCAGCTTGTCGTCCTTGGCCTTGGGGTAGGGGATGTCCTCTTCCCGGAGATCACGATTCTTCAGGTAAGGATGCACCATCCCTCCCTGAATGGGGCCAGGACGCACGATCGCTACCTCGACGACGAGATCGTAGTATTTCCTTGGTTTGAGCCGCGGCAGCATCGACATCTGCGCGCGGCTTTCGACCTGGAAGACACCGATCGAGTCGGCTTTGGATAGCATTCCGTAGACACGCTCATCGGTCGGCGGCATGTCGAGTTTGGGTTCCTCGCCGTAATGCCGCCTGATCAGGTCGAAGCTCTTGCGCAGCGCCGTCAGCATGCCGAGGGCCAGGACATCGACCTTGTAGATGCCCAGCGCGTCGAGATCGTCCTTGTCCCATTCGATGACGGTGCGGTCCTTCATCGAGGCGTTCTGGATCGGGATCAGCTCGTCGAGCCGTTCATGCGTCAGGACGAAGCCGCCGACATGCTGCGAGAGATGGCGCGGGAAATTGATCAACGTGCGGGACAGTTCGAGGGCGAGCGTGAGGCGCCGATCCTTGAGGTCGAGACCCGCCTCCCTGAGGTGATCGGGATTGATGCCCGATCCACCGCTGCCCCAGACCGTCCTCGCCATCACGCCCAGCGTGTCGGGCGACAGGCCGAGCGCCTTGCCGACGTCGCGGATGGCGCTGCGGCTGCGATAGGCGATCACCGTGGCGGCGAGGGCGGCGCGCTTGCGGGTCCATTTGCCGTAGATCCACTGGATCAGCTCTTCGCGCCGCTCGTGCTCGAAGTCGACGTCGATGTCGGGCGGTTCGTTGCGTTCGTTGGAGAGGAAGCGCTCGAACAGGACCTTGGTCTCGTTTGGATTGACCTCGGTAATGCCGAGGCAATAGCAGACCGCCGAATTGGCAGCGGAGCCACGGCCCTGGCAAAGAATGCCCATCTCGCGTGACTTGGCGACGATCTCGTGAACCGTGAGGAAATAGGGCGCGATCCCCTTGTGGGCGATCAGGTCGAATTCTTTCTGGATGGTTTCCGCGACGTCGGAAGGCGCGCCATCCGGTCCATAGCGGCGGATGGCGCCTTCCCTGGTGAGGCGCTTCAGCTTGGCCATCGGCGTCTCGCCTTCATAGCCGATCGGATACTGATAGGTGAGGTCGGTCAGCGAGAAGGTGCAGGCGTCGACGACCCGGCGAACGTTCTCGATGGCGTGCGGATATTTCCGGAAGAGACGGTGCATCTCCTCGGGCGTCTTGAGATGGCGTTCGGCCGTCGCGAAGCGCCGGAAGCCCAGCTCCGCCACCGTGCATTTGTAGCGGATGGCGGTGACGACGTCGTGCAGGGCCCGCCGCTCGGCGGCGTGATAGTGCACATCGTTGGTGGCGACGAGCCTTACTTTGGCCTGCACCGCCAGATTGCTCAGGTCGGCCAGGCGTTCGGCATCGTTGCCGCGGAACAGCATGGTCGCGGCAAGATAGCAGCGACCGGAGAACAGCCCGGAGAGCTTGCGCAGCCTTTCGTGGAAGGCGGAGTCGTGGATGTTTCGCGGCGGCAGGACGATGGCGAGAATGTCTTCTGCGTAGAGCGCGAGGCGCTTGAACGTGATCCTGCACTCGCTTTTGCCTTCGGCCTTGTCCCTCCGGCAGTTTCCCTTGGTCAGCATCCGCGACAGGCGCTTGTAGCCTGCGAGGTTCATCGGATAGGCGAGCAGCGAATAG
Source organism: Pseudomonadota bacterium (assembly GCA_018240695.1). Lineage (GTDB taxonomy): Bacteria > Pseudomonadota > Alphaproteobacteria > Reyranellales > Reyranellaceae > Reyranella. The sequence continues at coordinate 4,551 of JAFEFH010000071.1, read as the reverse complement.
CCGTCGATCGTCTCGATCCGGGAGCCGACCAGCAGCTTGATCCGCTTGTGCTTCGGAACCGGCGGAAGGCCTTTCTCTTCCTGCTTTGCGTAGAAATCCTGCACAGCCGCAAAGGCACGCACGACACCGGCTAGCGTGTTGCGATCGGCGATGCCGATGGCGTAGTGGCCCAAAAGAGCGGCCTGGGCGACCAGCTCCCAGGGATGCGAGCCGCTGCGCAGGAAGCTGTAGTTGGTCGTGACCTGCAGTTCGGCGTATTCCATGGCGCTACGTGTTGACCAGCTCGCCGAGCCGCGCGAGCGATATGCCACGGATCGAGCTACCGCGGGCGTTGACGAGGCGTAGAAATTTTTCGTCTGCGCTGATCAAGGGCGCCGTAACGGCTTCGGCACAGGCGGCATAGAAACAATCGTAGACGGGATGCTTCCATTGCAGGGCGAGAGCGAAGGCGCGCTCGCGCAGTGCGGCCGATTCGACGAATGTCGACATGAAAGGAGGAAGGACGATGCTGCGGATGATCGATCGAGCCTGGTTGATTTGTATCTCGCCGCGTGTCGCTTTCTTCCAGGCAATGTTTGCGACTTCGGGGATCATCAGGTCCGGCGCGATGAATTCGTGGCGGTCCGCCAGCAGCGCCCGTGCTTGTGGACGCAAAGGCTCCTCCACGAACCACTTTATGACGACGCTGGCATCGACCACTAGGATCATCGGCCGCGATCCTGGCGCAAAAGAGTGACGCTATCGGTCTGCTTCACTTTCTTGGGCGTCATCGCGGCAATGCGGTCGGCCTCGGCCAAGGCATCGGCGATCAAGGCCTGTTGGGAGGCGTGGCTCAACAGGTCGCGCAATTCGGCCTCGAGCGATCGCCGGTTCACCTTGGCGCGCGTCTTGAGCCTCTTGATGACTTTGTCGTCCAGGTTGCGGATCGTGACGGTTCCCATGGGAAATCTCCTGTATGACTGCATTATGCTAGCATACTGCTGTCACGCACAAAATCCGTGCAGGTACCATTTCACGGTGTTCACCATGCCGTCGCGGAACAGCCAGAAGCGGGCGCCGTCATTGTCCTCGACGCGGTAATAGTCGCGCACTGGCGGCACGATGTTTGCGGGCGCTATCTGGCCAGCAGGCCGCGGATGCCACCATTCGTCGGCGATGCGCTCGGGACCTTCGACGCGCACGACCTTGTGGGTGTGGCGATGCCACTGGAATTGCCGGGGCGGATCGTCGGGGATCGCTGCGGTGACGGTGATTTCCTCGGGCCGCTGCAACAATCGCGTCGGGCGCGCGCCCTTCATCGCGGCGATGCGGGCCCAGGCGCCCTCGGGCACCGGCATGGCGAAGGGCGCGGGCACCTGTACGCGATGGGGCAGATGACTGTCGTGCGGCGCGAGGCGCACGACGTTCTCCGCGCCCAGCCGCAGCGCCAGTCGGTCGGCGAGATCGATCGTGCCGTCCTCGTTCCAGGAGGAGCGCGTGGGCTTGCCGGTCTCGGGCAAAGCATCCTGCGCGCCGGTCCATTCCTCGACCTCGGGCGCGCCCAGGATCATCAGTTCGACACCGAAACCGGGATCGAGCGCGCCGAGCTTCTCGCCGAACAGCTTCAGGAGCTTGGGGGAATCGCGATTGGGCCGGCTGGTGCCGATGGCGGTGCGGTCGACCGAGCCGTCGACGCGGTAGAGCGCGAGCTCGAGCTTGCGTGCGCCGACGCTCGCCTGCTCGAACTGCCGGCACAGCGCCAGGATCAGCCGGTCGGTGGCGGCGGCGATGTCCTCGGGCCGGCCGATCGGTTCGGCGAAGGAGATGCGCGAGCGGAAGACGGGCGGCGCCCGGCGCGGCTCGATCGGCTCGTCCTTGCGGCCGAGCGCCTGGTCGAGGCGGGTGAGCGGCAGGTCGCCGAAGCGGCGCGACAGCGGCGCGCGCGGGATCGAGTAGAGATCGCCGATGCGCCGCAGCCCGAGCTTGAGGAACGTCTCGATCGTCGGCGGATCGAGCCGCAGCCCATCGATCGGCAACGGTGCCAGCGCCTCGCGCTGGCCGTTGCGCGGGCAGAAGAGATCGGCCTGTTTTTCGCCGTAGCGCGCCAGTGCCCAGGCGGCGCCCGCGGTGTCGGCCATCGCGGCGCGACAGGTGAAATCGTGACGGGTGAGGCGCTGCACGAGATCGGCCATCAGCGCGCGCTCGCCGCCCTCGCCTTGTCCGTAGAGATGGCCGCAGCCGGTGACGTCGAGCAGCAGGCCGGCATCGCCGCCGAAACCGCCGGCGGCGCAGACCAGGGCCGCGTCAGGAACGGCCAGCGCCGCGCCCAGCGGATCGATCGCGACCCACGGCGTGTAGCGGTCGCACCAGCTGGCGATCTGCTCGACGAGCGCGCGGTCGGCCTCCGGCTCGACGGGAGTCGTTGTCAGCTTCGGGATCAGCGTATGCGCGTCGGCCAACCGCATGTTCACGCGCAGGCCGAGCGCGCGGGCGTGCGGGTTCAGCGCGGCCAGGGTCGGGCAGGCGTCGCGCAGGGCGACCGTGGCGGCCGGCTTACCCCGCCAGTCGCTCGCGCCGGATCGCGCCAGACGATCCGTCGCGAGCTTGGGGAACCACAGCGAGATGATGCGTTTCATCGTTCCACTCCAGGAGCCAGGCCGGCATCTCCTCGACCGACGGCAGGCCGAAGCGGTTGCGCCGCAGTTCGACCTGCCAGCGCGCGGCGCCCAGCATTTCGATGCCGGGCACCTCCGGCGACGGCGCCGAGGTCACACGCCAGCGTGTCGTGCAGATGCTTTGCGGCGGCGCCGGGTGCGCGCGCAGCAGCAGCGCGGGCACGCCGCTCTTCTCGGCGGCGAGCGAGAGCCGGCGGCCGGCCGTGGGATCGGTGGCGCGGGTCTCCCCCAGCACCGCCGCGATGCCGGGCGTGCGCAGGCCTTCCTCCATCGCCCAGAAGAGATGCTCCTCGCGTCGTGCCGTCACCATCAGGAGGCGCGCCGGATCGAACCAGGCGGACAGCGCCGGCGCATAGGGCAGCGCATCGATGCCGACGGGCGGCTGGCGACACCACAGGATCGTTCCAGTCTCGAAGCGGCCGAGCATGTGCGCGGCGAAGCCGAGCGCCGCGCCGTCGTGCGGCGCGATCCGGCCAGAGGGCGTCGGCCCGGCCTCGATCTCGTGCAGGGCGCCGGTCAGCAGGCCGCCCTCGGGCAGCAGCGCGTCGATCTCGGGAATGCCGAGCGGCACGGCGCTGCGGCCGGCGCGCTGGGCGGTATGGGCGCGCTCGAGCCGGCGGACCTGTTCGCGCAGGGCGGCAGACAGCAGAGGAGCGGGATTACTCGGGGAAATGGCGGTCATTTGCCCCCTCGATTCGGTAGTTAAGGGTTGTGGGTAATTTGTTCTGTTTTTGTTCTAGCACGACAACGGGAAGAGTCCAAGAGGAGTTCCCGGCTGGGCGGTGGCACGCCGCCTGCTATCGTCCAAGCCCATGAACCTGCGCGCTTTTTCCGCCGTCCTGATTGCTGCCGCCGTCGCCCTGCTGACCGGTCCGGCGCTGGCGCGCTGTTCCAAGAACCTGGTCGAAGGGCCGATTCCAGGGATCAGGTTCGCTTCGCTCGACGGCGTACCGTTCGCGTCGGGCGATTCACCCAACCGCGCGACGATCACTTTCGTGGGCCACGCGAGTTACCAGATCGACACGCCGCAGGGCGTGCGCGCGATCACCGACTACAACGGCATCAACGGCTTCGGCCGCCATCCCGACATCGTGACGATGAACAATGCGCACGACACGCACTACACCGACCAGCCGGAGGAGGGCGTCACCTACATCCTGCGCGGCTGGCCGGACAAGGTGGGCGAGAGCGAAGCCAAGCACGACGTGACGCTGAAGGACATGCGCGTGTGGAACGTGCCGACCAATGCACGCGACTGGAACGGCGGCGTGCGCATCAACGGCAACTCGATCTTCATCTTCGCCATCGGCGACCTCTGCATCGCGCATCTCGGGCACCTGCACCAGCGGCTGACGCGCGACCATCTCGATGCGCTCGGCCGTATCGACGTGCTGATGGCGCCGATCGATGGCGCCTATACGCTGGGCGTGCCGCTGATGGCCGAAGTCATCAGGCAGATCGATCCGAAGGTCGTGCTGCCGATGCACCATTGGGGCAGGAGCCAGCTCGACCGCTTCATGGGCCTGATCGCGCCGCTGGAGCCCGCGTTCGTCATGCCCGACCGCCGCACCATCGAGATCTCGAAGGAAGAATTGCCGGAGAAGCTGACGGTGATCGCCGTCGCCGGCGAAGGCGGCGGTTAACGGCCGGCGGAGAAACCCGACAGGAAGTGCACGAGATTCTGGCCGAGATCGTCGCTGAGATAGCCGCCTTCCTGGACCAGCACGGTCGGCAGGCCGAGGCCCGCGATCTTCCGGGCCATCGCGTGGAAGCCCGCGCCGGTGACCTTCAGTCCCTGCAACGGATCGCTTTCGCTGGCGTCGAGGCCGAGCGCCACGACGAGCGCGGTGGGCGCGAACGCCTTGATCGCGGCCAGCGCCATCTCGAGATCGCCGCG
>JAFEFH010000070.1 GCA_018240695.1 Pseudomonadota bacterium | reverse complement strand
CGTTCGAAGTCGCGGGTCATCGAATGGTCGGCGCGCACGAAATGATCGGTCAGCGCGAACTGGTCCGACGCCGTGCCGCGCAGGCCGACGGTGTTCCAGATGTCGGTCCACTGAACGTCCTGGGTGCGCACCAGCATGGTGCGCTCGGTCTGCGAGCCGTCGGCCTCGCGGCGCGGCGAGCCGTCGGCCTGGTAGACCGGGCAGTGGGCGCCCAGCCACGTCGCGTGTCGGCCGCCCGAGGCGAAGGCCCACACGCCGGTGACCTTGTAGCCGCCCTCGCACTCCACGGCCTTGACCTTGGGGCCGGGGCCCCAAGCCAGCACGGCGCGCGGATCGCTGCCGAAGATCTCCTGCGCCACCGGCAGGTCGAGATAGGCCGCTGACATGGCGCAGCCGCCGGCCTGGCTCAGGCACCAGGCGGTCGAGGCGTCGGCCGAGGCGATGGTCTCGATCACATGGAAGAAGGTGACGGGATCGGTCTCGATCCCGTTGGAGGATTTGGGCAGCAGCAGCCGGAACAGCTTCTGCTCGTGCAGGCTGTCGAGCAGTGCCGGCGCGATGCGCCGGCCGGCTTCGGTCTCGGCCGCGGCGGCGGCCACGGAAGGGCGGAGCGCCTGGGCGCGCGCGATCACGGCCTGGTCGCCGGCGAGATCGGCGGAAGACGGGATCAACGTGTCCAAGGCGTTCCTCTCCTGTGTTCCTGTGGGTCAGTCCGCGGCGGCGAGCAGTTCGCGGTCGATCTGCTCGTTCGATTTGCCCTTGGTCTCGATGCCGAAGAAATAATAGACCGCTCCGGCCATCAGGAACCAGCAGCCGAGATAGGTGAACGCCGTCGGCACCTGCGGCAGCGGAACGTCGGGTTTCAGGTAGTTGCTCGAGCCCAGGATCAGCGCCAGGCCGACCGGGCCCAGGATCTTGCCGATGCCGCCGAAGCCGTAGGCCGAGCCCATGCCCGTGGTCTTGAGGTGCGAGGGCCAGATCTCGGCGCCGTACGGACCCACGATGGCGAAGCCGCCGTCGGCGAAGAACATCGCCGCCGCCAGGATCAGCCACAGCGCCGACATACCCATGATCATGCCGTTGTAGTTGTAGCCCGCCAGGATGATCAGCAGGCCGGCGCCGAAGCCCAGCAAGCCGCCGGAGTTGCGCCGGCCGATGCGCTCGGACAGCCACGAGAACGACACGCGGCCGAAGAAGCCGACGATCGTCAGCAGGAGCATCATCTTGGAGGCTTCCTGCGGCGTGACCTTCAGCAGCAGCACGAACAGGGCGGGCGACCACAGCACGACACCGTAGACGCCGGTCTGGGCGCCGGCATTGCCGAGCCACGACACCAGCAGGCTGCGCGGATACTTGAAGAGATCGAACCAGTTGGTCTTGATGACCTTGGCCTCCTCGGCCGTGGGCATCGGCAGGGTCTTGGGATCGACCTCGAGCGCCCAGGCGAGCGACCGGCGCGCCTCGTCGACGCGGCCCTGCCGGCACAGCCACCGCGGCGATTCCGGCACCCAGATGCGGACCAGCAGCACGACCAGCGACGGCAGCACGCCGATCGCGAACAGCAGGCGCCACTGGTCGGCCGGCATGAAAGCCGCGAGCAGCGAGCCGAGGCCGACGCCGATCGGGATGATGCAGGTGACGAGGCCGCCGATGAAGCCGCGCTTGGAGGTCGGCATGAACTCCTGCACCAGCGGCAGGTCCACGCAGTAGAGGCCGCCGACACCGAAGCCCACGAAGAAGCGCATCACCGTGAGGTAGACCCAGCCATTGTCCGGCGTGAAGTAGAGCAGGCCGGTGGCGAGCGAGAAGTTGAGCACCGTGCCGATGAAGACCTTGCGGCGGCCGATCCGGTCGGCGAGCCAGCCCCAGCCATAGGCGCCGAGGATGGCGCCGATGCCGGAGCTCATCAGCACCGTGGCCGACTGGCCGAAGGTGAGCTTCCAGGGCCCGATCAGGAAGGCCAGCACGAAGGCGATCAGGAAGTAGTCGAAGAACTCCAGTGCGTCGCCGATGATGGCGGCGGCGAGGATCTTCTTCTGGTTGCCGGTAAGACGCGACTGTCGATCGAGTACTTCGAACATGGCGTTTCCCCTTGTGGCGCCCGTTCTTGTTTCGGCGGGCGTCGCGCCATCGCGTCGCCGATGCTATGAACGCTACGCTTTCGGAGGCCAGCGCGGAAGACTGCCCGGTTTGCCCGTCGAAACGCGCTGTCGTGAGTAACGAGGGGGATATCCGCCATGAACTGGACCGACCGCCGCCAGCGCTTCCGTGCCGTCCTGAACGGCGACCGCTGCGTCCATCCGGGCTCGGTCTACGATGCGATCTCCGCGCGCATCGCGGAAGATATCGGCTTCGAGCTCGGCATGTTCGCAGGCTCGGTGGGCTCTATGGCGGTTCTGGGCGCGCCCGACCTGATCGTGCTGACCTTGAGCGAGTTCGCGGACCAGGCCTATCGCATCAACCGCGCCGGCAACCTCGCCTTGATGGTCGACGCCGACCATGGCTACGGCAATGCACTGAATGTGCGCCGCACGGTCGAGGAGCTCGAGACCGCGGGCGTCGCCGGCATGAGCATCGAGGACACCGAGCTGCCGACGCCGCACGGCACGACCAAGCCACGCATGGTCTCGATCGCCGAGGGCGTCGGCAAGATGAAGGCCGCGCTCGCCGGCCGGCAGGATCCGCTGCTGTCGATCGCCGGCCGCACCAGCGCCATCCAGATCGACGGGATCGACGCCGCGATCGCGCGCGGCAAGGCCTACGAGGAAGTGGGCGTCGACGCACTGTTCTTCGTCGGCATCAAGACCCGCGCCGAGCTGGACGCGATCTCGGGCGCGACCAGGCTGCCGATCATCCTGGGCGGCGTCTCGGGCGACCTCACCGATCTGTCCTACCTCTCGGCGCGGCGGGTGCGCATCGCCTTGCAGGGCCACCAGCCCTTCGCCGCCGCGGTGAAGGCCGTGCACGACACGCTGCGCGCGCTGCGCGACGGCGTGCAGCCGTCCAAGCTGCCGGGCATCGCCGACGCCGACCTGATCAAGCGCGTGACGCGCGAGGCCGAGTACATGAAGGCCACCAAGGAGTGGCTGGGATGATTTTCCGCACGGGCGCCTTTACGGTTGCGATCCTGTGGGCAGCGTCGGCCGCCGCGCAGGGCATGGGACCGCAGGGCCCCGGCCTGCTGCAAGGCCTGCCGCCGGTGTCGGCCGTGCCGAAGGATGCGTTGAAGGAGCCCGAGGACCAGATGCGGGCCAAGGGACTCACCTCGTGCAAGGAGGGCGACCGCGTGCTCGCCTCGCATGAGGGCCGCTGGATTCCCGCGCTGGTGATCGCCGTCGACCCGGAGGCGAAATATCCCTGCAAGGTGCATCTGCTGGGCCGGCCGCCGTCGCTGGATGCGTCGTTCGCCGCGTGGATGTTGCGGCCAGAACCGACAAACTAGCCGACAAACTAGCCGGTCGGCACCAGCGTGACCGTGACGCCGTAGGAGTGCGCGCCGCCGCCCAGGATCACGCCGCGCAGCGGACTGACGTCGGAGAAGTCGCGGCCCCACGCCACCGCGACATGGTCCTCGTGCGCGATCAGGTCGTTGGTCGGGTCGAGATGGACCCAGCCCGCCGGCTCGCCGCACCACACCGCGACCCAGGCATGGCTCGCGTCGGCGCCGCGCAGCGCGATCTCTTCCTTTGAATGGACGGTGCGGATGTAGCCCGAGACGTAGCCGGCGGCGATGCCGTGCGCGCGGCAGGCCGCGATCATGACATGCGCGAAGTCCTGGCAGACGCCGGCCTTGCCCGAGAAGACCTCGCCGAGCGGCGTCGAGATGTCGGTCGCGCCGGGATGATAGGCGAAATCCTCCCTGATGCGGCGCTTCAGGTCCGACGCGGCCTCGAGAATCGGCCGGCCCGGCGTGAAGGACAGCGCGCCGTAGTCGGCCAGCGCTCTGTCGAACGGCACCAGCGGCGAATCGTGCACGAACTCGCTGGCCTCGATCGGCACCGGAAAGCCGCCGCCGTCGAGCGCGGCGCGCACGTCTTCCCAGCGCGGCGTCTGCGCCGCGGGCGGCGGTTCGGGGAAGCGCACCTCGACCTCGGCCCGCACCTCGATGTCGAAACGGGTGTGCGGCTTGTCGATGCGCAGGATGTCGATGAGGTTGCCGAAATAATCGGTGTGCTGGGCCGCGATCGCGGGCGGCGGGTGGGTGACGATGCTGATCCCGGTCACGACCTGGCCGGGAAACGGCCGCGCGCGCAGATGGGCGATGTGTTGCGCCGAATCGACGGTCGAAGCGTAGGTGTAGGAGGTGCGGTGCGACAGCAGATACTGCATGTCAGTCGCCTCCCACCGAGCCGACGGCCTGCGCCGCCGGCACGTGGCTGAAGTAGGCGCGGGTGATCGCGCCCGACAGCGCTTCCAGCCGCTGGCCGACATCGCCGGCCACGTCGCGCAGGCGGACCAGCGCCAGTCCCTCGTGGCGCCACGCCTGCTCCTCGCCGCCGAACTGGCGCACGACGTCCTGCAGGTCGGTGTCGAGCGTGGCGGGCAGGCCGCGCACATAGGCGCCGCTGGCGTGGCCCAGCCGCTCGAGATGGCTTTCGATCGAGCGCAGCTGGAAGGCGAGCGCGCGCGGGTTGGAATCGTCCAGCATCACGAGGTCCAGCACCGGCGCGGGCTGGAGCTGGCCGAGATAGCGGGTGCGGTAGGTGATAGTGCTGTCGCAGAGCTCCAGCGCGATGCGCATGGCAGCGTCCCAGTCGACCGGCGACTGGCCGAAGGCGCCCAGCGCGGCATTGATCACGAACTGGCCGCGCTCGATGCGGCGGCCGAGGTCGAGGAACAGCCAGCTCGTGCCGCGCGTCATGTTCTCCTGCGCGAGGCCCGACAGCGTCGCCACGAAGCGCACGATGTCGTCGAGCGCACCCAGCAGCGAGTCGAGGTTGCCGCGCACGCCGGTCAGCGTCTGGCGCACGTCGGCCAGCAAGGGACCGACCGCGCCGATCATGTCGGCCGAGAAGCGGTCGCGCAGCGTGCCGGTCAGGTGCTGGATCGAATCGAGCAAGCCCGCGAGCGCGCGCGTCTCCGACGCCACGTCGACCAGGCCCTGCTGGAAGGCCGCCGTGCCGGGCATGGCGAGCGCGGCGGAGGACGGCACGAGATTGGCGCGTGCGAGCAGGCGTCCCAGCAGCCGGATCTCGGCGGCATCGCGCGGGCCCATGGCGCCCTGCGCCACGCGCGCCGCGGTGGTGCGCAACAGCCGCGCATCGTTGTCGAGTCGCTCGATGTAGCGGCCGAGCCAGAAGAGATTGTCGGCGACGCGGCTTTGCAGGTCCGCGCTGCCGCGCTCGACGGCCAGCTGATGAAAGCGCCGGCTCGGCGGCAGCTCGATGTCGGACGCGTCCTCGGTCAGTACCCAGACGTCCTTGAACGTGCCGTTCAGCCGGCCGAGGCTGGCCAGCGCGGTGCCGCCCATCGGCTCGCGCGCCAGTCCTCCCGGCAGGACGCGCCAGCCGTCGCCGGCGGCGACCACGAAGCAGCGCAGCACCACGGAAGCAGGCGACAGCTCCTTCTCCGACCATTTGGGACTGAGCGACGGCACGACCGGATATTGCGCCACGAAGTGACCGGGCTGCGCTTTCAGCCGCTCGACCAAGGCCGTGCGCTCGGCGGGCTCCAGCATGCCGACGACGATCGGCTCGCGGTCCGTACCGAGGCAGGGCCGCACGATCATGGCGTCGAGGTTCGCCATCACATACGCGGCGGCCTGCGGCTCGCCCAGCCACCAGACGTCGAGCGACGGCAGAGTGAGCGGCTCGCCCAGCAGCTTCTCCGACAGCCGGCCGAGGAACGGCATCAGCGCCGGCGTCTGCACCAGGCCCGAGCCCAGCGCGTTGGCGAGCGTGACGCGGCCGGTGCGGGTGGACTCGACCAGGCCGGTGACGCCGAGCTGCGAATCGGCCCGCAGCTCCAGCGGGTCGCCGAACATCGAATCGAGACGGCGCAGCAGCACGTGCACGGGGCGCAGGCCGGCCAGGGTCTTGAGCGAGACTTGGCCGTCGCGGGTCACGAGGTCGCCGCCTTCGACCAGCGGCACGCCGAGGCTGCGGGCGAGATAGACGTGCTCGAAATAGGTCGGCGACAGTGCGCCTGGCGTCAGCACGCCGATCGTCGGCTGCGCCACGTCGGCCGGCGCCATCGCCGCCAGTGCATCGTGCCAGCGATCGACGAAGGGCCGCAGGTGACGCACCGGAATCGAGCGGAACGCCTCGGGCAGGCTGCGCGCCAGCACGCGGCGCATCTCGAGCGCATAGCCGATGCCCGACGGCAGCTCGGTGTGATCGGCCAGTACGTGCCAGCGTCCGTCGCCCTGGCGCACGAGATCGATGGCATACTGGCCGAGATAGCGCGGCGGCGGCGTGCCGTCGGCGACGCGGCAGGGGCGCAGGAAGTGCCGGTTGGCGTGCACCAGCATCGGCGGCACCAGCCGGTCGGCCAGCAGCGTCTGCGGCCCGTAGAGATCGGCCAGCATCCTGTCGAGCAGGGCGGCGCGCTGGACCAGCCCGGCCTCGATCTCGGCCCACTCGTCGGGCGCCACGACGAAGGGCAGCGGATCGAAGCTCCAGCCGGGCGCGCCGCGGTCGTCGAGCAGGTTGACCGTGGCGCCGGATTCCCGGAGCTGGCGGCGTGCGCTCTCGACGCGCTCGGCGAGCTCGCCCTCGGGCAAGCTGCGGATGACGCTCAGGATGCCTTGCCAGTGGTAGCGGATCGACTTCTGGCCGGTGACCAGCTCATCGTACGCGCTTGCCGGCGAAGAGGTGAGGCCGCGCAACGACTCCATGGGACCGCGGATTGAGGGGTGGGCGGCGAAGACTCGCACGATGCCGTTGCGGAATCCATGCCCCCGGGGCGCTTTCACGCCCGGCTCAAACGTGCTGGGATCGTGCGATGACCGATCTCTTCGACCTCTCGGGAAAGGTGGCGCTGGTCACCGGCGGCAGCCGGGGCCTCGGCTACCAGATGGTGAAGGCCTTCGCCGCACACGGCGCCGACATCTTCATCACCAGCCGCAAGCTCGACGCCTGCGAGGCGGTGGCGGCCGAGGTGCGGGCGATGGGGCGCAAGGCGCACGCCCACGCCTGCAACGTCGCGCGCTGGGAGGAACTCGACGGGCTGGTCGATGCCGCCTACAAGGCGTTCGGCAAGGTCGACATCCTGGTCAACAACGCCGGCTCGTCGCCGCTCGCGCCGTCGTCGCTCGAGACGCCGGAGAGCCTGTTCGACCGCATCGTGTCGCTGAACTTCAAGGGCCCGTTCCGGCTCATGTCGCTGGTCGGCAGCCGCATGGCGGCGGGCGACGGCGGCTCGATCATCAACGTCTCGAGCGCCGGCGCGCTCAGGCCACGGCCGCAGATCGCGCCCTATGCCGGCGCCAAGGCGGCGCTCAACGCGCTGACCGAGGCCTTCGCCGTCGAGTACGGGCCCAAGGTGCGGGTCAACACCATCTCGCCGGGCCGCTTCCTGACCGACGTCAGCAAGGCGTGGCCCGAGGAGCACAAGAAGAACGCGACGGCGGCGCTGAAGCGCAGCGGCCGGCCCGAAGAGATCGTGACGGCGGCGCTCTATCTCGCCTCGTCGGCGTCCAGTTTCACCACGGGCTCGCTGGTCCGTGTCGATGGAGGAATTGCATGAAAATGAAGGCCGGAATCCTGACGGTGTGCGGCGCGCCGCGACCGTTCGCCAAGTCCAAGCCCATCCATGTCGTCGAGGTCGATCTCGATCCGCCGGGCGAGGGCGAGGTGCTGGTCAAGGTCGGCGGCGGCGGCCTCTGTCACTCCGACCTGTCGCTGATCAACGGCGACCGGCCGCGGCCGGTGCCGATCGTGCTGGGCCACGAGGGCTCGGGCGAGATCGTCGAGGTCGGCGCGGGCGTGCACGACGTCAAGAAGGGCGACCATGTCTGCTTCACCTTCAACGTCTCCTGCGGCCGCTGCCGTCGCTGCCTCGAGGGCCGGCCGTATATCTGCGAGCGCTCGATCGCGCCGCGCGCGGCGGGCCAGCTCCTGTCGGGCCATCATCGCCTGCATCTCGACGGCAAGCCGGTGAACCATCACTCGGGCGTGTCGTGCTATGCCGAGTACGCCGTCGTCGACCGCGGCTCGATCGTGGTGATCGACAAGAGCCTGCCGCTCGACGTGGCGGCGCTGTTCGGCTGCGCCGTGGTGACCGGCGTCGGTGCGGTGGTGAACACCGCGCAGATCCAGCCCGGCAGCACGGTGGCGATCGTGGGCCTGGGCGGCGTCGGCCTGTCGGGCCTGCTGGGCGCCGTGCTGGCGGGCGCCAGCCGCATCGTCGCCATCGACCTGTCGGACGACAAGCTCGGCCTGGCGCGCCAGCTCGGCGCCACCGACACGGTGAACGCCAGGGATGCCGACCATGTGAAGCAGGTCCGCGACCTCACCAACGGCGGCGTCGACTACGCCTTCGATCTCGCGGGCACGATCAAGGCGATGGAAACCGCCTATCTCGTGACGCGCTGGGGCGGCACCACGGTGACCGCCGGCCTGTCGCCGATCGTCGCCGACTTCTCGTTCAAGCAGAGCCAGCTCGTCAGCGAGGAGAAGACGATCAAGGGCTCGTACATGGGCAGCTGCGTGCCGGTGCGCGACATCCCGCGCTTCATCGCGCTCTACCAGCAGGGCAAGCTGCCGGTCGACCGCATGGTGAGCAAGCGCATCGGCTTCGACGAGCTGAACGAGGGTTTCGACCGCCTCCAGGACGTCGCCACCGTGCGCCAGGTGCTGGTGCCGCACGGCTGACGCCCGCGCGTCGCTACTGCGGCAGCAGGGCGAACGACGCGAGGAAGCGCTGGATGGCCGGGCTGTTCTCCAGCCCGGGCGGCGCGAAGCAGTAGATCGAGTAGAGCCAGTCGCCGCGCGTGACGTCGAGCGACACGATCACCAGCCGCCGCGGACGGTGCCAGTCGATCATGTCGCGCTGCGCGAGATGGCCGTCGAACTGAAAGCGCTGCTGGGCGCGCAGGGTGCCGATCGCCGTACGTCCGATGCGGACCGTGTCCAGCACCTTGTCGGGCTCGCTCGACGCCGTGCCGCGCGGATAGGCCGTGTAGGTGGCGTAGAACGCGACGCCGTCGGCCGTCTCGACGGTCGCGGTGACCGAGACCGACCGGCCGTAGCGCGTGCCGAAGCTGTTGTCGGCGTTGATCGCGGGCCTGCCCGGAAAATCGACGCGGAAGCCCGCGCCGCCGGGCTGGAACGGCGCCCATTGCTGCGCCGCGGCAGGAGAAGCCGCCGCCGCGAGGAGAAAGGCCAGCAGCGCCGCCCGGCGGCCCGTCAAATCAGCGGATCTCGAAGCCGAGGCGGCCCAGCGCCGCGCGCATCCGCTCGCGGCCGTTCATCGACTTCATCGGGCCGAGGCGGTTCAGCACGCGCTGCGTCCAGGTGCTGGCCTGCAACTCGTGGCGGGCGGAGAAATGCGTCATCACCTCGTCGTGCGCCTTGCGCTCGTCGTGGGCGGTCGAATCGTCGTAGCGCTCGCGATGGAGGATGGCGCCCTGCGCCAGCCGCGGCTTGACCTCGCCCTCGGCCTTCTCGGTCGCGTAGCCGACGCAGAGGCCGAACACGACGAAGGACTGCTTGGGCAGGTTGAACAGCCGGGCGACCTTTTCCGGGTCGTTGCGCATGGCGCCGATATAGACGGTGCGCAGGCCGAGCGATTCGGCGGCGACCACGGCATTCTGCGCCGCCAGCGCCACGTCGATGCAGGCGACCATGAAGGTCTCGAGCCACGGCATGGTCTCGAACTCGACTTGCTCGGCCGCCGAGATCGTGACGTGGCGGTTCATGTCGGCGACCCAGCACAGGAAGAGCGGGCACTGCTCGATGTGCTTCTGGTTGCCCGCGATCTCGGCCAGGATCTTCTTCTTGGCGGGATCGGTCGTGGCGATCACCGACGTCCACTGCATGTTCGAGCTGGTGGCGGCCGACTGCGCCGCGGCGATCATCGTCTCGAGCGTGCCGTCCGGGATCGGGTCGGGCTTGTAGCCGCGCACCGAGCGGTGATCGAGCATCGTGGCGATGACGTCGTTCCACGGTCCCTCGGCCGGCAGGCCGGCGGCGCCGTAGCGGTTCTGGAGGGCGGTGCGGCGGGCGTTCGGTGTCAGCGAGTCCATGCGGTGGCTGCCTGTGGTTTCTTGCGGGTGATGGCCGTGACCAGGGCCAGGAGGATGAAGGCGACGACGATGCCGTAGATCATGCGCGGCTGGTTGTGGTCCATCAGCCAGGCATAGGTGAGCGGCGCGACCATGCCGCCCAGGTTGAAGCCGGTCGAGACGAAGCCGAACACCTTGCCGAACGAACCCGGCGGCGTGACGGCGCGCACCATCATGTCGCGCGACGGCTGGATCATGCCGTTCAGCAGGCCGCCCACCGACATCACGAAGATCAGCAGCACGGCGGGCATGTCGACCCAGCCGAGCAGGATCGCCATGGTCGAGGTGCAGGCGAAGCCGATCGCCGCGACCCGCTCATGGTGCGGCGTGCGGTCGGCGATGATGCCGCCCAGCAGCACGCCGAAGGCGCTCATCAGCAGGAAGCCCGACAGGCCCACGTTGGCGACCGAGGCCGACGTGCCGTGCAGGACGCCCAGCGAGACCACGGAGAAGGTCTGGATGCCGCCGTTGGCCATGGCGAGGCAGAAGAAGAACAGCAGGTTGCGCAGCACCGGCGCCGACAGCAGCAGGTCGAGGCCGACCTTGGTGTCGCCCTTGGGGTCGGCATTGCCGTCGGTGGCGGCAGGCTTGCGCTGCACCTTGGGCAGCACGCCGCCCGCCACGATCAGCAGGATGGCCGCGGCGAAGGACAGCACGGCGGCGCACATGAACGCGCCGCTCCAGCCCCAGAGCGTGGCGGCGCCGATCACCATGGCCGGCGTCACGCCGCTGCCGAGATAGCCCGCGAAGGTGTGGATCGAGAAGGCCTTGCCGATGCGCTTGCCGTCGATGGTGGCCGACAGGATCGAGTAGTCGGCCGGGTGATAGACGGTGTTGGCGACGCCCAGCAGCGTGTAGCCGATGATGAAGAACCAGTAGCCGGGCAAGAGGGCCGCGACGCAGATCGCGATGCCGCTGACGATCAGGCCGCCGGTCAGCATGAAGCGCGGGCCGATGCGGTCGACCAGGAAGCCGGCCGGCGTCTGCAACAGCGCCGAGGCCACGTTGTAGGCGGTGATGGCGAGCGCGATGTCGGTGTAGTCGACGCCGAAATGCTGCTTCACCAGCAGGAAGATCGGCGGCAGCAGCATGATGTGCACGTGGCTCACGAAGTGCGCCGCGGCGATCAGGGAGATCACCTTGGCGTCGCGGGCGAAGCCGGGTGTGCTGCTGTCGGCCCCGAGGCCGAGCGGTTCACTCGTCGATGACATTGACGTTCAGGGTCCCGATTCCGGAGATGTCGACCTCGACCTTGTCGCCGCCCTTCATCCAGAGCGGCGGCTTGCGGCCGAGGCCGACGCCATCGGGCGTGCCCGTGGCGATGATGTCGCCCGGCTCCAGCCAGGTGACGGTCGAAAGATACTCGATGATGGTCGCGACGTCGAAGATCATGTGATCCGTCGTGTCCCGCTGGACGACTTGGCCGTTCAGCCGCGTCGTCAGCGACAGCCGCTGCGGGTCCTCGACCACGTCGGCCGTCACCATCCACGGGCCCAAGGGACCGGTGGCGGGGAAGTTCTTGCCGGCGGTCACCGAATGCTTCTGGAAGTCGCGCACGCTGCCGTCGAGGAAGCAGCTGTAGCCCGCTACCACCGACAGCGCCCGCCCGCGCGAGACGTGGCGGCAGCGCTCGCCGATGATCACCGCCAGCTCGCCCTCATAGTCGAAGGCGATCGACGCCTTGGGCCGCACGATGTCGCCGCCCGGAGGGACCAGCGTGTTGCGCAGGCGCGAGAAGACGCTGGGGACCGTCGGCAGCTCGCGGCCCACTTCGCCGACATGGCTCGCATAGTTGAGACCGATGCAGAGAATCTTGTCGGGATCGGGAATGACCGGCAGCAGCTCGACGTCGGTCAGGGCCAGGTCGGCCGTGGCGCCCTTGGTCAGGGCCGCCAGCTCGGGCAGCATCTTGGCCGCCAGCACCTCGCGCAGGCCCGACCAGCGGCCCTGCGTGCGTGCCGACAGATCGACGATGCCGCCGTCCACGACCGCGCCGAACTTGGGCGCGCCCGCATGGCGAAAACTGGCCAAACGCATGGGGTCGAACATGACGCCGGAACGGCCCCAGTCAAGTGACGCCGCCGGCTAGGCAGCCTTGCGGCGCCGGGGTGGGGTGGGCCAGGCGCACTCCGCCAGCGTGGTGGCATCGAGGCTGGCCAAAAAGGCCTCGCGGGCGGCCGACAGGCGCTTGCGCAGGCGGCAGGCCGGGGTCAGCACGCAGGCGCCACCGTCGGCCCGGAAGCATTCGACCATGGGCTGGTCCTGTTCGAGGTCACGCACGACCTCGCCGAGCCGGATCGCCTCGGGCGGGCGGGCCAGCCGGAAGCCGCCGCCGGCGCCGCGCTGGGTCTGGACGTAGCCCGCATCGGCCAGGCCCCGTACCACCTTGATCAGGTGGTGGCGCGAAATGGCGAATTCGCCCGCGATCTCGTCGGAGGTGAAGGACCGCTCCGGCTCGGCCGCCAGTCGCATCAGGGCGCGCAGTCCGAAGTCGGTGAAGGCCGTGAGGCGCATTGTCGCTCCGCGCGAATAGGCATTGGAAATGCCGGGTCAGGTTGATCAAATAGGTATCATGAATACCACTTCAAATTCAACGGCTTCTCCGCAGGCCATGCTGCATGCCGAGATCGTGGCGCGCACCGGCATCGACCAGGCGATGGTGAAGCAGCTCGTGCATCGCTTCTACGACAAGGCGCGGGTCGATCCGCTGCTGGGGCCGGTGTTCGATTCGAAGGTCGAGGAGTGGGGTCACCACCTCGCGCGCATGTGCGACTTCTGGTGGTCGGTCGCCACCATGGCCGGCACCTACCACGGCAACCCGATGATGAAGCATGCGCCGCTGCCCATCGATGCGGCGCACTTCGATCGCTGGCTGGCGCTGTTCGAGGCGACGGCGGCGGAAGTCTGTCCGCCGGACGCGGCGGGGCATTTCATCGAACGCGCGCGGCGGATCGCCCAGAGCCTCGAGCTGGGCGTCGCCTTGCAGGCCGGCGCGCGGCCGCGCCCCGGCGAACGGTTCCACCGCGACGCGGCGGGCTAGCGCAGCAGCCGGGCGAGGGCGGGAGACAGACCGGCGCTGCCGACCGAGGGGAACGCGGCGCCGGTTCGCCGCCCTCGCTTGGCGCGCGCCAGGGTCTCGGCGCGGGCGATGGCGCATTGGACGCTGTCGAGCAGCGGCACCTCGACCGTGTCGGCCAGTTGTTCGGCAAGACCGGCCAGGCCCGCGCCGCCCAGGATCACCACGTCGGCGCCGTCCTTCACGCAGGCCGCGCAGCCGCGCGCCAGCATCGCCAGCGCGGCCTGAGGCTGGCGCGCAATGTCGACGCCGGTCGGCGCCACGGTGCGCACGGAGGCGAGCCGCGCGCCCAGCCCCTGGCTCGCCACGAATTCCTCCAGCATCGGCTTCCAGCGCACCCCGCCGGTGACGATGGAGAACCGCTGGCCCAGCGCCACGGCGCGCCGGATCGAGGCTTCCGCCAGGCCGACCACGGGCACGCGGCTCGTGTCCTTCAGCGCCGCGAGTCCCGGATCGCCGAAGCAGGCCAGCACGACGGCGTCGCGCCGGCCCGTGTCGTTGGCCAGTGCATCGAGCGCGGCGTGGGCTGCGATCGCATAGCCCGCACGCGAAGCCACGACCTTGGGTCCGAAGGCGGCGGTGGCGCCGCGCAGCGTCGTACCCCGGGAGGCAAAGCGCGCGGCGTGCCTGAGGACGAGGTCGGTGATCGACCTTGTGGTGTTGGGATTGATGAGCAGCAGCCTGCTCACAGCTGCATGATCTCTTTGAGGTCCGCAACCGGGCGGTTCTCGCCGATCGACAGCGCGCAGATGCGCGAGATGTGGGCGATCGGCAGGCCGCTTTCCTTCTTCCAGGCGTTGAACTGTGCCTGGATCGCGCGCAGGTCTTTCTTGGAGCGGCCGGTGGCGCTCAGCGACACGCCGCTGTCGCGCAGGCAAGCCAAGACGCCGTCCGACAGCACGAACGCATCCCAGCCCACGAATCGCAGGAAATATTGCCCGCTGAAGCCGCCCAGCCGCGTCCCGCGCTTGTCGAGGAAGTCGAGCAGTCCCGCCTGATCGTCGGCGGGCCAGGCTGCGAGGAACTTGCCGAAGCCGCCATGCTCGTTGGAGACCTCCAGCACGAACTTCGCGTTGTCGCGCACCGCCTTGATCTTGCCGGCGTGTCGCACGATGCGCTTGTCGCTCGCCAGCCGTTCCCAGAACTCGGCCGGCTGGAACAGCAGTCGCTTGGGATTGAAGCCGAGGAACGCTTCCTCGAAGGCCGGCCACTTCTTCTCGATGACGCTCCACACGAAGCCCGCCGAGAAGATGCGCTCGGCCATGTCGGCGAGGATGCGGTCGTCGCCGAGCTTGGCCAGCGCCTTGTTGTTGGGCTTCCTGGGCAGGAGCGACGCCAGCACCTTGTCGCCGCCCTTGCGCCTGGCGGCGCGCTCCCGGATGCGCCTGAACGGAACCTTGGCCATTGCCGCTACTCCAGCCAGCCGTCGAAAAAGTCGAACACGTTGGCCTTGAAGAGCCCATGCGCGATCATCGAGAAGTGGTCGCAGCCCGGCAGGGTCACGGCCTTGGCGCCGGCAATCGCCTGCGCCAGCCCCTGGGGCGGGCCCGCAAGCTGGTCGCGCTGGCCCGCGATCACGAGGGTCGGCCGCCGGACGGCGAACAGCGCGTCGCGCGTGATCTCGATGCGCGGACCCCGCGAGCAGGCGGCGAGCGCGAGCCGGTCTTCCTTCTGTTCGTCGGCGAAGTGGCGGAAGCTCTTGAGCATCGGGTCGGCGATCTCGTCGGGCGAGGCCGCCTCCATCGCCTTGGCCATTGCGTCGGGCTCGCGGCCCGGCTCGAAGATCTTGCCGCCGACGCCCGCGACCACGAGATGGTCGATGCGGCCGCCGTCGTTCATCGCCGCCGTCAGCGCGATGTGCGCGCCCATCGAGAAGCCCAGCAGGTGCGCGCGCTCGATCCCGGCATGGTCCATCAGGGCGAAGACGTCGTTCGCCATCCTCGCGCGATCGTATTGCGCGGGATCGTGCGGCTTGGCGCTCTCGCCGTGGCCGCGGCAGTCGAGCGCCAACCCGCGCAGGCCCTTGCCCGCGATGGCGTCGTACCAGCCCATGCGCTTCCAGTTCTCGTACTTGTTGGAGGAGAAGCCGTGCACCAGCACGATCGCCTTGCGGGCGTCGGCGGGACCGAATTCGTCATAGGAAAGGTTCAGGCCGTCGGATGTGAACTGGGGCATGTCGCATGCTAGAAGAGCCCGCACAGGGAGGAAACGCAATGGCGGCCCAAGAACGCCAAAAGATCGGGAAAACGGTGGGCGAGTCTCAGCCCTATTGGCCGGAGACGCCGAAGCGCCCGCCCGGCTTGAACAAGAAGGGTGCGCCCAACATTCTGGTCGTCCTGTTCGACGACGTGGGCTTCTCCGACCTCGGCTGCTACGGCTCGCCGATCGAGACGCCGGCGATGGACGCCATCGCCAAGCGCGGCCTGCAATATACCGGCTTCCATACGACGGCGATGTGCTCGACGACGCGCGCCGCGCTGCTCACCGGCCGCAACCACCATTCCGTCGGCGTCGGCTGCCTCGCCAACTTCGATTCGGGCTTTCCCGGCTACCGCGGCAAGATCGCGAAGGAAGCGGGCACCATCGCCGAGATGCTGCGCCCGCACGGCTATCGCAACTACATGCTGGGCAAGTGGCACGTGACGCCGCTCACCGAATCGGGCGCGACCGGCCCGTTCGACGGCTGGCCGCTCGGCCGCGGCTTCGACCGCTATTACGGCTTTATGGACGCCGAGACCGACCAGTACGCGCCGGAGCTGGTGCGCGACAACACGCCGGTCGATCCGCCCGGCACCTTCGCGACCGGCTATCACCTCACCTCCGATCTGATCGACCAGGCGATCCGCTATCTCGCCGACCACGCGGGCGACCGGCCCGAAATCTCGTGGCTCACCTGGGTGGCGCTGGGCGCCTGCCACGCGCCGCACCAGGCGCCGTTCGACCTGATCGCCAAGTACGATGGCGTGTTCGCCGAGGGCTGGGACGTCGAGCGCGACCGCCGGCTCGCCCGCCAGAAAGCGCTGGGCGTCGTTCCGAAGGAGACGCGCCTGCCGCCGCGCAACGACGCGGTGAAGCCGTGGGCCGAGGTGTCCGAGGGCGAAAGGAAGCTCTTCACGCGCTTGCAGGCGGCCTATGCCGCGATGCTCGACCATGCCGACCGGCACATCGCGCGGCTGGTCGCCTTCCTCGAGCAATCGGGCCAGCTCGACGATACGATGATCGTGCTGATGTCGGACAACGGCGCCAGCCAGGAAGGCGGCCCGTTCGGCATGATCAATGCGATGGGCCCTTACAACCTGCGCCGCGAGCCGATCGAGGAGAAGATCGCGCGCATCGAGGATATCGGCGGTCCCGACACGCATTCCAACTTTCCGCTGGGCTGGGCGATGGCGTCGAACACGCCGCTGCGCCGCTACAAGCAGAACACGCATGGCGGCGGCATCCGCGACCCGCTGGTGATCTCCTGGCCCGCGGGCCTCGCCGCGCGCGGCGAGTTGCGCCACCAGTTCTGCCATGCCTGCGACCTCGTGCCGACCCTGCTCGATGTCGTGGGTGTGACGCCGCCGGACACGGTCAACGGCGTGAAGCAGATGCCGCTCGAGGGCACGAGCTTTGCCGCGAGTCTTTCCGACGCGGCAGCGCCGTCGAAGAAGGCGCCGCAATATTTCGAGATGTTCGGCCATCGCGGTCTGGTGAAGGACGGCTGGAAGGCGGTGTCGTTCCATCCGCCGGGCAGCGACTTCGCGCAGGACAAGTGGGAACTCTTCCATCTCGACCGCGACTTCAGCGAGACGGAGAATCTCGCGGAGAAGGAGCCCGCGCGCCTCAAGGAACTGGCCGACCTCTGGTGGAAGGAGGCGGAGGCGCACAACGTGCTGCCGCTCGACGATCGCTTCGCGCCGCGCTTCGCGGACAATGCCAAGCGCTTCCACGGGCCGCGCAACCGTTTCGTGTTCCATGCCGGCATGGGTCATGTGCCGACCGATGTCGCGCCCGACGTGCGCAGCCGGACCTACACGATCGAGGCCGACGTGCAGATCGCCGGCGCCACGACCGAGGGCGTGCTGATCGCGCACGGCGACATGACGTGCGGCTACTCGCTCTACATCAAGGACAATCGCCTGACGTACGACATGAACGTGGGCGGCCAGCACCATATCGCCGTGTCGGACCGGCCGGTGCCGGCAGGCAATCACCTGCTGGGGGTACGCATGCGGCGCAACAAGGGCCAGAACGTCGCGACCCTCCTGATCGACGGCCAGCCGACGGGCGGCTTCGAGACCCAGTTCGGCTTCATCAGCTTCATCTCCTGGTCGGGTCTCGACATCGGCCGCGACCGCGCCAGTCCGGTCTCGCACTACGAGGCGCCGTTCGCCTTCACCGGCAAGCTGCGCAAGGTCACCGTGCTGCTCGACGACGACCAGGCGCTCGACGCCAAGGCCGCCGCCACCGCGACCCTGGCCAGGGAATAGGCGCGGGAATAATGACAGCGGCGACCTCTCCGGGAGTCGACAGTCCCTACGCTTGGCGGCTGGCCTTCCTGTCGATGTTCTGCATCGGCCTGGGCGGCGGGGCGATCTACCTGCCGGTCGTGGCGCTGAAGGAGGTCGCCGCGGAGTTCGGCGACCGTCGCGCCGTGCCGTCGATGGCCTACATGCTGGGCTTCTTCGCCATGGGCCTGGGTGGCGTGTTCATGGGCTGGCTGGCCGACCGCACCAGTCCGCGCGTGCCGCTCCTCATCGCCGGCGTCTCGATCGCGCTCGGCGGCTGGCTGGCGGCGAGCGGCAGCGAGTGGCTGCTCTATCTCGGCTACGCCGTGCCGCTCGGCTTCCTGGGCAACGCCGCGACCTTCACGCCGGCGATGAACAACGTGCAGGGCTGGTTCGACAAGCGCCGCAGCACCGCGGTGTCGATCATCTCCGTGGGGCCGGCCGTGTCGGGCTTCCTGTGGCCGCAGGTCTATCGTTGGCTGCTGCCCCGCGTCGGCTGGCGCGAGACCCTGGTGATCTACGGCGTCACCGCGGGCGTGCTGCTCTTCGCCTGTGCCTTCTACGTGCGGCCCTCGCCGATGGCGCGCAACAAGGCGCGCCGCGCGTCGGAGACTCTCGAGGACCTGCCGATGCCGTCGCGGGCGATCATGGCGATCCTGTCGGCCGCGGGGTTCTGCTGCTGCGCCGCCATGGCCGTGCCGTTCGTCCACATGGTGGCGTTCTGCGGCGATCTCGGCATCTCGCCGGCGCGCGGCTCGGAGGCGATCTCGCTGATCCTGCTCACCGCCGTGGCCGCGACCTTCGCCATGGGCCGATTGTCCGACCATATCGGGCCAATCAAGGTCAGCATGCTCTGCTCGGCGATCCAGCTGGTGTCGCTCACCGGCTATCTGTTCGTGCAGACCCTCGCCGGCATCTACACGCTGTCGCTGATCCACGGCATTCCCTACATCGCCATCGTCCAGGGCTACGCGCTCGTCCTGCGCCGGCTCTATGGGCCGGGCATCGCCGGCTGGCGACTCGGCGTCGTCATGCTGTTCGCCATGGCCGGCATGGCGGCGGGCGGCTGGATGGGCGGCGCGATCTTCGATGCCACGCTGTCCTACCGCATGGCCTTCCAGGCATCGCTGCTGTTCACCCTGTTGAACCTGATGCTGCTGGGCACGCTCTACGTCGGACAGCGCAGGTGCCGGCTCCAGGTCGGCTGACATTCCCATCGGCAACCTGACGAGGTGCCGCGACCCAGCCGCGGTGATCTTTCCCGACCCGAACTGTTATGATGCCCTCTGACAAAGGGCGGGATCCGGGGGCGGCAGGCTGATGCGAATGACGAGAGTGTTGGCTCATCCCCTCGCCTATGCCGCCGTTTGCGTGCTTGCCGTGCTTCTCAATCAATATTTCGGCTGCATCGGATACATGCCGCTCGACCAGTCGATCATCTTCAATGGCGCCTGGCGGATACTGAACGGCCAGATTCCCTACGTCGATTTCTGGACCCCGTTCGGGCTGGTGCCGATGCTGCTGCAGGCGGCGATATTCCGAGCCGGCGGCGTGACCTGGACCGGTTACGTCCTCCATGCTTCCGTGCTCAGCGCCTTCTTCGCCTGCTGCGTTCTGTTTGCGGGCACACGCCTCAGGCTCCGTCTGCCTGTCGCGGTGCTCTATGCGGCGGTTGCCGCGGTCATCGGTTATCCGCCCGTGGGCACGCCCTATGTCGATACGCATGCCGCGATCCTGTCGGCGATCATGATCTTGGCCGTCCTCTTGGGCATTTTCGAGCCTGGTCGGCGTCGGCTGTGGTGGGCATTCGTCCCACCGCTCGCGATCCTGGCTTTTCTGTCGAAACAGGCCCCCTCACTCTATGCCGTCCTGTTCTGTGGCGTGGCCATGGTCACGGTCGCCTGGCTCCAGAGGCGCGCAATGGATTTGCTCTATCCGGCCCTGTCTGCCGTGGTGTGTCTTCTTGTCATTCTCTGGGTGTTCCATGGCTTTGGCGTATCATGGGAGATGTTCCGCATGCAGACGCTCGATTCGGCCCGGGCGATCGCGGAGGACCGGCTCGGCCTGTCGAAGTCTCACGACAACGCGCTGCTCGCCTTCGCCGGCGTGCTGCGCGAACTGGCCTCGAGGTCCAAGGGGCTCCTGCGCGAGAGCATCCATGCCGTGCCTGTTTTTCTGGTGTCCGGCGTTCCGGTCTTGATTGCAGCCATCGCCGCTTTTCGAGCCCGAATATTCGACGCGATCGTTCTGTCGGCCTTCGCGGCCGCCGCCTTCCTCACGTTCGTCGCTTTCTCCGACCTGACCTACAACCAACCGGCCACCGCATTGCCTCTGCTTGCGCTGGCGTTCCCGCTGGCGCATGGCGCATTCATCGAATGCGGTCTGGACCGGCGGCTCTCCAATGCGCTGAGTGCGTTGCCCGTCGCCGTCGCGATTCTCATGCAGATCGGATGGACGGACACCCGTTATGCCAACGATCTCGACCCATCGACCTTGGCGCAGGCTACGGATGCAGTGGAGATCAGCCCGCGATTGGCCCATCTGCAGTGGATCACGCCACCCAATCATCCGGGCGAACGGGACCCGGGCAACTATCGGCGACTCATCCTCGAGCTGGCGAAGCACTCCCGTCCCGCGGTGATCTTCAGCGACGGTATCATCGATGCGCTGGTCGATCGCAATCCGGTGACGCCCGCCCTGTTTTGGCACAGGCAGCTTGCCTATCCAGCCGATGGTCGCCCCCGTGCGTTGTTCGACGATCAGTTCAGGCGCCGGATCATCGAGGCCGGAAGCGACCTTCTCGTCGCCGACGGCGCGCACACCTTCATGGCCACGCGCTAT
>JAFEFH010000006.1 GCA_018240695.1 Pseudomonadota bacterium | reverse complement strand
CGCTCGACCAGGTGAACGCCGTGCGCCGCGCCGGCCGCGCGGCCAACGCGCAGGTGGGCTCGCGTCCGATCGGCGTTATCCTGGGCCTCGAGACCACGGTGCATCCGTTCGCCGTCCATTCGGTGTGGCGCGAGCTCCGCGACCTCTCCCCCGCCGAACGCTACGCACGGCTGGCGACCGACGCCGATCTGCGCCGCCGCCTCACCGCGCCGCGCAACACCGGCGACGCGCCCGCCTACATGGGCGAGTCGTTCGACAAGATGTTCCCGATCGGCGCGCGCCCCGACTATGAGCCCGAGGCCAGCCAGTCGGTCGGCGCCATCGCCCGGCGCACCGGGCGCACGCCGCAGGAAGTGGCGCTCGAGGCGATGATGGCCGACGGCGGCAAGGGCCTGCTGATGCTGCCGTTCGAGAACTACGCCTACGGCAATCTCGACGTCGTGCACGAGATGATGACCGATCCCGGCACGGTGATGGGTGTGGCCGACGGCGGCGCCCATGTCGGCGTGATCTGCGACGCGTCCTCACCGACCTCGCTGATGACCCTGTGGGGCCGCGACCGCACGCGCGGGCCGAGGCTCGGGCTCGAGTTCCTGATCGCCAAGCAGTCGCGCGGCACCGCCGAGGCCTATGGCCTGCTCGACCGCGGCCTGCTGGCGCCCGGCCACAAGGCCGACATCAACGTGTTCGACTTCGACGCGCTGACGCTCAAGCGCCCCGAGGTCGTCTACGACCTGCCGGCCGGCGGCCGCCGCCTCGTGCAGCGCGCCTCGGGCTACAAGCACACGTTCAATACAGGCGTCGAAACCCTGCGCGACGACGAGCTGACCGGCGCCTATCCCGGCCGTCTCGTGCGCGGCGCGCAGACGCCTCCCTAGCGCGCGGCGATCTGGGTCAGGCCGAGCGCCACCGACAACAGGTCGGACTTTCCGGCGAGACGGGCGGCCGGCGCCGCCGACGCGATGGCATCGCGCACCGCCGGCACGCGGCTGGTGCCGCCGGTCAGGAAGATCGTCTCGATGGCATCGGGCGTCACGCCGGCCGCCGCGATGCAGCCAGCCGCCGCCTCCCGGAGCCGCTTGCAGCCCGCAGCGATCGACTTGTCGAACGCCGCGCGTGTCGCCGGAACCGTCAAACCTGCTTCCAAAAAGTCCAACGACAGCAGCGCGCGATCCTCCACGCTCAACGCGATCTTGGCCTCCTCGACCGCCAACGCCAGGCGATGGCCGAGCCGCCGTTGCACCAGCCCGAGCAGCCGCCGCACGCGCTCGGGCTTGCGCGCCAGGGCCGCCAGCTCGGCGAGCTCACGCTCGTTCTTGTGGGTGTAGGCGAAGTTGATCGTCGACCAGGTCGCGAGCTCGCGATATGGCGCGAGCGGCATCGGCAGGTTCTTCTCCACCAACCGCGAGCCGAGCCCCAGCAGCGGCATCACCGTCGCGAGATTGAGCGAGGTGTCGAGGTCGGTGCCGCCCAGCCGTATGCCCGCGTTCGCCAGCACGTCGCCGCCGCGATCGGACCGGCCGCGGCGCTGCGGGCCGACACGTACGACCGAGAAGTCGCTGGTCCCGCCACCGATATCTGCAATCAGCACCAGCTCTTCCTGCGTCACAGTCTGCTCGTAGGCGTGCGCCGCCGCGATCGGCTCGTAGACGAAGCTGATATCGCGGAACCCCGCCTGCCGCGCGATACCCTCGAGCACCTCCTGTGCGCGGGCGTCGGCGCGGGCGTCCTCGTCGAAGCGCACCGGCCGTCCCACCACGGCCGTCGTGATCTCCTGCCCGGCGAACGCCTCCGCCTTCTGCTTCATGTGCCGCACGAAGATCTCGACCACCGAAGCCAGCGACACCTTGCGGCCGCCGACGGCGGTCTGCTCCTCGATCAATGGGGAGCCCAGGATCGACTTCAGGGCGCGCATCAGCCGCCCCTCGGTCTGGCCGACATAGGCCACGATCGCCTCGTTGCCGAAGACCACGCGGCCGCGCGTCTCGAGATCGAAGAACACCGCACTCGGCAGCAGCGTCTCGTCGCCTTCCACGGGCGCAAGCACCGCCGCGCCGTCGCGTGCGACGCCGATGGCCGAATTGGAGGTCCCGAAGTCCAGTCCGCACGCGATCATCCGCCCTCCTCTATGAGGTCGCGCGCCGCGTTGCCAGTAGAATCAGACCGTCATGTGCTTGCGCACGGCGTCCGCGTCGAAGGTCTCGCGCGTGCCCGAGAGCACGATCTCGCCGCGGTCCATGACGGCGAAGTCGTCGGCCAGCTCGTGCGCGAAGTCGAGATACTGCTCGACCAGCAGGATCGCCATGTCGCCGCGCTGGCGCAGGAAGGTGATGGCGCGGCCGATATCCTTGATGACGGACGGCTGGATGCCCTCGGTCGGCTCGTCGAGCACCAGCAGCTTCGGCCGCATGGTGAGAGCACGGCCGATCGCGAGCTGCTGCTGCTGGCCGCCTGACAGATCGCCGCCGCGCCGCTTCAGCATCGATTGCAGCACCGGGAACAGCTCGAAGACCTCGTCCGGCACCTTCTTGTGCTCGCGCGCGACGGGAGCGAAGCCGGTCTCGAGATTCTCCTTCACCGTCAGCAGCGGGAAGATCTCGCGCCCCTGCGGCACGATCGCGACGCCGCGCCGCGCCCGCTCGTAGGCCGGCAGCTTCGAGACATCCCTGCCATCGACGGCGATCGAGCCCGAGGCGATGGGCTGCAAGCCGCAGATGGCGCGCAGCAGGCTGGTCTTGCCCACGCCGTTGCGTCCGAGCAGGCAGGTCACACGGCCGATCGAGGCCGTGAGCGACACGCCGCGCAGCGCCTGGGCCGCGCCGTAGAAGAGGTTGACGTCCTGGACGTTCAGCATCGTCAGCGCCCCAGATAGACTTCGATGACGCGCGGATCGGCGCTCACCTGGTCGAGCGAGCCTTCGGCCAGCATCGAGCCCTCGTGCAGCACCGTCACCTTGACGTCCAGGGCACGCACGAAACTCATGTCGTGCTCGACCACCACCACCGAATGGGACTTGTTGACCTCGCGCAGCACTTGGGCGGTCGTCTCGGTTTCGACGTCGGTCATGCCGGCCACCGGCTCGTCGACCAGCAGCAGCTTGGGATTCTGCGCCAGCAGCATGCCGATCTCGAGCCACTGCTTCTGGCCGTGGCTGAGCCGCGCTGCCAGCATGTGCTGCTGCGGCCCCAGGCGGACGATGTCGAGAATGTGCTCCAGCCGGTCGTGCTCGGCCTTCGTCGGCTGGGCGAGCAGAAGCCTGTACCAGCGGCGCAGGCCCGCCAGCGCCAGCAGGAGGTTGTCGCGCACGGTGTGGTTCTCGAACACCGTGGGCTTCTGGAACTTGCGGCCGATGCCCAGAGTGGCGATGTCGGCCTCGTCGAGCTTGGTGAGGTCGGCCGTGCCGTCGAACACCACTTCGCCCGAGTCCGGCCGCGTCTTGCCGGTGATGACGTCCATCATGGTCGTCTTGCCCGCGCCGTTCGGACCGATGATCGCGCGCATCTCGCCCGGCTCGACCAGCAGCGAGAGATTGTTCAACGCCTTGAAGCCGTCGAAGGAAACCGTGACGCCGCTCAGATACAGCAGCGCCGACGTACTGCGCGGGGCGTTCATGCCGACACCGCCTTGCGGGCGAGGTTGCGCGACTTGATCTGGGCCCAGAGGCCGACGATCCCCTTGGGCAGGAGCAGGGTCACGACGATGAACAAGGCGCCCAGCGCGAACAGCCAGACTTCGGGCAGCGCGCCGGTCAGCCAGGTCTTGGCGAAGTTCACCAGGAAGGCGCCGATCACCGGCCCGACCAGGGTGCCACGGCCGCCGACCGCCACCCAGAGCACCGCTTCGATCGAGTTGCCCGGCGCGAATTCGCTGGGATTGATGATGCCGACCTGCGGCACGTAGAGCGCGCCCGCGATGCCGGCCATCGCCGCCGACAGCACGAACACGAACAGCTTGAAGCCCTCGACGCGATAGCCGAGGAAGCGCATGCGGCTCTCGGCGTCGCGCACCGCGGTCAGCGCCTTGCCGAAGCGCGAGCCCACGACGGCGCCGGAGATCACGAGGAAGAGCGCGAGCGCCAGCGCCGAGGCGAAGCACAGGACGGCGCGCGTCGCGTCGGCCTGCACCGAATAGCCCAGTATGTCCTTGAAGTCGGTCAGCCCGTTGTTGCCGCCGAAACCCATGTCGTTGCGGAAGAAAGCGAGCAGCAGGGCGAAGGTCATCGCCTGGGTGATGATCGAGAGATAGACGCCGGTGACGCGGCTGCGGAAGGCGAACCAGCCCAGCGCCAACGCCAGCAGGCTGGGCACCAGCACGACCATGGCGGCGGCGAACCAGAACTGGTCGAAGCCGTACCAGAACCACGGCAGCTCCTTGTAGTTCAGGAACACCATGAAGTCGGGCAGCACGGGGTTGCCGTAGACGCCGCGCGTGCCGATCTGGCGCATCAGGTACATGCCCATGCAGTAGCCGCCCAGCCCGAAGAACGCGGCATGGCCGAGCGAGAGGATGCCGCAGAAGCCCCACACGAGGTCGACCGCCAGCGCCAGCGAGGCGTAGCAGAGATACTTGCCCATCAGCTGGAGCACGTAGGACGGCACGTAGAGCGGGCTGCCCTGAGGCATCAGCACGTTGAGCAGCGGCACGGCGATACCGACCGTCAGCACCAGCAGCACGAACAGGCGCAGGTTGCGGCCCATCCCGGTCCAGAGGAACCGCGTCATCATTCGACCGATCTCCCCTTCTGGGCGAACAGGCCGCGCGGGCGGCGCTGGATGAACAGGATGATGAACACCAGCACCAGGATCTTGCCCAGCACCGCGCCGGCATAGGGTTCGAGGAACTTGTTCACGATGCCGAGCGCGGTGGCGCCGAGCAGCGTGCCGAACAGGTTGCCGACGCCGCCGAACACCACGACCATGAAGGAGTCGATGATGTAGCCCTGGCCGAGATTGGGGCTGACATTGTCGATCTGGCTGAGCGCCACGCCCGCCAGGCCCGCGATGCCGGAACCGAGGCCGAAGGTCAGCGCATCGACCCGCGGCGTGCGGATGCCCATGGCCGAGGCCATCGGGCGGTTCTGCGTGACCGCGCGCATGTAGAGGCCGAGCGGCGTCCTGCGCAGCACCAGCAGCAGGGCCGCGAACACCAGCAGCGCGAAGACCACGATCCACAGGCGGCCGTAGGTCACCTCGATCTGGCCGACGAGGAACGAGCCCGACATCCAGGACGGCGAGCTGACCTCGCGGTTGGTCGGACCGAAGATGGTGCGCACCGCCTGCTGAAGCACGAGCGACAGGCCCCAGGTCGCCAGCAGCGTGTCGAGGGCCCGGCCGTAGAGGAAGCGGATGATGGTGCGCTCGATCACCACGCCGACCGCGCCCGACACCAGGAAGGCGATCGGAAGCGCCACGATCACCGACAGCTCGTTGAGCTGCGGCGCCACGCTGCGCAGCGTTTGCTGGACGACGAAGGTCGTGTAGGCGCCCAGCATCACCATCTCGCCATGCGCCATGTTGATGACGCCCATGGTGCCGAAGGTGATGGCGAGGCCGATCGCGGCCAGCAGCAGCACCGAGCCCAGCGAGATGCCGTACCAGACGTTCTGCGCGGCCTGCCAGGCATCGAGCCGCTGGCGCACCGACTCCGCCGCGGTGGCGGCGGCGGCCTTCACCTCGGCGTTGGCCGACGCGGCCGCGGCCAGGAGCACGCCCAGCGCGTCGCGGTCGCCTCGCGCGCGCACCGTGTCGATCGCCTCGATCTTCCGGGCCGCCGGCGCATCCGTGCCCAGCACGATGGCGGCGCGCGCCTCGGTCATGGCGCGCTTGATCGCGGCGTCCTTCTCGCCGGCAATCGCCTTGTCGAGCGGCTCGAGCGACGAGGCGTCGCGGCGCGTGAACAGCGACTGGGCGGCCGCACGACGCACCTTGGGATCGGGGTTCATCAGGGTGAGCGCGCCCATCGCCGCGTCGATCGTGCCGCGCAGGCGGTTGTTGACCTTGATGCGGTCGAGCGCGTCTTCGGACGCGCTGCCGGCTTCCTTGCCGGTGACGGCATCGACCAGCGAGAGCTGCTTGCCCGAACCCCTGGCGATGACGACGACCTTGTCGGCGGTGCGGACGTAGAGTTCGCCGGCACTCAATGCCTCAAGAACGGGAGCGGCGCGCGCCTCGCCGGAGGCGGCCAGCGCGGTGATGGCCGCGTCGCGCTCGCTGTAGCCGCCGGCCGCGAGATTGCCCACCAGCGTGGCGAGGTCGGCCGCCATTGCCGTACCGGCCACGGCGAGCGTGACGAGGGCCGGCAGGAGCCAAGCGAGAAAGCGCTTGTGCGACATCGGAGGAAGCCCTTGGACGGAACGGGGCGGCCGGACGGCCGCCCCACCCCTTTTCGGCCGGATCAGGCTACTTGCCCGAGCCGATGCACTTCTTGGCCACGGTGTCGTAGTTGCCGCAGTTGAGGGCGGAGGTCCAATCGGCCTTGAGGTTCTTCGAGTCCTCGAGGATCGGCGACCACGCGGCGCCCGGGACGAGACCCGGCGTCTTCCACACCACGTCGAACTGGCCGTTGGCCTCGATCTCGCCGATCAGCACCGGCTTGGTGATATGGTGGTTCGGCAGCATTTCCGACATGCCGCCCGTCAGGTTCGGGACCTTCACGCCGACGATCGCGTCGATCACCTTGTTCGGATCGGTGGTGCCGGCCTTCTTGACCGCCTCGATCCACATGTTGAAGCCGATCACGTGCGCTTCCATCGGATCGTTGGTCACGCGCTTCGGGTTCTTGGTGAAGGCCTGCCACTCCTTGATGAACGCCTCGTTGGCCGGATTCTTCACCGACTGGAAGTAGTTCCAGGCGGCGAGATGGCCGACCAGCGGCTTGGTGTCGATGCCGGCGAGTTCTTCTTCGCCGACCGAGAACGCCACGACCGGGATGTCCTTGGCCTTGATGCCCTGGTTACCGAGTTCCTTGTAGAACGGAACGTTGGCGTCGCCGTTGATGGTCGACACGACGGCGGTCTTCTTGCCGGCCGAGCCGAACTTCTTGATGTCGGCCACGATCGACTGCCAGTCGGAGTGACCGAACGGCGTGTAGTTGATCATGATGTCTTCCTTCGCGACGCCCTTCTGGAGCAGGTACGCCTCGAGGATCTTGTTGGTGGTGCGCGGGTAGACGTAGTCGGTGCCCGCCAGCACCCAGCGCTTCACCTCGCCGCCGTCCTTGCTCATCAGGTAGTCGACGGCCGGGATCGCCTGCTGGTTCGGCGCGGCGCCGGTGTAGAACACGTTGCGCTGGCTCTCCTGGCCTTCGTACTGGACGGGGTAGAAGAGGATGCCGTTCAGCTCCTCGAACACCGGCAGCACCGACTTGCGGCTGACCGAGGTCCAGCAGCCGAACACGGCGGCGACCTTGTCCTTCTGCAAGAGCTCGCGCGCCTTCTCGGCGAACAGCGGCCAGTTCGACGCCGGGTCGACGACCACGGCCTCGAGCTTCTTGCCGAGCAAGCCGCCCTTCTTGTTCTGCTGATCGATCAGCATCAACATGACGTCCTTCAGGGTCGTCTCGCTGATCGCCATGGTGCCCGACAGCGAATGGAGGATGCCGACCTTGATCGTCTCCCCGCTCTGCGCGAACGCGCCGGTCGTCGCGCTGGCCACAAGGCCAGCGGCGACGAGGCCGCTGCGAATAATTGAACCCAACTTCATCCCGCTCTCCTTGTTCGGTCGACGGTTACCCCCGCCGGAACATGGGAAAGCGAAAGCCGTGCCAACCGCCCTGGCGGCAGCCGGGATGGGACCTTATTGGGTGACGAGGATGTAGGCGCCGCCGGCCAGGACGAGGCCGCCGAGCGCCCGCAGACCGAGGTCGCCGACCAGCCGACGCACCGCCCAGCCGAGCACCAAGCCGACCGAGATCAGCATGAGGGTGGCGCACAGGAAGCCCAGCATGTACGCGCCGGCATTGGCGGTCGGCGCTTCGAGGGCGTGGACGTAGCCGTGGAAAATCGCGAACGAGGCCACCACGCCCATCGCCATCGGGGCTGGCACACGGACTGCAACCAGCACAAGGCCGCCCAGCAAAAACACCGAGGCAAGGATGCCCGCCTCGGCAATGGGCAATTTCATGCCTGCGAATCCGGCAGCTGCCCCGGCAGCCATCATTACCGTGAACGCCGCCGGCAGCAGGAAGGCGGCCGACGGCTTGCGCGCGGCCAGCAGGGCCGCCCACATGCCCACGCCGGTCATCGCCAGCATGTGATCGAGGCCGGTCAGCGGATGCAGAAAGCCCGAGCCCACATAGCCAGGGTGAGCCGCGGCCGGGAGGGCCACCAGCGCGAGAAGCAGGCTGAGACAGAGGGCACGGATCTGCATGGCCCCTCTTCCCAAAGAATCAGCGGGCGGGCAAGCCGCCCTGACGCACGACGAATGCGGCAATATCGTCCACGCCCTTGTTCTCCTTGAGATTGGAGAACAGGAACGGGCGCTGGCCCCGCATCTTGCGGGCGTCGCGGTCCATGACTTCCAGATTGGCCCCGACCAGCGGAGCGAGGTCGATCTTGTTGATCACCAGCAGGTCGGAGCGGGTGATGCCGGGACCGCCCTTGCGCGGGATCTTCTCGCCCGCCGCCACGTCGATGACGTAGATCGTGATGTCGGCCAGTTCCGGCGAGAAGGTGGCCGCGAGATTGTCACCGCCGGACTCCACGAACACGATCTCGACCTCGGGCCACTGGCGCACGAGGTCGGACACCGCGGCGAGATTGATCGACGCGTCCTCGCGGATCGCGGTGTGCGGGCAGCCGCCGGTCTCGACGCCGACGATGCGCTCGGGCGCCAGCGCCCCGGCGCGCGTCAGGAACTCGGCGTCTTCCTTGGTGTAGATGTCGTTGGTGACGACGGCGATGTCGTAGGTCTCGCGCATCTTCTTGCACAGGCGCTCGACCAGGGCGGTCTTGCCCGAGCCGACCGGACCGCCGACACCGACGCGCAGGGGACCGCGCAGTTCCATCAGTTCATCTCCCGCGAAAGCAATGCAACGAAGCCGACGCCCAGAGCGAGGCAGAGCGGCGAATAGAGATAGTGGTCGAGGCCGCGAAACGGCGTGGCGTTGAACCGGCCGCGCCAGCGCGGGCTGTAGCCGGCGCTGCCGCGGATGAAGAAGATGGCGCCGATGATGATGCCGCCGATCAGCACGAGTTGGCTGTCGCGCCACGTCACCATCAGCCACGGCCATACCGCGACGATCGCGAGCGCCCCCGCCACGGCCCAGCACTGCCAGGGTGGCGGCAGCCGGTCGCGGCCGTCGCCGATCACCGCGTGGGCCAGCGCTTTCTCGTTCGACGCCGGCCAGATGCGGCCCAGGCCCCACCAGGCGTGCGCCGCCGCCAGCAAGGCAACGACGACGGTCAGGGTCCAGGCGAGAGCGGTCATGAGCGGAAGAGCCTCGTATACTGCGTTTCGTGCCGCATCGAGCACCAGTCGAGCAGCGGCGTCGCCGTGCCGACCTCGTCCAGATCGGTGACGGCGAGCGCCGCGTGCGCCGTCTCGCTGACATAGACCTCCAGCGCCGCCAGCGCCAACTGCCCGTCGCTCTGGCCGAGCGGCACGGCGCGCACGGCCGCCGAAACGAGATTGGCCGTGAAGGCATGGAGATAGCCGCCCAGCGCCTGTTCCAGTGCAATGCCATGCACGGCGGCCGCGAGCGCGACCGCGACCGGCAACGCCAGCTCTCCGTTCAGGCGCGCGTGAACGGCGTCGAGGTCGGTATGGCCCCAGGCCGTGCGCGTGATGGTGAGGAAAGAGCCACCCTGCTGGCGCGATTCCAGGGCCATCTCCGAGGTGCCGCGCCACGCCGCCGCCCGCGCCGCGATCGTGTCGAAGGCCGGCCAGTCGCGTACATCGGCGGCACGCCACGCCGCGGCGAACAGCGCGCCGTCGACCCGGCCCGTGCCGTCGCGCAACACCGTGGCGAGCCACGCCACCAGCGAGGCGCGGTCTTTTACGAACCCCTCTTCCACCGCCGTCTCGATGCCGTGGCTGTAGCTGAAACCGCCGATCGGGTAGGCCGGCGACAGCCAGGCCAACAGGCGATAGAGCGGATCGGCCATCGGCTCAGCCGTGCCGCTCGGCGTGCAGCGCGCCGTGGCGATGGTCGGGATCGTGATTGTGCTGGCCGTAGGCACCGCCCTCCGGATCGAACGGCACGCGGACCTTCTTCACCTCCGCGCCCAGCCCCTTCAGCATGTCGACGATGACATGATCGTCCCGGATCAGGATACGGTCGGCATCGATCTGCGCGGGCAGATGGCGGTTGCCGAGATGCCAGGCCAGCCGCGCGAACGACGCCGCGTCGCGACCGCGAATCTCGATCAGGTCCTCGAGTGCCGCCGCGACCTCGACATAGCCGCCTTCTTCCAGCCTGAGCCCGTCGCCCGAGTGCAGCACCACCGGCTCGACCAGGTCGAGCAGGAAGTCGAGCCCGTTGTCGCCCAGCATGCGCAGCCGCCGACGATAGCGGTCGTCGAACAGGAGGGTGACGGTGTCGGCCTTCTCCGCCACCGGCCAGCGGCCGGCGCGCACCACGTCGATCGCGCGCCTCATAGGCTGGGAGCGCGGCACTCCAGTGCCGCTCTTCCTCTGTTCGAGACGATGAATATGAGCGCCACGGGAGTGGCGCGCTCCCAGCGAAGAGTCATGGTCAGAACAGGAAGTAGCGCTGCGCCATCGGCAGCGTCTTGGCGGGCTCGCAGGTCAGCAACTCGCCGTCGGCGCGGACCTCGTAGGTCTCCGAGTCGACTTCGATCTTCGGACAGTAGGAATTATGCACCATGTCCTTCTTGCCGATCTTGCGCGTGCCTTTCACCGCCAGCATCGGCCGGCTGACACCCCATTTCTTCGCGATGTTCTTGTCGAGGCCGGCCTGCGAGACGAACAGGGCGGGACTCACCACGAGTGCGCGGCCGAGCGCGCCGAACATCGGACGGTAGTGAACGGGCTGCGGCGTCGGGATCGAAGCGTTGGGATCGCCCATCGGTGCTGCCGCGATCGAACCGCCGATCAGCACCATGTCGGGCTTCACGCCGAAGAATGCCGGCGACCAGATCACGATGTCGGCGCGCTTGCCGACTTCGATCGAGCCCACGTGCTTCGAGATGCCGTGCGTGATCGCGGGATTGATCGTGTACTTGGCGACGTAGCGCTTGGCGCGCACATTGTCGTTGTCGCCGGTCTCTTCCTTCAGCCGGCCCCGCTGCTTGCGCATCTTGTCGGCGGTCTGCCAGGTGCGGATGACGACCTCGCCGACCCGGCCCATCGCCTGGCTGTCCGACGACATCATCGAGAAGGCGCCCATGTCGTGCAGGATGTCCTCGGCCGCGATCGTCTCGCGGCGGATGCGGCTCTCGGCAAACGCCACGTCCTCGGGGATGCGCGCGTCGAGGTGGTGACAGACCATCAGCATGTCGAGATGCTCGTCCACGGTGTTCACCGTGTAGGGCATGGTGGGATTGGTCGAGGACGGCAGCACGTTCTTCTCACCCGCGAGGCGAATGATATCGGGCGCATGGCCGCCGCCCGCACCCTCGGTGTGGAAGGTGGCGATGGCGCGGCCCTTGAAGGCGGCGCGCGTGGTCTCGACGAAGCCCGACTCGTTCAAGGTGTCGGTGTGGATCGCGACCTGCACGTCCATGCGGTCGGCGACGGTCAGGCAGTTGTCGATGGCCGCGGGCGTGGTGCCCCAGTCCTCGTGCAGCTTCAGCCCGCAGGCGCCCCCCTCGATCTGCTCCTTGATGCCGGCGGGCTTGCTGGTATTGCCCTTTCCGAAGAAGCCGAGATTCATCGGCAGCCCTTCGGCGGCCTGCAGCATGCGGCCCATGTGCCATGGGCCCGGCGTCACCGTGGTGGCGAGCGTGCCGTGCGCGGGACCGGTGCCGCCGCCCAGCATCGTCGTCACGCCGCTGTAGAGCGCCTCGTCGACCTGCTGCGGGGCGATGAAATGGATGTGGCAGTCGATGCCGCCCGCGGTGACGATCTTGCCCTCGCCCGCGATCGCCTCGGTGCCCGGACCGATGACGATGTCGACGCCCGGCTGGATGTCGGGATTGCCGGCCTTGCCGATGGCCACGATGCGGCCGTCGCGCAGGCCGATATCGGCCTTCACGATTCCCCAGTGATCGAGGATCAGCGCGTTTGTGATCACCGTGTCGACGGCGCCCTGCGCACGCGTCTTCTGACTCTGGCCCATGCCGTCGCGGATCACCTTGCCGCCGCCGAACTTCACTTCCTCGCCGTAGGTCGTGTGATCCTTCTCGACCTCGATCACGAGGTCGGTGTCGGCCAGCCGCACGCGATCGCCCGTCGTCGGACCGAACATGCCGGCATAGGCCGCGCGCGAGATGCGTGTCGGCCCCTCGTTCGACGGCCCGACCTTGGCGATCGGGCCGAGCTTGCCCGAAACTTTGGCCTGGAAGCCGTGACTCTCACGTGCGCCGAGATAGGGCGTCAGCCGCACCGTGCGCGACTGGCCGGGCTCGAAGCGCACGGCGGTGCCGGCGGCGATGTCGAGCCGCATGCCCTTGGCGCGCTTGCGGTCGAACTTCAGTGCCTCGTTGGTCTCGAAGAAATGATAGTGGCTGCCGACCTGGATCGGCCGGTCGCCGCTGTTGGCGACCTCGATGTGGATCGGATGGCGCCCGGCATTGAGCTCGAGCTCGCCCTTCGCGGGAAGGATCTCCCCTGGCTTCATGGCGATGCTCCCTCAGCGGATCGGATTGTGGACGGTGACGAGCTTGGTGCCGTCGGGAAACGTCGCCTCGACCTGGATGTCGTGGATCATCTCGGCCACGCCCTCCATCACCTGTTCGCGGCGGATGACGGTGCCGCCGTCGCGCATCAGGTCGGCGACCGAGCGTCCGTCGCGCGCGCCCTCGACCACGAAATCGGTGATCAGCGCCACCGCCTCGGGATGATTGAGCTTCACGCCGCGCTCCAGCCGGCGGCGCGCCACGTTGGCCGCCATCGCGACCAGCAGCTTGTCCTTTTCACGCGGCGTGAGATTCATCGCCTGTTTCCCCCGTCTTCTTCTCTCCAGAACCACAGAGAAGATGCATTAAACGTGCCAAACGCGCGGTAGCGGCCGGGCGCGGAAGCCGCGCAGGAACGCCATCGTCGCCTGCCGCACGGACGTCGCCTCACCCAGCAGCCGCGCCACCATGACGCCGTTGACCAGCGTCACGCCCGCCCGCACGCGCTCGGCACCCTCCAGCAGCGTCCGCGCCTTCTCGAAGAAGGGCTGCGGAGCGTCCCACACGCCGATCACGGTGGCGAGCGCGTTGCTCTCGCCGAAGCCCGCGCCCAGCGGCGTCTCGCCCTCGATCCGGAGCGTGTCGGTCCAGGCGAGCCTGCCTCCTCGCCGCACCGACCAGCCATCGAGCAACAGGCCGCCCGTGAAGCGCTCGCCCGAGGCGGCGCGGCCCAGCACCACCATCTCGCAGGCCAGCAGCGCCGCGCCCGACGCCACGTCGGCGACGGTGCGGCGTTTCACCCTGGCGCCCTCGAACACGATGGTCTCCTGCGGCAGCCAGTCGAGCGTGGCGCCCGCCCCCACCTCCAGCGCAACGTCGATGGTGCAAGGGTCGCTCGCCTGCGCGGCGCGGTAGATCTTCTCTGCGGCCTGGGTCGCGACGACGGCCTGGCCGCCGGCCCCCACCTCGACGGCCATGCGCAACGCGTCGCCGCTCGCGATCCCGCCCGAGGTGGTGACCAGCACGGCGTGCGGCGGATCGCCGGGCTCGGGATCTGGGAACAAGACCCGGCAGGGATCGCGTTGATAGAGATCGGCCAGGCGCGTCGTCCCGTCCCGCACGGCGAAGGCCACGCGGCTTTCGCCGGAGGCGCGTTGCAGGCGTGGGGGGACGGTGGCGTTCATCGACCCCGACTTGATAGATTAAGGACCGAAATGAGCAAGGCCTTCACCAAGGAAAGCGACGGCGACGACGAGGACGACCTGCCGGAAGACATCGGCGGGCTGCCGATCAGCGCCAAGAACTACATGACGCCCGAGGGCTTCGCGCGCCTGCGCGGCGAGCTCGATCATCTGATGCGCAAGGAACGGCCCGACGTGGTGAAGGTCGTGAGCTGGGCCGCCGGCAACGGCGACCGCTCGGAGAACGGCGATTATATCTACGGCAAGAAGCGGCTGCGCGAGATCGACCGGCGGGTGCGCTATCTCAGCAAGCGGCTGGCCAATGCCGAGGTGGTCGATCCGGCCAAGCGGCCGCCGACCGACAAGGTCTTCTTCGGCGCCACGGTCACCACCGCCAACGCCCGCAACGAGGAGCGCACGCTCAAGATCGTGGGCGTCGACGAGGTCGACCTCGCCAAGGGCCATGTGAGCTGGATCTCGCCCATCGCCAAGGCGCTGCTGCGCGCCGAGGAAGGCGACGTCGTCAAATTGCGCACGCCCGCCGGTCTCGAGGACATCGAGATCGTGAAGGTCGCGTACGTCTAGCTAGACGTCGAAGAACACCGTCTCGTTCGGTCCGCCGAGATGGATCGGCAGGCGCCACACGCCAGCGGCGTCGCGCTTGGCAATCAGGGTCGGCCGCCGCGCCGGCTCGACCAGCTTCAGCACCGGATCGTCGCCCAGCGCCGGGTCGCCGTCGAAATAGAGCCGCGTCGCCAGCCGGTTCAGCACGCCGCGCGCGAAGATCGAGACGCTGACGTGGGCGGCCTGCATGCCGCCCCCTTCTCGTCCGCCATGCGGCCATGGCACGCGGCCAGGACGCACGGTGGTGAAATGCGATTCGCCCCTGGCATCCGTCGACGCACGGCCGAAGCCCTCGAAGCCCGCATCGAGCGGCAGGTTTCGGCGATCATCAGGATGGTTGTAGCGGCCGTGGCTGTTGGCCTGCCAGATCTCGAACAGCCCGTCGGGCACCAGCGCGCCCTGGGTATCGAACAGCGACAGCACCAGTTCGATGCGCTCGCCTGCCGTGCCCGGCGGCGCGAGGTCGGCACGGTAGCTGCTCACCAGCGTATGGAAATAGAAAGGGCCGATCGTCTGCGACGGCGTCAGCGCGTGACTCATCGCCCTACTCCATCGGCGTGGCGTCGCGGCCACGCAGCACGATGTCGAACTTGTAGGCGAGCGCCCACTCCGGCCGCGTCGTTTCCATGTCGAACGCCGCCTGCAGGCGCTTGCGCGCGCCGGCCGGCACCGAGTTGTAGATCGGGTCGTAGGCGAGCAGCGGATCGTCCGGAAAATACATCTGCGTGATCAGCCGCGTGGCGAAGGCCGGGCCGAACAGCGAGAAGTGGATGTGCGCCGGCCGCCAGGCATTGTGGTGGTTCTTCCACGGATAGGCGCCGGGCTTGATGGTGATGAACGCGTACTTGCCGTCGGCATCGGCGCGCGCACGGCCGCCGCCGGTGAAGTTGGGATCGAGCGGCGCGTCGTGCTGGTCGCCGGGATGGTGGTAGCGGCCGGCGGCGTTGCATTGCCAGACCTCGACCATCGCGTTGGGCACCGGCTTGCCGTTTTCGTCGAGCACGCGGCCATGGACCACGATGCGCTCGCCCAACGGCTCGCCCGAGCGCTGCTTGGTGAGGTCGTTGTCGAGCGCGCCCAGCCGCTCGGTGGCGAGCGACGGGCCGGTGATCTCCGACAGGCTCTGCGGCAGCACGATCGCGGGCTTGGCGGGCGACCGTAGCGGCGTCGACTTGTAATCCGGCGACAGGTTGGCCGGATGCTGGCCGGCGGCAGGCCGCCGATAGGTGTCCTTGTCCATGGGACGAGCTTAGCGCCCCGTCACGCCGCCCGCACCTCCAGCCCCTGGGGCGTCGAGCGGTAGCCGGTCAGCGAGCGCTCGGCGAAGCCCAGTCGCCAGTTCAGCATCTTGGCGGCGTAGTCGCCCATGCGCACGGCGTACGCGGGATCGGTCGCGCGGTTCACGAACTGGCCGGGATCGGCCTTGAGGTCGAAGAACAGCGGCGGCAGGGCCGCGAAGTGGACGTACTTGTAGTGCTCGTCCTGCACCACCGCGAGCGCGCACTTGTCCATCGGCAGGCCGAGTGCCGATTCGGGCTGGCTGTAGTGCAGGTCGCGGAAGTCGAACTCGTAGTGCACCTCCGTCCGCCAGTCGGCCGGCGTCTGGCCGGCGCAGAACGGCAGCAGCGATCGGCCGTCGCACTGGCGTGGCACCGGCAGGCCGAGCCATTCGAGGATGGTCGGCATCGTGTCGATGGTCTCGGTGAACTTCTCGACGATCGTGCCGCGCGTGTTCTTCGCCGCGCCCGGATCGCGGATGACCAGCGGGATGCGATAGGACTCGTCGAAGTAGCCGATCTTGCCCAGCAGGTGATGGTCGCCCGACTGCTCGCCGTGATCGCAGGTGAAGACGATCAGCGTATCGTCCCACTGGCCGGTCTCCTTGAGATAGTCGAAGACGCGGCCGAGATGGTCGTCGATCTCGCTCATCAGGCCGCAATAGGTCGCGCGCATCTGCGCGACCTGCGCCTCGGTCATCTCCGAGCCCAGCCCGGCGCCATCCTGGAAGAAGCTCGACTGCTTCACGTTGTTCACATAGTAGGCGAGCAATGGGTTCTGCCTGGCCTCTTTCGCCGCCGATTTGGCGCGCACGGCCTTGGGCATGTCCTCCGGCCGATACATCGCATTGTACGGCGCCGAGGCGATGAACGGCGGGTGCGGCCGGTAGTAGCCGAGATGCAGGAACCACGGCTTGCCCTTCCCGGCGCGGCCGCGCAGGTAGCTGAGGCCGCGCTCGGTGAACCACGCCGTGTCCGACAGCTCCTTCGGGATCACGGCCGGCTGCGCCGTGGCGCCGCCCGGCGACGCACCCTGCGGCCGCCAGACGTCGTCGCGATTCTGGGGCAGCGTGAAGCCCTGGCTCGCCACCCAGCCGAAATAGGCGTCGCGGTTCTCGAAGGCCCCGACCGAGTGGAAGCCCTCCATGATGTCGCCGAGCACGAAGAAGCGCGGATCGCTGGGCGCGGTGGTGCGCGGATCGGGGGTGGTCGTCGTGTAGCCCACCAGTGCGGGATCGTAGCCGCCGCGCCGCAGCTCGTGCGCGAGGTTGGTGAAGCGGTGCGACAGCGGAATGGTGTTCTGCACCGCCCGGTGGTTCATCAGGTACTGGCCGGTCAGCAGGCTGGCGCGCGCCGGGCCGCAGGGCACGCACTGCGTGAAGTGGTTGGCGAAGGTCACGCCCTCGGCACACAGCCGGTCGAGATTGGGCAGCTTGAGATAGTCCGCGCCCAGCTTGGGCAGCATCCGGCCGCGCCACTGGTCAACCACGATCAACAGGACGTTCTTGGCGGCTGGCATGCGTTTCCTCACGGTTGGACCTGCCGGATAATACGCTACAGTCCGGATAAATCAGGAGGAGACTGAGACGTGGCGAAATTCAAGATTGTGACGACCGGCCCGGGCAAGACCGACCATTCGTTCGAAATGGAGACGCTGGCCAACCTGGGCGCCGAGATCGTCGAGGTCTCCGGCAACGAGGACGAGCTGGTCAAGGCCGTGGCCGATGCCGACGCGATCTACGGCAAGGGCCGGCCGCGCATCACCGCCCGGGTCATCGAGGCCGGCAAGAAGCTCAAGGTCGTCTCGCTGGGCAGCGTCGGCGTGGACTCGGTCGACGTCGATGCCGCGACCAAGCTCGGCATTCCCGTCACCAACGTGCCCGACACCTTCATCGAGGAAGTGGCCGACCACGCCATGACCCTGATCCTCGCCTCGTGGCGGCGCCTGATCGAGCAGGACCGCATGGTGCGCAAGGGCGAGTGGGCCAAGGGCCGGCCGCACCTCTACCAGTTCCCGCGCCTCATGGGCATGACCTTGGGCTTCATCTCCTTCGGCCACGTCGCGCGCGCCGTCGCCAAGCGCGCCGCGCCGTTCGGCTTCCAGATGCTGGCCTACGATCCCTATATCGAGGAGCTGGTGATGAGCGACTACGGCGTGCAGCCGGTCGGCTATGACGAGCTGTTGCAACGCTCCGACATCGTGTCGATGCACGCGCCCGGCACCAAGGACGCCCATCACCTGATGAAGGAAGAGCACTTCAGGAAAATGAAGAAGACGTCGCTGTTCGTGAACACCGGCCGCGGCTCGACGGTCGACGAGCCGGCGATGATCAAGGCGCTCCAGGAAGGCTGGATCGCCGGCGCCGGCCTCGACGTGCTCGAAACCGAGCCGGTCGGCCACAACAATCCGCTGCTCGGCATGGACAACGTCATCCTGACGGCGCACGTCGCCTCGGCCTCGAGCCGCTTCGACATGGCCCGCAAGCGCCGCGTCGGCGCCGAGTTGTCGCTGGTGCTCCAGGGCAAGTGGCCGCGCGCCTGCGTCAATCCCTCGATCCTCGAGAAGTCGAAGCTCCAGCGCTGGCAGCCCTTCTCGATGGAACGCGGCCCGGGCAACTGACCGCGTAGCCGACCTAACGGCGCGTCCAGTCCTTGGGATTGGCCGTGCCGGGCGGCATCTCGCCTTTCACCAGCGCCTCGACCTGGCGCACCGTGTCGAAGGCCTGGCTTTCGCTGGCGGGCGGCGTCAGGCCGCCGATATGGGGCGTGGCGATCACGTTGGGCAACCGCGCAAGTTCCGGCGACGGCATCTGATCGGGCGCGCGGCCCACGTCCATGGCAGCGCCGGCGATGCGGCCCTCGCTCAATACCTTCGCGAGGGCGCCCTCGTCGACCAGGTTGCCGCGCGACATGTTGATGAAGAAGGCGTCGGACTTCATCCGTGCGAACGCCTTGGCATCGAACAGGTTCTCGGTCTCCTCGTTGGCGATGGCGAGCGAGATCACGTAGTCGGCGCTGGCCAGCAGCTCGTCCATCGAGAGCTTGGTGAATCGCCGGTCG
The DNA here is from genome assembly GCA_018240695.1 of Pseudomonadota bacterium. Taxonomy (GTDB): domain Bacteria; phylum Pseudomonadota; class Alphaproteobacteria; order Reyranellales; family Reyranellaceae; genus Reyranella. The sequence continues at coordinate 33,637 of JAFEFH010000006.1, read as the reverse complement.
TCGACCTGGGCGTAGGGATCGCTCACCGTCACCTTCATGCCCATCGCCGCCAGCACCGGCGCCAGGGCGCGCGAGATGCGGCCGTAGCCCACGATGCCCACGGTGCTGCCCGACAATTGGCGGCCGACCTTGATCTCGGGCTTCTGGCCGTCGCGGTACTGCGTCGATGCGCGCGAGATGCCGCGCGAAAGATCGACGAGGAAACCGACCGTGAGCTCGACCACGGACGGCACGAAGCCCGCCTCGGCATGGGTCACCAGCACGCCCGCCTTCGATGCCGCCGCCTGGTCGATGTTGCGGATGTCGATGGCGCTGCGCATTACGACCTTGAGCTTCGGCAGACCGGCGAAAACTTCGGCCGGCACCGCTGTCGCCCGGTCGGCGATGATGAAGTCGCAGTCCTTCGCCGCGGCGATCACGCCCTTGGGATCGAGCGGCGCGTCTTTGTCGTGCAGGACCACGTCGACCAGCTCGCCCAACCGCTTCAGCGCGGCCGCGCCGTAATAGGTCGTGCGCGCCAGCGGCGTGTGAGTGAGCAGCAGCTTCGCCATCGTCAGTACCCCAGCGCGTGCGGCAGCCAAGTGCTGATCGACGGCACGAACGCGATGACCAGCAGGCAGAGGAACAGCAGGCCGAGATAGCCCATGATCGGCTTCACCGTCTCCTCGATCGGCACCTTGCCGATCAGGCAGGCGCCGTAGAGGCCGAGGCCGAGCGGCGGCGCGAACAGGCCGATGCCCATGCCGAACACCAGCACCACGCCGAAATGCAGCGGATCGACGCCGAGCTTGACCGCTACCGGCATCAGCAGCGGCCCGAAGATGATCAGCGCCGCGGCGCCTTCCAGCACCGAGCCCATGACGATCAGGATCGCGATCGACAGCAGCAGGAAGAGCCAGGTGCCCGAGCCCGACAGGTGGATCAGCAGATCGGCCACGTCGTGCGGCACCTGCTGGAGCGTCAGCACGAAGGCCAGCGACTGCGCCGCCGAGACGATGAACAGCACGAGGCCCGAGCGCGTCGCGGCGTGGATGAACGACTGCGCCGCCGACTTCCAGCCCAGCTCGCGGAACACGACGCCGCCCACGACCAGCGCGTAAACGACGGCGAAGGCCGAGATCTCCGTGGCCGTGGCGAAGCCGCTCTTGAAGCCGCCGAAGATCAGCGCGATCAGGCCGAACGCCGCGAGGCCGCCGCCCCAAAGGCTGGCCGACGCCATCTCCGGCGCGGCGTCGAGCTTGGACGCCACTGCGCGCTTGCCGAACACGATCGACACGACGATCAGCGCCACCGCCATCAGGCCAGCCGGGAAAAGACCCGCCATGAACAGCCCGCCGATCGAGATGTTGGCGACGAAGCCCAGGATGATGAGATTGATGCAGGGCGGAATGGTCTCGGCCATCACCGCCGACGCCGCCAGCAGCGCCACCGCGCTGCCGGGCTTCTGGCCCGAGCGGCGCGCCGCCGGGATCAGCACCGAGCCGACCGCGGCCACGTCCGCCATCTTGGAGCCCGAGATGCCGGAGAACAGCACCATCGCCGCCACCATCACCACGTTCAACCCGCCGCGCATGTTGCCGATCAGCCGTTGCAGCAGCGCGATCAGGCGCACCGACATGCCGTTGGCTTCCATCAGGTAGCCGACCAGGATGAAGAACGGGATGGCCAGCAGCACGAAGTTGTCGATGCCGCGCGCCATCTGCTGCGCGAAGATCACGCCGGGCAACGTGCCCTCGACCCAGATGAAGATCAGCGCCGACAGCGCCAGCGCAAAGCCGATCGGCAGGCCGCCCACCAGCACCACCACGAAGCCCAGCAGCATCAGGCTCATCGACGACGGCACGGTGTCGGGCGAGACCCGGTCCCACGCCACGTAGAGCAGCGCGATCGCGGCCGTCGCGGCGATGCCGACGGCGAGCTCGCGCACCGGCCGGCGGCGGAAGATGTCGAGCGCGAACAGCGTCATGCAGGCCGCGCCCGCACCCATCGGATAGAAGGTCCATTCGAGCGGCAGGCCCGAACCCGTGGTCTGGCCGGTCGTCAGGTAGCCCATGGTGAGCGCGGTCCAGGCGACATAGGCCGAGACGATCGCCACCAGCAGCGCGCCCATCGAATCGAGCACAGTGCGCGTGCCGGCCGGCAGCATATCGACGAAGAACGAGACGCCCGGGTTCTCGGCGCGGGCGATCGCGCTCGCCGCGCCGAAGAAGCTCGAGCCGACCATCAGGCCGCGGGCCACGTCGTCGGCCCACTCCACCGGGGCGGAGAACCACGACCGCGCGATCACCGATCCGCAGACGACGAGGAGATCCGCCGCGAGCAGCAGCGCCGCGACGGCATCGGTGACACGCAACAGATATGGCACGCGCGACGCCTTAGGTCGTCGCGCGGATCATCTCGATGACGGCCTTCGACTCGGGCTTCGCCTTCATGAAGGCCTCGGTCTGCGGCAGCACGCGCTTGCGGAACGCTTCCTTGTCGCATTCCACGACGGTGACGCCCTTGCCCTTGAGGTTCTCGAGCGCTTCCTTCTCCACCGCGAGACCGTGCGCGCGCGTGTCGACAGCGGCTTTCTTCGCCGCTTCGAGGAAGCCGTCGCGCAGCTTGGGCTGCATGCGCTTGAAGGTGGCGTCGCTCATGTAGGTCACCAGCGGCGAGAAGATGTGCTCGGTGAGCGCGTAGTTCTTCGAGGTCTCGTAGAACTTGCTGGCGAGGATGGTCGGCGGATCGTGCTCCAGCCCGTCGAGCACGCCGGCCTGCAACGCCGTGTAGATCTCGCCGAACGCCAGCGGCGTCGCCGCCGCGCCCATCAGGCGCAGGCATTCGGTGATGATCGGGTTCGGCAGGGTGCGGATCTTGAGGCCCGCCAGGTCCTCCGGCGTCTTCACCGGCTTCTTCGACAGCACGCTGCGCGCGCCGAAATTATAGGCCCAGGCGATGACGTGGATGTTGGCGCCCTTCAGCAGCGCGTCCTCGAACGGCTTGGCGGCGCCGGCATCGAGTGCCTTGGTCTGCTGCGGATAGCTGTTGAACAGGTAGCCGAGGTCGAGCGCACCCACGAGCGGCACGAGGTTGGCCGAGATCGACGAACCCGAGACCATCATGTCGATGACGCCGAGCTTCACCGAGTTGATGACGTCGATCTCCTGGCCGAGCTGGTTGTCGGGGAAGAAGGCCACCTCGATCTGGCCGTCGAGCCCGGCGGCCTTGATCTGCTTCACCAGGCAGTCGTTGAAGACGCGGCCGTTGGCGTATTTCGGATCGTTGGGCAGCGACGAGGAGAGCTTGAGCTTCAGGGGCGCCGCGTTGGCGTGGCCGATGATGGCGGGCGCCAGCGCCGCGCCGAGGACGAATGAACGACGACCGACCTTGCTCATGCTTTCCTCCAAATCGGGTCTGGTGCCCGTACCTATCTGGTCATAATGTATGACCAGATTCGGAGACCGCGCAACAGGATGTTCAAGGAAAGCGCCACGATCGCGCGCAACGTGCACAGCCAGGTGGCCGACCGCATCGGCGCCCTGATCGTGCGCGGCGAGATCGCGCCGGGCGAGCCCCTGCCCTCCGAGGTCAAGATCTGCGAGACGCTCGACGTCAGCCGCACTGTCGTGCGCGAGGCGATCCGCACGCTGACCGGCAAGGGCCTCGTCGAGTCGCGCGCCAAGAGCGGCACGCGGGTGCGGCCGCGCGAGGAGTGGAACCAGCTCGACGTCGACGTGCTGCGCTGGCAGCTCGAGCATACCGACGTCGACAGCTACCTCGCCAAGGTGTTCGAACTGCGCAACGCCATGGAGCCGACCGCGGCCGCGCTCGCCGCGACGGCGGCGACCGACGATGACCGGCGTCTCCTGCGCGAGGCCTACGACGCCATGGTCGCGGCGCGCAGCAACGCGGAGTTCGTCGCCGCCGACATCGCCTTCCACAAGCGGCTCTACATCGCCTCGCGCAACGAGTTCTTCTGGCCGATCGCCCAGATGTTCGAGATCACCCTGCGCGAGAGCTTCCGGCTGGCGGCGCTCGGCGACCATCGCCCCCGCGCCTTCGAGGAGCATCGCGAGGTGATGGAGGCGATCGTGGCGCGCGACGCCGAGCGCGCGTGGACCGCCACGCGCGTGCTGCTGGGCAATGCCTCGGACGACCTCGTGCGCATCCGCGGCAGGAACCCGTTCCAGAAGCGTTAGAGGAAGCGCTAGGCGCGCTGCGCCCCCGGCTGGCCGGCCTCGACGACGAAGCGCGCGAGGTCGGAGACCGGCGAGCTCCGCTCCTTCACCTTGTCGACCGTGCGGAACGTCACCGCCGCGTGCCGCGCATCGAGCGTCACCACGCCATAGCCGTTCACACCGCCCTTGGCGTAGCGGATATGCGGGTTGCGGCTCGCCCGCTCCTGGCTCGTCTTGTCGGCCTGCGGCTGCGAGGTGATCGAGCCGCCGACGAACTCCGTCGCGACGACCAGCGACCGCGCCGCCGCATAGTCGCGCTTGAGATCGGCGGTCCAGAAGGAATGGACGTCGCCTCCCAGCACCAGCGTGTCGCGCGTCGGCGACGCCGTCACCGCGTCGAGCAGCTTCTGCCGCGCCATCGGATAGCCGTCCCAGCCGTCGGCCCAAAAGCGGTGCTTGCCGTCCTTGCCGCTGTCGAGCTGGGCCATCAGCGTCTGCTGCGCCACCAGGTTCCAGCGCGCCGAGGCCCGCTTCATCCCGTCGGCGAACCATGCCTCCTGCTCGGCACCCAGCATCGACCGCGCCGGATCGAGCCGGTCGGCGCAATCGACCAGGTAGCGGTTGTGATAGCTCTCCGGGAAGCAGGCGTTCGGCGACCGGTACTGCCGGTCGTCGAGCACGAAGACCTCGGCAAGGTCGCCGAAGCGATAGCGGTCGTAGAGCCTGAACGACGGACCCGACGGCTTCACCTTGTTGGAGAGCGGCATGTGCTCCCAGAACGCCTGATAGGCCGCCGCGCGGATCCTCAGGAACAGGCCGGGATCGCGCACGTCCGGACTCGAGTCGTTGGCGTAGTCGTTCGTCACCTCGTGGTCGTCCCAGGTGACGATCCACGGGTGCGCGGCATGGACCGCCTGCAAATCGGGATCGAACTTGTAGAGCGCGTAGCGGTCGCGAAATTCCTCGATCGAGGTCGGAATGCCGGTCTCGTGGCGGCGCACGTGCTCGCGGCCCCACGACCGCTCGTAGATGTAGTCGCCGACGAACAGCACGGCGTCGAGATCCTCGCCCGCCATGTGGCGGTGCGCCGAGTAGAAGCCGTGTTCGTACATCTGGCAGGACGCGAAGGCGAAGCGTGCCGTCGCCAGCCGCTCGGCAGGATCGGGCGCGGTGCGCGTACGGCCGATCGGGCTCGCCTTGCCCTGCACGGTGAAGCGATACCAGTAAGGCCGCCGCGGCTTCAGCCCCTCGACGTCGACATGGACGGAATGGCCCCATTGCGGCTCGGCCGTCGCCTCGCCGGAGCGCACGATCTTCTGCATGCGCTCGTCCTCGGCCACCGACCAGCCGACCTTGATCGCGGTGCCGAGGCGTTCGGCGGGATTGTCCGCCATCAGGCGGGTCCACAGCACGACCGACTGCGGCTGCGGCCGGCCCGACGCGATGCCCAGGCCGAACGGTTCGGCCGCCAGCGGCGCGGCGGCGCGTGCGAGACCCGGCAACAGGAAGGCCGATCCGAGACCGGCGATGAAGGAACGACGCTGCATGGGCGAGAGTTTGGGCTGCGGAAAGCGGCACTTCAATGACGGTGCGCGGGTCTGCTAGGGTCGCCGCCTTCGAGGAGGAAACAATCATGGCCAAGATCGCAATCATCACCGGCGCGGGCAGCGGCATCGGCCGCGCTTCTGCACTCGCTCTGCTGAAGAACGGCTACAAGGTCGCTCTCGCGGGCCGGCGCAAGGAAGCGCTCGACGAGACCGCGAAGATGGCCGGCAACAACGCGCCCAACGCCATGGCCGTCCCGTGCGACGTCACCAAGCGCGACGACATCCTCGCTTTGTTCGCCAAGGTGAAGGCCGCCCACGGCCGCCTCGACCTGATCTTCAACAATGCCGGCGGCGGCGCCCCGCCCGTGCCGCTGGAAGACCTGCCCTACGAGACCTGGCTGACCGTCGTGGCCGCCAACCTGACCGGTCCGTTCCTGTGCACCCAGGAAGCGATCAAGATCATGAAGGACCAGAAGCCGCGCGGCGGCCGCATCATCAACAACGGCTCGATCTCGGCGCACGCGCCGCGCCCGTTCTCGGTGGCCTACACCTCGACCAAGCACGCCATCACCGGCCTCACCAAGTCGACCTCGCTCGACTGCCGCCAGTACGACATTGCCTGCGGCCAGATCGATATCGGCAACGCCGCCACGCCGATGACCGAGCGCATGACCAAGGGCGTGCTGCAGCCCAACGGCACGACGATCGTCGAGCCGCGCATGGACGTCGAGGCCGTCGCCAACGCCATCCTCTACATGGACAGCCTGCCGCTCGACGCCAACGTGCAGTTCATGACCGTGATGGCCACGAAGATGCCGTTTGTAGGTAGAGGTTAGCGCGCACGCGTTAACCTCTGGCAGGCGGCAGTGCATTCACATGCGCGAGAGCCTGCTCGGTGCAGAAAAGACAAGAAACTTGGGACCGCGGGCCCCTGGCCTGAGCGGAGCCGAAGACTCCAGGCCCGCTCATGAATCCGAGCGGGCCTGGAGGCCCGCGGTCCCAAAAGATCAGTATCCCTGGTCTTCCAGGTTCAGCAGCGGGAAGGCGCTGTGGACGTGGGGCAGGTTCGTGGGCATCGCCGCACTGATGTAGCTCCTGTCGAGCTGCTTCAGGCTGGTGACGCCCAGCAGGCCCATCACTTCCTTCATCTCCTCCTCGAGCAGCTCGACCACGCGCTCGATGCCGGCGGCGCCCGCCGCGGCGAGGCCGTAGCAGTAGAGGCGGCCGATGCCGACCCAGTCGGCGCCCATGCAGATCGCCTTCACGATGTCGCTGCCGCGGCTGAACGAGCCGTCGACCATCACCTTGGCCTTGCCCTTCACCACCTCGACGATCTCCGGCAGCACCGCGGCCGAGCCGCGGCCATGGTCGAGCTGGCGGCCGCCGTGGTTGGAGCAGTAGACGCCCCACACGCCTTCCTTGACGCAGAGCTCGGCGTCCTCGCCGCAGCCGATGCCCTTCAGGGCGAACTTCACGTCGGGGAACTGGTCGCGCACGCGCTTGAAGTTGTCCCAGGCGAAGCCCGCCTGATGGTCGTGGCCGACGGCCGAGGTACGCCACGACTTCACGAAGCGCTTGGCGATGTCGCGCTCGCGCCGTGAATAGACCGCCGTGTCGACGGTGATGCAGAAGGCGTCGTAGCCCGCGCCCATCGCTTCCTTGACGCGCTCGGCCACCCACTTGTCGTCGCCGCGCACATAGAGCTGGTAGATCTTGGGGCCGTCGCCGCCCTTCACGATGTCCTGGAGCTTCAGCGTCGTCACCGAGCTGATCAGCATGCCGACGCCGCACAACCCCGCGCCCTTGGCGACGGTGATGCCGCCGCCCGCCTCGAAGGATTCGAGCGAGCCGACCGGCGCCAGCATCACCGGGATGCGCAGCTTCTTGCCCAGCAGCTCCGACGACGGGTCGATCTTGGCGACGTCGCGCAGCACGCGCGGCTTGAAGGCGATGGAGTCGAGCGCCATGCGGTTGCGCCGCATCGTGGTCTCGGTCTCGGTGGCGCCGGTCAGGTAGTCCCAGATGTTGGGATTGAGCCGGATTTTCGCGGCCTTGACGATCTCGTGCAGCGTCGCAAATTCGTTTTCCAGCCCGCTCGCCATCGCTTCCTCTCCTTGGTGCGCGGTAGGATTAGCGCAACCGCGGGCGCGACGCACGGCGCGTTAAGCGCCTGATCCGTCGCGGTATTGCAGAGCGGAGTCCCCTCTTCGACGGGGAAAATTCACCGCCCTTCGCAGCCTTTGCCCGGTCCCTGCATCAATGTGCAGGAGCGCCCCCGCCATTGACCGGGGCGGCTTTCGGCGATTTCATCGCCGGTGAGAAGGATCCCCGGAAACGGGGCAAACCGGACATCGGGAGCGAGCACAGGATGACGCGCAACAGGCGAGGCTGGACGATGAAGCGGCGCGATTTCACGGCGTCCGTGGCCTTCGGCGCCCTGATGGGCCCGGTGGCCTTTGGCGCCCGGGCCGATGTCCCCAAGCTCCAGGAAGTCCCCTCGCTCGCCGACAAGGTGAAGTCGGGCGCCCTGCCGCCGATCGACAAGCGCGTCCCGCAGGAGCCCTCGGTCGTCGAGTCGTTCTACGGCGGCGAAGGGCCGGGCAAGAACGGCGGCGAATGCACGATGCTGATCGCCGCGGCGCGCGACACCCGCCTGATGACGCTCTACGCCAACGCGCGGCTGATCGTGTACGACGACACCTTCAAGCTGCACCCCGACATCCTGGCGAGCTACGAGGCCAAGGACGGCCGCGAGTTCACGCTCAAGCTTCGGCCGGGCCACAAATGGTCCGACGGTCATCCCTTCACCACCGAGGACTTCCGCTACTACTGGGAAGACATCGCCAACAACAAGGAGCTGTCGTCGGGCGGCCCCTCGCTCGAGCTGCTCGTGCACGGCCAGCCGCCCAAGGTCGACATCATCGACGAGCTGACGATCCGCTACACCTGGGACAAGCCCAACCCCTACTTCATCGAGAGCCAGGCGCGCGCCAACCCGCTGTGGCTGTTCCGGCCCGCGCACTACCTCAAGAAGTTCCACATCAAGTACACGCCGCTCGAGGAGATCGCCAAGCACGCGAAGGGCGGCCAGAAGCCGAACTGGGTGCAGGTCCACCGCAGCCTCGACGTGATGTACAACAACAACAATCCCGACCTGCCGTCGCTCAATCCCTGGGTGCTGACGACGCCGTCGCCGGCACAGCGCTTCGTGTTCGAGCGCAACGCCTACTACTACCGCATCGACGGCAAGGGCCAGCAGCTGCCGTACATGGACCGCGTGATCTTCACGATGGCGGCGGCCAACCTGGTGCCGGCCAAGGCGGGACTGGGCGAGGCCGATCTCCAGTGCCGCTACCTCAACATGCGCGACTACACCTTCCTGCGGAAGAGCGCCAAGACCTCGGGCGTCGACGTGCGCCTGTGGGAGGAAGGCTCGGGCTCGCAGCTCGCGCTCTATCCCAACCTCAACGCCAAGGACGAGGGCTGGCGCGCGCTGATGCGCGACGTGCGCTTCCGCCGCGCGCTGTCGCTGGCGATCGACCGCGACGAGCTCAACCAGGTGATCTATCTCGGGCTCGCCAAGGCCTCGAACAACACGATCATGCCGCGCTCGCCGCTGTTCAAGCCGGAGTACGCGACCAAGTGGGCGACCCACGACGTCAAGCAGGCCAACAAGCTGCTCGACGAGGTCGGCCTCAACAAGCGCAACGAGCTGGGTTTCCGCGTCCTGCCCGACGGCCGCCAGGCGACCATCGTGGTCGAGCACCAGAGCGAAGAGGCCAGCGACACCGATTCGCTGTCGCTGATGGTCGACCATCTCAAGAAGGTCGGCATCAAGCTGCTGTTCAAGCCGCAGTCGCTGAACAACTTCCGCCTGCGCGCCTTCTCGGGCGAGGCGATCATGACGGCCTATGCCGGCATCACCACCGCCGTGCCCACGGTCGACACCAGTCCCAAGGAGTTCGCGCCGACGATGCAGGGCGGTCTGCAATGGCCGCGCTGGGGCATGTTCATCGAGAGCAAGGGCAAGCAGGGCGAGAAGTGCGACATGAAGGAAGCCGCCCAGCTCCTCGACTATCTCGAGGAGTGGGAGCAGTCGGCCGACCCCGCCGTGCGCCGCAAGGCGTGGGACCGCATGCTCGAGGTCAACATGGAGCAGGTCTTCTCGATCGGCACCGTGAACGGCATCCTTCAGCCGATCGTCGTCAGCCCGAAGATGCGCAACGTGCCCAAGCAGGGCTACTACGCGTGGGATCCGGGCGGCTACATCGGCCTCTACAAGCCGGATACCTTCTGGTACTCGAGCTGAACCCGATCAGGCCTTGGCGGGCGTCGGCTCGCCGAGCGACAGCATCAGGCGGTTGGCCCAGTTGAAGAACGAGGCGGCGTTGATCACGTCGACGATCGCCTCGTCGTCGAGGCCGCAGTCGCGCAGCGCATCGATGTGGCCCGGCCCGAAGGCGACCGGAGTCGCCGTCAGCGCCACCGAAGCCGCGACGATGGCGTTCCAGCGCTTGTCGAGATCGGCGCCGGTGCCCTCGGCCAGCAGCTTCTCCACCTCGGGCACGCGCTTGGAATAGGTCGCGGCGAAGCGCGCATGCACCGAGGCGCAGTAGATGCAGCCGTTGAGGCGCGAGGTCGCCGCGGCCGCCAGCTCGCGCTCGGCGCGCGGCAGGCCGGCGTCGGGATTGTAGAAGATGTCCTTGTCGGTGCGCGTGCGCGCCTCGAGCACGTCGGGATCGCGCGCCAGCAGGCGGAAGTAATCCGACTTCACGCGCGCGGCGTCGACCAGGCTGGCCAAGTGCCGCTCGGTCATCTGCTCCGCCGGCATCGGCGCCAGCCACGGCAGCCAGTCGAGCATGTCGCGGGTGAACACGGCCGGTACGACGTGGCCGGATTGCGGGATGGTCTTGTCGGTCATGGGAGCCTCAGACTTTGGTCGCCAGGACGCGCAGTCCCGACACGACACGGATCTGGAACGCGAGGAAGGCGACGAGCTGCGACAGGGTCACGACCGCGTCGGTCGACCAGCCGGCGTCGAGCAGCGCCTGCAGCGATGGCGCCGCGGCGTCGCGCGGATGGAACACCAGCATGTGCGTGTGCTCGAACGCGGCCGCCAGGCGCGGGCCCAGCGGCGCCTTCAGGTCGGCGGCCACGCGATAGAGCGGCCCGGCCTTGTCCTCGACGCTGAGCGGTCCCTTGGGGAAGGCGCCATAGGGGCCCTCGGTGCGGCCGGCCTTCACGGCCATCGAGATCGCGGCCTTCAGCGCCGTGCCGCCGCCCGCCTCCGACAGGCCGGTGCCGTAGAAGGTCTCGGCCTGGACCTGGCCATGCAGGCCCGCGACGAACACCGCGACGGCATGACGCTCGACCAGCGGGAAGTCGCCCGGCGATGCCGGCTTGAAGAGCGACAGGTAGCTCGCCTGCGCCTGCTGGCGCGCGACGGTGCGGCGGTTGCGCGCCGTGTCGAGCGCCGAGCCGGGCGCGATGTCGGCCAGGGTGTCGATGACGTCAGCAACCATGTCGGGACGTTTCCTCCGGGATCAGGCGACGCGGCGCACGCCGCTTGCCGCATCGCGCCGCCAGCCGAAGGCCGGCGCGACCTTCTCCGCCATCAGCTCGATCGAGCGCAGGATGTAGGGATGCGGCGGGTCGATCGAGTGGACCTGCATGGTGAGATCGGTCGAGCGCTCGAGCGTGCTGTCGGCCGACAGCGACTCGATCACCTCGTCCGGCGTGCCCATGTGCACGTCGAACTCCTTGATGAGATCCTCGATGCGGCTCGACGCCGGCGCCTGGCCTTGCAGGACGCGCTTCTCGACGAGGCGCGGCAGGCCGGTGCGGGCAAAGCGCATGGCATCCTTGGGATCGTCGGCGATGAACACCGTGCGCGAGGCGAGGATGCGCGGCTCGACGCCCGGAGGCAGCGCCGCGAGATAGGCATCGAGCATCGGGTTCTGGAGGTCGGCCAGGCTGGCGTCCGGCGCCTCGGGCGCGCGCGGCTGGGTGCGCGACAGCATCAGCCCGTCGCCCGCGAGGCCCGCGCGACGCGCGCCCTCGACGGTGAAGGTCGCCTGCCAGATGCGGTCGACCAGGGTCGGGCTCGACGGATAGAGCCGGTCGCCGCCCGGCAGCGGACCGCCCGCCCACGCCGTACGCATCAGGTCGAGATTGCCGGTCATCAGCGCGTGGCGGTCCTTGCTGTCGCGGCCGAAGGCGGTGAACGCGGTGAGATTGCCGCCGGGGCCGACGCCGACCTCGAGGCGCTTGTCGCTCAGCAGGTCGAGCACGACGGCGTCCTCGGCCACGCGCACCGGCAGTTCCAGCGGCAGGGTGACGATGCCGGTGCCCAGCCGGATGCGGCTGGTCGCGGCGGCGGCATGGGCCAGGAACACGAACGGGGCCGGCAGGCCGCCCTCGGCCTCGTGGAAGTGGTGCTGGGCGATCCAGGCCGAGTCGAAGCCGGACTTCTCGGCCTGGACGATCTGCGCCGTCGCCAGACGGTAACGCTCGGCCGCGTCGACCTCGTCGAGCAGGCGCGTGAAGAAGCCCAGCCGCTTGATCGAGGTCTTCAGTCCCATGGTCCCGACCCTCGCCCGAAGCGACGTTTGGCGCAAGTACCGTGCCCCACCTGAGAATTCCTTGTCGTCGCCTCCGGGAAATTCAGCACCACGTTCCATTGTCCGGTAACACACCCGTGCCCATATGCATTTCGTTGGAAGGATCGGAGGAGAGGATGTCCGAACCGTTTGTCGTCGAAGTGTGGGGCAAGCCCGCGGGCTTTGTCCTCAAGGAAGGCAAGGCTTTCCGCTTTCACGCGCTGGGTCGTCCGTTCGAGAAGCTCGACGGGACCGAGTTCAACACGCTCGGCCACGCCCGTCTCGCGGCGGCCGCCCTCCAGCAATCCAAAGCCTCCTGTCTCGGCTGCTAGTCAGCGGCCGACTTTCCAGCCGGTCTCCGCGGCCACGCTCCTGAAGAAGTCGACCTCGTAGGCGCGCTCTGGCTCGGCCCGCACGCGCCGGTCGAGGATCTCGGCGTCCTTGCCCACGAGGATGCGCCAGCGCTCCGCCTTGACCCCGTCGAGGATCACGGTCGCGGCCTCGGCGGCGCTCATCGGCGCCTCTTCGAGGAACTGGCGCGCGCGGTCGCGCACGATCTTCTCGACCTCGGCGTCGCCGAGCTTCGAGGCGTCGACGCCGGCCGCCGCGATGCGCGAACGCGCCTGGCGCAGCTGCGTGGCGTTCAGCGTGTCGGACTCGTTGCCGGCCTGGACCTTGCCCGTATTCGAAGCGATCGCGGTGCCGATGTGACCCGGCATGACCACCGAGCATTTGATGTGCGGCGCGTTGAGGCGCAGGTCGGTCTGCAACGCCTCGGAGAAGCCCTTCACCGCGAACTTGGCCGCGCCATAGGCGGTCTGCGGCATCGACGCGCCGATGGTTGCCCAGAAGCCGTTGACGCTCGACGTGTTGACGATGTGGCCCTTGTCGGCCTTCAGCATCATCGGCAGGAACGCGCGGATACAGAGGTACACGCCGCCCCAGCAGATGTTGAAGGTGCGCTCCCACTCGTCGCGTTCGGCGACGACGAAGCTCGAGCCGCCGCCGATGCCGGCGTTGTTGAACAGCAGGTGGACCTTGTCGGTCTCGTGCCCCTCGGCGACCTCGCCCTGGAAGCGCTCGACCGCGGCGCGGTCGGCGACGTCGACCACGTGCGAGGTGATCCGGAGCCCCTGGGTTAGTCCGTGGGGCAGGCGGTCCTGCCGGCAGAGTCTCTCGGTCTCGGCAAGGCCGGCCGCCGAGACATCGCCCATGGCGATGCTGCATCCCTCGGCGACGAGCTGGCGGACCAGTTCGCGCCCCATGCCCGAACCGCCGCCCGTGACGACGGCGATCCGCCCGGCCAGGTCTTTCATGGACAGCCTCCCGTCATGGCGACCGGATCTCGACCTTCAACGCTACGTCCGCAACGCCTGCGATGATACGCTTCATCGTCCCTCTTCCTCCGCTCGAACGCCTTCTTGTTGCAGAAAGCCTAGCCTGTTCCATCCCATGTCGAAACGCCTTTTGATCGTGGCCCACGCCCCGTCCGCCAACACAGTTGCGTTGCGGGCGGCGGTGCAACGCGGCGCCGGGAGCGAGCCCGGCGTCGACGTCAGGGTGATCGCGCCGCTCGAGGCCGGCCCCGACGACGTGCTGGCGGCACAGGCGGTGATCCTCGGTACGACCGAGAATCTCGGCTACATGAGCGGCGCACTGAAGGACTTCTTCGACCGTTCGTACAATCCCCTCCTCGAGAAGATGCAAGGGCTGCCCTGCGCGCTCTACATCCGGGCCGGCAGCGACGGCACCGGCACGCGCCGTGGCGTCGAGACCATCCTGACCGGCCTGCGCTGGCGGCCGGTGCAGGAGCCGCTCCTCTGCAAGGGCCCGTGGCAGGACGCCTTCGTCGCGCAGTGCGAGGAACTCGGCGCCGCCATGGCCGCCGGTCTGGCCGCTGGCATCTTCTGACTATTGGGCGGTGTAGCCGCCGTCGACCACCAGCCCCGCGCCGGTCATGAACGACGCGTCGTCGGAGGCGAGGAACACGATCCCCTTGGCGATGTCCTCCGCCAGCCCCAGCCGGCCGATCGGATGCATGGTCGTCGAGGTCTTGCGCGTCGCCTCGGTATCGTTCGAGCCGAGCTGCTGGGCGCGCATCGCGAAGGTCTGCTGGCCCATGTCGGTGTCGATCACGCCGGGATGGATCGAGTTGACGCGCACGCCGTAGCCCTTGCGGCCGAACTCCAGCGCCGTCGACTTGGTGAAGGTCGTGACGCCGCCCTTGGTCAGCGAATAGAGCGGATCGAGCTGCGAGCCCACGAGACCCGCCACCGAGGCGAGGTTGACGATGTTGCCCTTGCTCTTCTTGAGGTGCGGCAGCGCCGCGCGGGTGCCCAGCACCACGCCGGTGAGATTGACCGCGACCAGCCTGTGCCACTCGTCGAGCGTCGCGTCCTCGACGCCCTTGCCGTTGAAGATGCCGGCATTGTTCACCAGCACGTCGAGCCGGCCGTGCGCCTTCACGGTGGCGTCCATCGCGGCGGCCCAGCTCGCCTCCTGCGTCACGTCGAGATGGACGTAGAGCGCGCCGATGTCCTTGGCCGTCTGAGCGCCGACCGCGTCGAGCACGTCGCCGATCACGACCTTGGCGCCCGCCTCGGCTATCGCCTTCGCCGCCGCCCCGCCGATGCCGCGCGCCGCGCCGGAGAGGAAGGCGACCTTGTTGTCGAGCCGGTTCATGGCGCGCTCCCTACTTCATCTTGTTGAACGGGATGTCCTTGTCGACGCGCACGTCGCTCGGCAGGCCGAGCACGCGTTCGGCCACGATGTTGCGCAGGATCTCGTCGGTGCCGCCGGCGATGCGGAAGCCGGCGCCGCCGATCCACTGCGCCTGGAAGCCCGCGGCGTGCGGCACCTGCTCCTTCATGATGCCGCCCTGCCCCATGATCTCCATGGCGAAGGCCCCCATGTCCTGCATCTTGGGCGCGGCGACGATCTTGATGATCGACGACTCAGGCCCCGGCGTCTGGCCCTTGGAGAGCGCCGTCAGCGTGCGGTAGCGCGTCAGCTTCAGCCCCTGCTGCTGCACGTACCAGTCGGCGATCTTGCCGCGCACCTGCTGGTTGCGGATCGCCGGCCCGTCGTCGAGGTCGGTGTCGCGCGCCAGCTCCATCAGCTCGTCGATGTCGAGGCCGCCCGAGGGAAGCCCGACCGCGAGTCTTTCGTTCATGAGCGTGGTCAGCGCGGCCTTCCAGCCCTCGCCCACCTTGCCGAGCCGTTGCGAATCGGGGATGCGCACGTCGGTGAAGAACACCTCGTTGAAGTTGGCGCCGCCGGAGATCTGCTTGATCGGCCGCACTTCGACGCCCGGAGTCTTCATCGACAGGAAGAACATCGTCAGGCCCTGGTGCTTCGGCACGCTGGGATCGGTGCGCGTGATGACGATGCCGTAGTCGCAATAGTGCGCGCCCGAGGTCCAGACCTTCTGGCCGTTGATCACCCAGTCGTCGCCGTCCTTCTCCGCCCTGGTGCGGATGCCCGCGACGTCGGAACCGGCCGCCGGCTCGGAGAAGAGCTGGCACCAGATCTCCTCGCCGTGCAGCGCGGGCTTCACGTAGCGGTTCAGCTGTTCAGGGCTCGCATAGGCCATCATCGTCGGGATGCACATGCCGAGCCCGATGTCGAAGAAGCCGAGCGGCACCAGATAGTTCGACTCTTCCTGCTGGTAGATCACCTGGAGGATCGGCGAGGCGCCGCGGCCGCCGAACGCCTTCGGCCAGGTCATGCGCGCGTAGCCGGCTTCGGCCTTCTTCGCCTGCCACGCCTTGGCCTTGGCCAGCAGGTTGGGATCGTCGTTGCGCGCGCGGAAGGCGGCCTTGTCGTCGCTCTTGCGCGTGGCGTTGGCGTCGAGCCACGTGCGCACTTCCTTGCGGAACGCGGCTTCTTCGGGGGTATCGTTGAAGTCCATCAATAAACTCCCAAAACAAAAACCGTCATCCCGAGCGGAGCGCAGCGAAGTCGAGGGACCTGTTCATGGTGGCGGACACCAAATGACGAGGTCCCTCGGCTACGCTCGGGATGACGGCTATGCCATCACGTTCTTCTGTTCCAACCGATTCACCAGCTTGTCCTTCCACGCCATCGGACCGCCGATGCTCAAAGCGAGCACCCGCGCGCGGCGGAGATGGAATTGCGTGTCGGCTTCCCAGGTGAAGCCGATGCCGCCGTGGGTCTGGATGTTCTCCTTCGAGGCGAAGTCGTAGGCCTCGGTCGCGGCGATGCGCGCGGCGGCGGCAGCCAACGGAAGATCGGCGCCGCCGTCGCTCAGCATCATCGCGCCGTAATAGGCGTTGGAGCGTGCCAGCTCGAGCTTCACGTAGCAGTCGGCGAGCTTGTGCTTGATCGCCTGGTACGAGCCGATGGCGCGGCCGAAGGCCTGGCGCTGCAAGGCATAGTCGCGCGCCATGTACATCGCGGCCTCGGCGCCACCCACCTGGGCGAAAGCGAAGTAGACGGCGGCGGCATCGTACAGCCGTTCGAGCAGGCGCCAGCCCTCGCCCTCGGCGCCGAGCGGCTCGGCAGCGGCATCGGTGAAAGTGATCTCGCAGTGCTTGCGCGCCGGATCGATCGTCTCGACCGGCGTGCGCGTCACGCCCTTCTGATCGAGTTCGACCAGGACCAATCCGTTCTTCGCCAGCACGATCGCGAAGGTCGCGGCGGCGCCGTCGGCCACCGGCACCTTCTTGCCGTTGAGCCGCCCGCCGCCAAACAGCGTGCGCACGTTGCTGGGCCGCGGCGTCTGCGCGCCCTCGGCGGTGGCGAGCGTGCCGATCGCCTTGCCCGACGCCAGCAGCGGCAGCCACTTCTTCTTCTGCGCGTCGGAGCCCGCGAGCTTCAGCGCCTCGGTCGCCAGCACCACCGACGTGTCGAACGGCACCGGCGCGGCGGCGCGGCCGATCTCCTCGGCGGCGACGCAGAGTTCGAGCGGCGACAGGCCGAGCCCGCCATATTCCTCGGGGATCGCGATGCCCGGCACGCCGAGATCGACCAGCCCCTGCCAGACCTCGCCGGCAAACGCCTCGTTGCCATCCAGCACGCGCCGTACCACCTTCACGGGGCACTTGTCGGTGAGGAACTTGGCGATCTGCTCCTTGAGCAGCTTTTGGTCGTCTGAGAAATCAAAGTTCATGATGCGAGACGCTAGCATTGGGGGCTGGGACCGCGCCACTAAGGCGAATGCGAATTCGCCGAAGTGGCGCCTCATGAGCGCGACTGGAGTCGCGCGGTCCCAGCCGATAGGGTGACCGGCATGGAAACCAATCAAATCAGCGACTGGCACGCACACGTCTACTTCGATGCCGCCACGCGAGACGCCGCCTGGGCGCTGCGCGAGCGCATCGAGAAGACGCACGCGATCCAGATGGGCCGCTTCCATGAGAAGCCGGTCGGGCCGCACCCGATGTTCAGCTACCAGGTCACGGTCCGGAACGAGCAGTTCACCGAGGTGATGTCCTGGCTGGCGCTGAACCACGGCGCGCTCACCGTGTTCGTGCACCCCAATACCGGCCACGACCTCGAGGACCATCGCGACCGCGCGATCTGGATCGGCCAATCCGTGCCGCTCAACCTCGACATGTTCCTGAAGAAGAAGGACTGACCCGCCATGGAAACCCTCCTCCTGCTCGCCACGAAGGTCGGCGAGAAACTGAAGGCGCGCAAGGAAACCATCGCGATCAGCGAATCCTCGTCGGGCGGCCTGCTCTCGGCGTCGCTGCTCGCGGTGCCGGGCGCCTCGGCCTACTTCATGGGCGGCGCGGTCGTGTACACCGGCCCCGCCGGCATCGCCTTCCTCGACGCGACGAAGGAGAAGCGCGGCGACATCCGCTCCTCGTCCGAGCCGTGGGCGACGCTCGCGGCGGAACTCGTGCGCGGCCGCCTGCGCACGACCTGGGGCCTCGCCGAGACCGGCGCCGCCGGCCCGACCGGCAACCGCTACGGCGACGCCGCGGGCCATACCTGCCTCGCCGTCGTCAACGCCAGCGGCAAGAAGATCGCGCGCACCTTGGAGACGGCGTCGCCCGACCGCGTCGCCAACATGCGCGCGTTCGCCAAGGCGGCGCTGGAGTTGCTGGACGAGCAGCTTTCCTGACCCCCTCACCTAGCCTCTCCCCCTAGCGGGGGAGAGGAATATGAAAGACCCGTCCTCTCCTTCTGGCTCCTCTCCCCCGCTAGGGGGAGAGGTTGGGTGAGGGGGCGTCGCATCGCTCCGGCTCCAGCGGATCGCCGTCGGTGAGCGCGAATCCACGGCAGGCGATGCACCAGCGGGGTAGCGCTAATTGCGCTAACTCCCGGCGGGCGCCGTTTTCCCCGTTTTAATATCCGCATTTGAGCGGTCGTCGGCGCCAGGGCGTTGATCCGGCAGGCTTTCACGGCAAACGCACCTCCTGAAAATGGACCGGTGGCGGCTTCCGCCCGTCCGACAGGGCTTCGGCACGGCGATCGTCACCTCCATCCAGGCCGCTCACGGCACTAGCGAAGGTGTCTCCGGGCGCCGCCCCACCGGCGCGCCATTGCCGCTCCACAGCCCCGCCTTGCGCCCCGCCAGCTCGATGTAGCGCGCGGTCGCGGTCTGCGTGTCGGTCGCCAGCGACTTGCGCAAGGCGATCTCCAGGATGGCGAGCACGCGCTCGGGCGGGAACTCGCCGGGCGTGCCGGGCAGCGCCACCTCGCCCTCACCGGAAAACGCGTCCTCGCGAGGAACGGCCTTCGGCGCCCGCGCCGTCTGCGTCGGAGGCGATTCCTCGCGAGGTTCGCGAGTCTCGCGAGCCGTCTCGGACGGGCTGCGCGGCAGGCGGCTGGGCGTCGGCCGGTCGATCGACTGCAATTCCCGCCATTTGCGCACGCGCAAATATTCGACGTCGTCGACGCGATAAAGCTCGATGCAGCGCGCGGCCTCCAGCTCGCCCAGCCAGACCGGCAGCAGCGACGGCGCATCGGGATCGAACGGATAGAGCTGCTCGATCAGCCGCTCGTGATCGAGCCGCAGGCGGCCGGAATCATCGGCGACGGTCCAGAGCAGGATGAAGAATAGTCGTGCTCGGCTGATGCGGGAAAGGCTAGGCGTGCGGGGAAAATGAGGGTCGATGATGCGGATGCGGGGCATACCACGAAACTAACCTCATATTGCGATTTTGTCAATAGTTGGATGCATATATCGCCAGATGTTAACCCCAACTACTTATCCGACGTATCGCAGGATTTCGGCAATGCTGCTTGCCATAGAAGAACTTTGTGTCGCCTTTTCCTCGCGAAGATCCTTAAGGACTTGCCGATAATCGACTAACTCGACACCTAGGTTCTGCATGTGTTTTAGCTCAGAACTATCTCTGACAACGCCATGAACCAAAACGAACTTCCATTTTGCATCAGCGACCAATCTATTTCTAACTTCAACCTTTCTTGGATTCGTAAACTTCTTCTCTACCCACTGGGCGACACCATCATTGAGTTCTTGCTCACTGCGTCGACGAGCATTGGTATTCCCGCCGATATAGCCAATAGGCCTAAAGCTGATTTGCACTTCGACATGTCGGCACTCAATCCCACTGGGAAAGTATTTAACAGCAAGCAAATCGATCTCGCCTAAGCCAGTTTTAATTCCGCGCATCGTGAAAAAGCCTTTTTGGTTCAGCCATTCTTCCACGAGTTGCTCGTCCAGCAGCGCCATTTTGCCCTCCCTCACAATCAGACCCAACGCGGGTGGCAAGTTTACTACACGTACTACCTATGCTGGAATCAAGGAAAGATCCTTCGCTGCGCTCAGGATGACAAAGAGGCAGGTTTCGGAGACCTTAGAGCTAGGGTTTCGCGGGCTGCGGCCTGTATGAGGTGCGCTATCGGGACAGCGTGCAGCCGGAACTCTCCCGGTATAAGGTCGTTGTCGGAGCGACATCTGGGGGAAGCGGCAGCGTGGCGATGGATTGGGGACGGGTTTTGGGACAGGGGCATCGTGCGGCGCGCGCCCTCGTCCGCTTCGGGGTGCCGGCCACCTTCTGCATCCTCGTCGCCGCGTGCGGCGAGAGTTCCTACCAGCAGGCGGCGCTCGACGCCTCGGCGGCCGGCAACCAGAAGGAAGCGGTGAGCCTCGCCCGCAAGGAAGTCGCGCGCTTCGACACCGAGGACCAGTGCTCGGCGCGCACCAACAAGAATTGCGGCACCCTGGCGCTGGCCTATAGCAGCCTCGCCGAATACCAGATCCTCGCCGGCGACCGGATCGGCGGCGAGGCGAGCTTCAACCGGGCGCGCGGCGCCCTGCGCATGACCGATCCCGCCAACCAGGCGAGCGCCGCCGGCATGATCTATCGCGACGTGTCGGAGGCCTATTGGAAGACCGGCGACAGAGCGCGCGCCCGCGCCATCGTCGAGCAGGGCCGCGCGGCCGGCGCCGACAGCTGGGTGATGTCGGGCTCCGCCGGCCAGCAGATGGTCAAGGAGCGCGAGAAGGCCGAGCAGGAAGAGAAGGCGCGCCGCCTGGCCGAGATCGAGGCCGAGCAGCAGCCGGCGCCCTCGCCGCTCACCACCGTCCAGACCCTCAAGCCCGCCCCGCCGCGCTCGCGCTAGAGGGCGTGCATCGCGGCACCATGGTCGCGCGTTACTTCGGAGAGCCCCTCTCTCCAACGCGAAGGCGAAACCATGGCATCCGCTCCCCGCAAGTACAGCGCGCGCATCCTGCGCCCCATCCCCTATGACGCGCCGGGCGGCCCCGGCGCCGAGGGCGCGACGCGGCAGGTCGCGCCGGTCGGCTCCTACGACGTCGCCGAGACCGGCGAACATCTCCAGTTCTTCAGCGAGGACGGCGATCCGTTCCAGATGCGCCGCAGCCACGCGCTCGAGCACAAGCGCGCGGGCCACCTGCACATCGAGGACTGGGAGTCCTGAGATGACCCGCCCGCTCCCGGCGCTGGGCTTTGCCCTCCTCCTCGCGACCGGCGTCGCCTCCGGCGCGGCCGCGCAGACGCCGCCGCAGCCGCCGGCCTCCGCCCCGCCGGCGCGCGACAACTCGACCGGCGACAACAAGCCCGCGCCGACGACGCCGGGCGATCCCAGCGGCAATATCGGCCGGCCGGGCGGCAGCAGCTCGTCGGTGAACACACCGAGCTCCGGCGAGCCGACCGGGACGGGCACGCCGCAGGTCGACAAGAAGGCGGATACGTCGTCCACCCTGCCGGCGACCGGCCGATGAAGAAGAAGGTGCCGGCGCGCGGCGCCAAGCGCGTGGCCGAACCGCCGCTGGAGGGCGCGTCGTCGCATCGGAGTTTCAAGGGCGCGCTCAAAGAGAAGGCCGACGCGGGCAAGCCCAAGCGGCGGACGCGGCACGTGGCGCCCGACAAGGGCGAGCTTTCGCCAAGATGACGGCGCCGGAATAAACCCGCCGCCTGCGACAATCATTCCGCATTCTCATCGCACTCGGGCCACATTGTCCGGGCACAAAGACGCTGCCGGGCGCGTATCCCGGACACAGCGTCGAACGCGATCCGCCCGCGCGGGATCTGCCTCTGGTCGACGCACACACCGAAAGGGTTTTGTGTCGATGTCGAAGGCATTGTCGTTGGTTTTTTCTGCCGTTTTCGCCGGTCTTTTTGCCGTTTCCGCTCATGCCGCCACCTTGAGTGCGGCCGATCCCAGCACGCCGGTTCGCGCCGTCGCGTCCGAGATGCAGCGCATCTCGGCCAGCGTCCCGCCGGCCGAGCGCCAAGCCGCCGTGCGCCAGGTGCTGCGCCAGAATTTCGATGCCGCCTGGATGGCGCGCACGGCGCTCGGCGCGCATTGGGACAGCGCCAGCGCGCCGCAGCGCGAGCGCTTCGTGGCCGCGCTCGAGACCTCGGAGGCCAAGGCCTATACCGAGCGGCTGGCGATGCTGGGCGGCATGGTCCTCACGGTCGATCGCGTGACGTCGCGGCCCGACGGCTCGTGGACGGTCGACAGCAGTGCGGGCCAAAACGGCGGCTTCCCGGTGAAGCTCGCCTGGGAAGTGCGCGACGGCGGCCAGGGCCCGCGCATCGTCGACGTGCGGGTTGGCGGCGTCAGCCTGTTCGCCACCCGGCAGTCGGAGTTCAAGTCGGTGATCCGCAAGAGCAACGGCTCGATCGAGCCGCTGGTCGAGGCGATGGAAGCGCGCGCCCGCTAGTCAGCGCACCCTGAAGAGACGCACCGTCGTTCCATCGGCGGTGCACTCCGCCGCTTCGGCGGCGCCGGGGCGGCAGTCGAGATCGGCGGCCGCTTCCGTCGTGTTGTCGGTGCAGCTCGCGACCTGGTGCTGAAGCCGCAGGTGGCCGTTCGTGTAGGTCGCCTGCGCGCGGGCGTGACAGAAGAAATTGGCCTGGTCGGTGCGGGCGTAGAGGAAGCGCCCCGTGCCCTTGTCGTCGAGGCACCAGGTCACCGTGCCGGTGTGCCCGCTCGACGCATAGGCGCTGCTGCGCCAACAGCCCTTTGCAAACGAGATGTCGCCGCCGGTTCGCGCCGGGAAGGCGAGCGGCACGCCCAAGGTCGGCGGTGCGGTCGATGACGCGCCGTCAAACGGCGTGCGCGGCTGCGGGTAGGCAGACGGGCGGGTGGTGTTCGCGTTCGAGGATGGCGGCAGGATCGTCTGCAACGGCGTGCCGCCGGGCGGCGGCGCGGGCGCGAGCGTCGGCGCGGTCGTGCCGTTGGGGAAACTGGGGCCGGTGCCGCCGGGGACGTTGCCGAGGCCGCTGCCGATCCCGGTCGAGTTGCCGATCGGACCGCCGGGCGCGACGCCTTGCGCCACCTGTTGCGCCAGCGCGCTCCCGCCCCAGAGGGCGAGAGCGGCGACGCCAAGAACGAGAGGCTTCAAACGGTGCGTTAGCGAACCGGAACGCCGGTGCTGAGCGCGCCGACCAGCCACAGGATCAGCAGGATCACCAGGACGAGGCCCAGCACGCCGCCCAGGCCGCGGCCGCCATAGCTGCGATGGGCGTAGTAACCGCCGCCACCGCCGAAGATCAGGAGAATCAGGATGATGATGAGAATCGTGCTCATGGGCGGCCTCGTGATTTTCCGCAGGGGGTCTGCGGCTGCCCCGGCTTAACGCCTGCTTTCATGCGCGGTTCCGCCCTACAGCGGCACGAAGGCCGGCGCGGCGAGGCCGAGCTGGGCGCAGGCGGCGTCGAGCGTGGGCACGATGTCGGCTGCCTCCGCGCTCGACAAAGCGCGTTGGGCGGTGAACTGGCGGGCGAGGCCGAAAGCCAGCGCACCGGCCGCGACGAAGATCTTGGTCCGTCCCTTCAGCACCGGCTCGCGCCGCGCCCGCGCGCGCAGATGCTCCGGGGTGAGCGTGCTCTCGGTGACGGCGCTGAAGTCGACGATGACGTTGGTGAAGGACGAGGCAGCGTATGGCGCGAGCGCCCGATCGAGCACGGCCAGATCGGCGGCGGCGAGCGTCGCGGAGAACTTCACCAGCACCGCGCCTTGCGCCTTGTCGACCAGCACCGTCAGCATCGGGAAAGTCTAGCCGACGATGCCCCTGCGGATTTGCATATCCGACAGCTAGGCGCGCGTCGGCCGCCCGCCCGCGGTCATGCCGCCGTCGATCACCAGCTCCTGGCCGGTCATGTAGTTCGCGAGATCGGTGCAGAGGAACAGCACGCCGTTGGCGATATCCTGCGCCTCGCCCACGCGCGGCAGCGGCACCGAGATCGCGGCGCGCTCGCGCGGGTCGATCGGCGCGTTGCGGCCGTTGCCGGCGGCGCCGGTCGGGATCTTTTCCCAGATCGGCGTGGCGATGATGCCGGGATGCACCGAATTGCAGCGGATGTTGTCGGCGGCATGCTCCATCGCCACCGACTTGGCGAGCAGCCGCACGCCGCCCTTGGTCGCGGAATAGGCCGCGAGGCCCGGCGCGCCGCGCAGGCCCGCGATCGACGACATCAGCACGATCGAGCCGCCGCCGCGCTTCTTCATCGCGGGGATGGCGCTGCGCACCGACAGGAACACGCCGTCGAGGTTGATCGCCTGCTGCTTCTGCCAGTCGGCCAGGGTCATCGTGGCGATCGGCGCCATGATGCCGATGCCGGCATTGGCCACCATGATGTCGAGGCCGCCGAAGCGCTTCTCGGCCTCCGCGACGATGCCGGCCCACGCCGCCTCGTCGCGCACGTCGTGGTTGACGTAGTGCGCCTTGCCGCCGGCCTTCGTGATGCGCGCCGCGACGTCCTGGCCGCGCAGGTCGTCGATGTCGGTGATCAGGACGCCGGCGCCCTCGCGCGCCAGCGTCTCCGCACAGGCCTCGCCGATGCCGGAGGCGCCCCCGGTGACGACGGCGCCCTTACCGGCTAGCGGCTTCATCGGGCTCAGCGGCCCTTCCAGTTGCCGGGGCGCTTCTCGGCGTAGGACTTGATGCCCTCCTTGAAGTCCTCGGTCTTGCGCGTCCAGTCCTGCTCGGTGAGCTCGCGCTCGGTGGCGAGCTCGGCCTGGTCGGCGAAGCCGCGGCGCATGGTCTCGCGCGTCGACACGACGGCGAGCGGCGCGCTCTCGGCGATCTCGGCGGCGAGCTTGATCGCCTCCTTGCGCACGTCGGCGAGCGGCACCAGCACGTCGGCCATGCCCCACTCGTAGGCCTGCTCGCCGCCGATGCGGCGGCCGGTCAGGAACATCAGGTTGGCGCGCTGCTGGCCGATCAGGCGCGGCAGGGTGAAGGTCAGCGAGAAGCCGGGATGGAAACCCAGCCGCGTGAAGTTGGCGGCGAAGCGCGCCTCGGCGCAGGTGACGCGGAAGTCCGGCATCAGCGCGAGGCCGAGGCCGCCGCCGATCGCCGGGCCCTGGATGGCGCCGATCGACGGCTTCTTGGAGCGGAACAGGCGCGTGGCTTCCTTGTAGAGATGCTTGCCGCTCTCGGCCGCGCCGGTCTGCGGGCGGTTCTGGAAGTCGGCGCCGGCGCAGAACGACTTGCCTTCCGAGCACAGCACGTAGGCGCGCACGTTGTTGTCGCGGTCGAACGCCTCGAAGGCGTCGGCGATCTGGTTGATCAGCGCGTTGTCGAAGAAGTTGTGCGGCGGGCGCCGGATCTCGACGATGCCGACATGACCTTCGGTCGAGATGCCGATATCCTTAAACGTGGCGCTCATGTGCTTCCTCTCGAGGCTGTCTGAATGAGCGCCGATATTGCCCCGCGCCGGGGCGGTCCGTCGAGTTGGTCGAGCCTGCGGGGAGACGAATAATGTCGCAAAGCGAACGTCATGCACTGGTGATCGGGGGCGGCACCATGGGCGTGGGCATCATCGCCATGTTCCTGGGCGGCGGCTGGACCGTCGACGTGGTGTCGCGCTCGGCCTCGACCCGCGACGGGCTGGCCGCCGCGACCGCCAAAGCCCTCGCCGCCATGGGCAAGCCCACTTCCACGGCTGGCCTGAAGACCTTCGCCACCCTGCCCGAGGCCGACTGGACGCGCATCGACGTGGCCGTCGAGACCGTGACCGAGGACCTCGCGCTGAAGCAGCGGCTGTTCGCCGAGATGGAAAAGCTCGCGACGCCGGGTTGCGCGCTCACGTCCAACTCGTCGAGCTTCCCGATCAGCGAGATCGCCAAGGGGCTGAAGACGCAAGGCCGCATGATGGGCCTGCACTTCTTCATGCCCGCGCACCTGATCCCGCTGGTCGAGGTCGTGCGCTCGGTCCACACCGACGTGAGTCAGGCCGAGAGGGTCGGCGCGATCATGGCGGCACTGGGCAAGCGGCCGGTGCAGGTGAAGAAGGACGTGATCGGCTTTCTCGGCAACCGCATCCAGGGCGCGCTGATGCGCGAAGCCTTGTGGCTGATCGAGGAAGGCGTGGCGTCGCCGGAGGACATCGACGCCACGGTGCGACTGTCGTTCGGCTTCCGCTACGCCGCGGCCGGCCCGATCGTGCAGAAGGAACATTCCGGCTGGGACACGACCTGCGCCGTCGCCAAGATCATCTGGCCCGACCTCAACAACGCCAAGGGCCCGCCGCCGGTGCTGCAAAAGAACGTCGACGAGGGCCGCATCGGCTTCAAGACCAAACGCGGCTTCTTCGAGTGGAACGACGAGTCGATGGCGAAGGAACGCGCGCGCTACGAACGCGCGCTGCGCAAGTGCCTGGAAATCTTCAAGGAGGAAGGCATCGTCTGACCACACGGGGCGCGGATTGTAAGCTTCGCGTCAGCCGATTTTTTCGCGACCGTCAGGCGATTGTCAGCGGGGCTTCCTATCTTCGAGTCTCTACGGACATCGATCGACCGTTCTCGATCGGAAGGAGTGGACTCATGAAGACCCAGACCATCGTTCTCGTGACCGGCTTCGCTCTCGCCCTCACCTCGCCTGCATTCGCGCAGGGCAAAGACGTGGCGTACTGCCAGGCGCTCGCCGCGAAGTACCAGACCTATGCCGGTCAGGGCAGCGGCGGCCGTCACGGCGGCGCCGACAACCAGGACATCGATGCGCGCCGCGCGATCGAGAAGTGCAACTCGGGCGACACGTCCGGCGTCCCGGTGCTCGAGCAGGCGCTGACGAACGCCAAGATCGCGCTGCCGCCGCACGGCTGAGCGCTCCCTTCCATCGCATCCCGAAGCAAGACAGGCGGCCGGTCGAAAGACCGGCCGCCCGTTGCGTTTCTACCGGACGCCTGGCGGCGTCCTAGGCCGCGCGGCCGCGACCGCGGCCACCGCCGCCGAACTTGCGGCTCTTCCACGCCGAGCGCGGACGGTCGCCAGAGGGACGGTCACCCTGCGGACGGTCGCCGTGCGGCCGCTCGTGATGCGGGCGGTCGTTGTGCGGACGATCATGATGCGGCCGGTCGTGGTGGGGACGATCGCCGCGCGGGCGGTCGTTGTGCGGGCGCTCGTGACGCGGGCGGTCGCCGAAGGCGCGCTCGTGGTGCGGACGCTCGCCGCGGAAACGATTTTCCTGCGGCCGGTCGCCCTGCGGACGACCACCGAGCGGACGATCACCGTGCGGACGGTCGCGGAAGTCGCCGCCGCGGAACTCGGCATTGCCGTTGCCCTGCGGGCGCTCGCCGAACGGGCGACGGCCACCGCCGCCATGCCGTCCGCCGCCGTTGCCATTGCGGGCGGGACGGAAGCGGCCGTTGCGCTGCTCGTCCTCGCTGGCGTCGCGCGCCTCGCGCTCGGCCTTGGGACGCATCGGCGGCGCAGCCGGCATGTCCTCGTTCGAGGGCGTCGGCACGACGGTCAGGCGCTGGTTGGTCAGCCGCTCGATCGAGCGCAGCTGGCCGCGCTCGCTGCCGTCGCAGAACGACAAGGCGACGCCCGAGGCGCCGGCGCGCGCGGTGCGGCCGATGCGGTGGACGTAGCTCTCGGCGTCGGCTGGCAGCTCGAAGTTGATGACGTGCGTCACGCCGCTGACGTCGATGCCGCGCGAGGCGAGATCGGTCGCGACCAGCACGCGGGCCTTGCCGCGGCTGAAGTTGTCGAGCGCCTTCTGGCGCGCGTTCTGGCTCTTGTTGCCGTGGATGGCCTCGGAGCGCACGCCCTGGTCCTCGAGCGCCTCGGCGACCCGGTTGGCGCCGCGCTTGGTGCGCGTGAAGACGATGACGCGCTCGAGCGCGGCGTCGCTCAGCAGGTGGCTGAGCAGCGTGCGCTTGATCGACGAATTCACGAAGTAGACGCGCTGGTCGATCTTGTCGACGGTGCGGCCCTGCGGCGCGATCTCGACCTTCTCGGGGTTCTTCAGGATCTCGTGCGCGAGCTTGGCGATGTCGTTGGGCATGGTCGCCGAGAACAGCAGCGTCTGGCGCTCCTTGGCGACGAGCTGGGAGATCCGGCGCACGTCGCGCACGAAGCCCATGTCGAACATGCGGTCGGCCTCGTCGAGGACGAAGAACGTCACCTGGCCGAGCTTCACGTTGCCGCGCTCGATCAGGTCGAGCAGGCGGCCCGGCGTGGCGACGAGGATGTCGACGCCGCGCTGGAGGGTCTCGATCTGGCGGCCGTAGCCCAGGCCGCCGACCACGGTGCAGAGGCGGAGCCCCAGGCCGTAGCCGTAGGTCTCGAAGCTGCGCGCGATCTGGACGGCGAGCTCGCGCGTCGGCGCGAGGATCAGCGCCCGCGGGCTCTTGGGCTGGGCGCGCACGGTAGTGGTCGAAAGGTGCTGAAGGATCGGCAGCGCGAACGCCGCGGTCTTGCCGGTGCCGGTCTGGGCGATGCCCAGTACGTCGCGGCCCTGCAGCAGCGCGGGGATGGTGCGCTCCTGGATCGGCGTCGGGGTGGTGTAGTTGGCGGCAGACAACGCACGCAGCAACGTCTCGGACAGGCCGAGATCGGCAAAAGTCACATTACTCACTGGAAAACAGTCCTTACGGCCGCCAGCTCTGGCGGCTTTGGCTCACTCCCCGGCGCGGCGGAGGCGGCTCTTTCTTCTGGGAGATTGTCTCGGGATGAAGCGCCGTCTTGGCGGCGCGTCGCGCAATCGCGAGAAACCTGATTGGCCCGCTTCTGCGCGGGCTGCGGCGTATATGATGCTGCGTCGCAGCAAAGTCAAGCGACGGAAATAAGGCGGCTAATTCCGCCGCTTTCTCAAGAGCTTGCCCGGCAGGTTGCCGGTCGGCTCGTTGTCGCGCAGCAGGACCTGACCGTTCACGATGGTCGCGCGCATGCCGTCGGCTTTCTGGCGCAGGCGCTTGGCCTCCGCCGGAAGATCGGTGACGACCTCGGGCATGCGCGGGCCGACCGTGTCGGGATCGAACACCACGAGGTCGGCCGCCATGCCCTCGCGGACCAGGCCGCGGTCGTGGAAGCCGAACTGGGTTGCGGTATCGCAGGTGATGAGCTTCACCGCCTCCTCAAGCGTGAAGGCCTGGCGCTCGCGCACCCAGTGGCTGAGCAGGTGCGTCTGCAACGAGGAGTCCATGATCTGCGAGACGTGCGCGCCGGAGTCCGAGAAGGTCACGACCGAGCGTGGATGCTTCATCAGCTCCAGCGCCTCGGCCTGGTTCTCGTTGGCGATCGGCTGCATCATGAAGAACTTCATGTCGCGCTCGAGCGCCATGTCGATCATCAGCTCGACCGGATGCGTGTTCCGTTGCCGCGCCAGCTCGGCCATCGACTTGTGCGGCCCCGCCATGTCGGTCAGCGCGAAGACATGCTCCCACTCCGGCGGCCGCGCCTCGGTGCCGCGCACCTGCGGCCCGTCATAGGGCTTGGACGCGACCTCGACGAGGCGGCGGCGCATCTCGGGATCGCGCAGCATCTTCTGCTGCTCGGCGAGCGGACGGCCGCGCATGTCCTTCCAGACGTCCCACTTGTCGAACGGCGTGTGGGTCTCGAACGACAGAAGGACCGAGAGCGCGCGGCTGTGGACCTGCGCGAACATGTTCCCGCCCTGCGCCGCCGTGCGCTCGATGATGTCGAAGGTCGAGCGCCAGCCGCCCGGCATCTTGCGCCGGTTGAACAGGCCGAAGGTGATCGGCCGGCCGCTTTCGATCGCGAGCTTGCTGAGGCCTTCATAATAAAGCCGTGCCTTCTCGCTCGAGGCGCCCGTCGGCTCGCCCGCGACCTCAACCATGCCGGCGCCCATCGTCCTCACCAGCGTCTCGAACTCGCTCCAGCTCGCGAGGCGGCTGGCCACCGGCTTGTCGTCCGACGTCTGGTGATTGACCGAGCGCGTCGTCGAGAAACCGTGCGCGCCGGCGGCGACCGCCTCCTTCACGAGATGCACCATCTTCTTCAGATCGCCTTCGGTCGCCTCGTCGGTGAAGGCGCGCTGGCCCATGACGTAGGTGCGCAGCGCGCAGTGCCCGACATAGCCCGCATAGTTGATGCCCTTGGGCAGTGACTCCAGCACGTCGAGGAACTCGGGGAACGTCTCCCACCGCCACTTGATGCCGGCCAGCATCGCGGCGCGGCTGATGTCCTCGGCGCGCTCGAGGTTGCGGAACACCAGATCGGCCTCGGCCTCGCGGCACGGCGCCAGGGTGAAGCCGCAATTGCCCATCACCACGGAGGTCACGCCCTGATAGCAGGACGAGGTGCCGATCGGGTCCCAGAAGATCTGCGCGTCCATATGGGTGTGGCCGTCGACGAAGCCCGGCGAGACGACATGCCCCTCGGCGTCGAGCGTCTCCGTTGCCGACGCGCCGGTGAGGCGGCCGATCTCGGCGATTCTTCCGTCTTTGACACCGATGTCGCCGCGGAAGCGCGGCAGTCCGGAACCGTCGACGATCATGCCGTTCTTGACGAGCAGGTCGTAGGCCATGGCGTTCCTCCTGGGTGGTTGCGAAAAGCCTACGCCCGGCGACCGCCCTCGTCTGCCGGCGTCTTTCGCCGGTCAAAACGATCATTTCCGTCATCCCGACCGAAGGGCCGCAGGCCCGCAGTGGAGGGACCTTTTCATGTCGGGCGAGCGGCATGAAAAGGTCCCTCGACTTCGCTGCGCTCCGCTCGGGATGACGGGAGTGGGCGTAGGGGCCTAGGATGCCGCCTAACAAAGGAAGGCGAGGAAACATGGAATTCGGTGTCCTTTTCACGTCGCATCCCAATCCGCAGGAAGAGCCCTATCCGCACCGCGACGTGCACGCCCGCACGACGGAAGAAGTGATCGAGGCCGAGCGGCTGGGCTACGACACGGCCTGGATCGCCGAGCACCATTTCGCCACCAGCTACGGCATCATGCCGGACTGCTTCGCCTACATGGCCTATCTCGCGGCCAGGACCAGCCGCATCAAGCTCGCCGCCGGCGTGATCACCTTGCCGCTCTACGATCCGATCCGCGTCGTCGAGAATGCGAGCTTCGTCGACATCCTGTCCAACGGCCGCGTCATGCTGGGCATCGGCTCGGGCTATCGGCCGTACGAGTTCGTCGGCCTCGGCAAGGACTTCGACTCGCGCCGCGACCAGGTCGAGGAAGCGGTCGGGCTGATGTTCGAGGCGTTCCACCGTCACCGCTGGGACCACAACGGCACGTTCTACAAGGGCACCGTGCAGGGCAGCTACGAAATGCTGCCGCATCCGCAGCAGATGCCGCACCCGCCGCTCTACATGGCGGGCGGCACCGACCGCTCGATCGGCTATTGCGGCCGCAACGGCTTCGGCCTGATGCTCTCGACCCTGCCCGGTCTCGAAACGCTGGCGGCGCAGACCGCGCTCTACAAGCGCGAGCTGGCGACCGCGACGCCCGAGCGCGCCAGGAATCCGGCGGCCGGCCAGATCGACATCGCGCGCTGGGTCTATATCGCCGACAGCGACGCGCAGGCCCGCGCCGACACCGAGGACGCCATCGTGCGCCACATCTCGCACTTCGGCGGATCGGGCACGAGCGGCTATCTCGGCTCGGTCTCCGAGAAAGGCGCCAAAATCACCTACGACGATCTCTCGACCACGCTGCTGCACGGCTCGGCCGAGACGGTGATCGCCAAGCTGCGCGAGATGCAGGCGCGCACCGGCATGACCTCGCTGCTGCTGCACTACCCGCCCTACTACGGCCGCGAGAAGGCGATGAAGAGCCTGCGCCTGTTCGCCGAGCGCGTGATCCCCGCCTTCCGCCCGCCGGCGCGAAGGATGGCTGCCGCCGAATGACCCCTCCGTCGCTGCGCGACACCTCCCCATATGAATGGGGAGGAAAGCTCTCTGTCACCCTCCCCATTCATATGGGGAGGTGTCGCGGTCATACCGCGACGGAGGGGTCATGAGCCGCAACGCGCTGGGCGCCCTTCTCACCGTGCTGGCGATGCTGTGCTTCGCCAGCATGGACACGATCGCCAAGTGGCTGGTCGCCGACTATGCGATCGGCCAGATGATGTGGATCCGCTACGGCATCTTCTGCGTCTTCGCCTGGGCCGTCGTGCGGCCGCGTGGCTTCAAGGCTGCGTTCCGCACGACGCGGCCCGCCCTCCAGGCCGGACGCGCGCTGCTTGCGGTGGTCGAGAGCGCGGTGTTCGTGCTGGCCTTCCGCTACCTGCCCCTCGCCGACACGCACGCCATCGCGGCGACCTCGCCGCTGATCGTGATCGCGCTGGGCGCGATGTTCCTGGGCGAAAAGGCCGGCGCCGCGCGCTGGCTCGCGGTGGCGGCGGGCTTCGTGGGCGTGCTGCTGATCGTGCGGCCGGGCTTTCGCACGCTCGACGCGACGCTCTTGATCCCGGTCGCGGGCGCGATCCTGTGGGGCAGCTACCAGATCCTCACGCGGCTGTCGGCGCGCGCCGACACGCCCGACACGACGCTTGTCTGGTCGGCCTTCGTGGCCTTCGCCGCGACGAGCTGGTTCGGCCTGTCGGAGTGGCGCTGGCCTGATGCGACGAGCTGGCTGCTGCTGGCCACGACCGGCCTGCTGGGCGCGGTCGCGCATTACGGCCTGATCCGCGCGCTCGACTATGCCGAGGCGGGCGCCATCCAGCCCTACAGCTACACGCTGCTGGTCTGGGTCACCGTGCTGGGCGCGCTGGTGTTCGGCGACTTCCCCGACGGCTGGACGATCGCGGGCGCCGCGATCGTCGTGGCCAGCGGCCTGTTCACATGGCACCACGACCGCAAGGCGGCCGCGGCGCGCTGACGGCTACTGCTTCTTGAGCAGCTCGCAGCCGACGACGCCCGAGTCGGGGCGGACGTGGCGGTAGCAGACGTCGAGCGTGGTCGCGTCGACCACGACGCCGTCGATATAGCCGTCGTCGTCGACCATGTAGACGCGCTTGTTGTCGGTCGAGAACGAACCGATCACCCGCTCGGTCTTCGAGGCGGTGCCGATCGTGCCCCAGAAGCGGCGGCCGTCCTGGCCGTCGATCTTCATGATGAACTTCTGGTCGCTGAGGCGATGCGCGTCGGCCGGGCGCACGCCGGGGCCGGTCGACGGATGATGGTTGGCCGGGCCGCTCACGATGTTCTGGGCGTCGCCCGTCCAGGTGCCCTTCATGTCGACCGTCTGCGCCTGCGCGCCAGCGGTCATCGCAAGCGACAGGCCCGCCGCGAGCACGGCCAGGCGAATGGAACAAGTCATCTCTTCTCTCCCCGTTTGGAACGCTTCAGCGCGGCCACTGGCGCAGCGCCACCAGGCCGCCGTCGATCGGCAGCATCACGCCGGTCACCCAGCGCGATTCGTCGGACGCGAGATAGACCGCGCCATGCGCCACGTCCCACGCCGTGCCCTCGGTCTGCATCGGCACCAGCTTGCGGCGGCGTTCGCGCGCCTCCGCGCCCATGTGCGCCACCATCGGCGTGTGCACCGAGCCCACGATGATGCAATTGGCGCGGATGTTCTGCGTCGCATGATCGGCCGCCACCGACATCGTGAAGCCGTGCAGGCCGGCCTTGGCCGTCGAATAGGCGACCGCGCCCTGGCTGCCCATCAGGCCGAGGGCGCCCGCGATCGACGACACCATGATGATCGAGCCGCCGCCCGCCTTCTTCATGC
>JAFEFH010000069.1 GCA_018240695.1 Pseudomonadota bacterium | reverse complement strand
CGCCGATCCGTCGCTGGGCGGCGAGCTCGAATTCATGGATCCGCGCGGACCGGGCCCGGCGATGTATGCGCCGCATCTCGCCTTCGGCAATGCGGGTCTCTCCGTCGGCGCCAACGAAACGATTCCGCCCAAGGCCGGCCGGCTGGTGCTGTTCCCGGCGTGGCTGCTCCATCAGGTGCGCCCCTATCGCGGCACGGCCGAGCGCATCTCCATCGCCTTCAACTTGAGTCTGTGAGCGCCATGGCGCAGGGCGGCGCACATATCGGTGTGGTGGGCGGCGGCGCCTTCGGGACCGCGCTCGCCTGCCTCGCTCGTCGTGCCGGCCGCCAGGTCACCTTGTGGTCGCGCGATCCCGCAATCTCCAGCGCGATCGCGAACGAGCGCCGCAACGACATCTACCTGCCCGGCATCCCGCTCGAAGCGGGCATCGCCGCGGCGCGCGAGCTGGAAGCGCTGGTGGGCTGCGACGCGCTGCTGCTGGTGTGTCCGGCCCAGGCCGTGCGCGCGCTCGCCGAGAAGTTGCCCGGCACGGCGCCGGTCGTGATCTGCGCCAAGGGTATCGAGGCCGGCAGCGGCCTGCTGATGCACGAGGTGCTGGCCGAGGTGCAGCCGGGACGGCGGCTCGCGTTGCTGTCCGGCCCGAGCTTTGCCGAGGAAGCCGTACGCGGCCTGCCGACGGCGATCAGCATCGCCACGGTCGATCCCAATCTCGGGCGCGAGCTCGCGGCGACCTTGGCCTCCGGTGCGTTCCGCCCCTACTGGACGCACGACGTGCTGGGCGTCGCGCTGGGCGGCGCGGTGAAGAACGTGCTCGCCATCGCAGCCGGCATCGTCGAGGGCCGTGGGCTCGGCGCCAACGCGGCGGCGGCGCTGGTGACGCGCGGCTTCGCCGAGATGGCGCGGCTCGGCCAGGCGATGGGCGCGGAGCTGGAGACGCTGACGGGGCTCAGCGGCCTCGGCGACCTCGCGCTCACCTGCTACGGCCCGCTGTCGCGCAACCGCTCGCTGGGCGCGGCGCTCGGCAAGGGCCAGTCGCTCGCGCAATTCATGGAAGGCCGCCGCCAGGTCATCGAGGGCGAGGCGACCGCGCCGGCGGTGCTGGCGCGCGCGGCGCGACAGAAAATCGAGATGCCGATATGCACCGCCGTCGATGCTATCCTTCACAAGGGCGCGGATCTCGACGATGCGATTCGGGCGTTGCTGGCGCGTCCACTAAGGCGTGAGGGGGAGTGAAATGGCGCATTGGCTCATCAAGTCCGAGCCGTCGGTCTATTCCTGGGACCAGTTCGTGAAGGACAAGAAGACGTCGTGGACCGGCGTGCGCAACGCCCAGGCCGCCATCAACCTCAAGGCGATGAAGACCGGCGACCTCTGCTTCTTCTACCACTCGAACGAGGGCAAGGAGATCGTGGGCATCGCCAAGGTCGCCAAGACCGCCTATCTCGACCCGACCGACAAGGCGGGCAAGGCCGTCACCGTCGACGTGGCGGCGGTCGAGCCGCTCAAGAAGCCGGTGACGCTGGCCGACATCAAGGCCGATCCGAAGTTCAAGGAGCTGGGGCTGGTGCGCCAGTCGCGCCTCTCGGTCTCGCCCGTGGGCGACGAGCACTGGAAGCTCATCCTGAAGATGGCCGGCGCATCGAAGTGAGCGCCGCAAAGTGACCGACCAAACCCGCGGCATCCTCTGGATGTCGGCGTCGGTCGTCGTCTTCATCTTCAACGACGCGCTGATCAAGCTCGCCGCCGAGACGATGCCGGCGATCCAGGCGATCGGTCTGCGCGGCTGCTTCGCCACCGTGTGGTGCGGGCTGGCGCTGCTGGCCAGCGGCGCGTGGCGGCAGGTGCCGACCATCACCCATCGCTCGGTGCTGGCGCGCGGCGTGCTCGAGGCCGCGGCCTCGACCTTCTATCTCGTGGCGCTGTTCCACATCCCGTTCGCGATCGCCACGGCGGTCAACATGTCGACGCCGCTGTTCCTCGCGATCCTGGCCGTGCTGGTGCTGGGCGAGGACGTGCGCTGGCGCCGCTGGTGCGCCATCGCGGTCGGCTTCGCGGGCGTGCTGATGGTGATCCAGCCGCGCCCCGGCGACGCCAATCTCTGGACGTGGGTGGTGGTCTTCGCCTCGTTCCTGGGCGCCAGCCGCGACATCCTCGGCCGCTACGTGCCGCGCCACGTGCCCTCGCTCGTGGTGTCGCTGGGCTCGGCGCTGGCGCTGGCCTTCGTGGGCTGCGCCTGGACGACGGTCGTGGGCTGGCAACCGATCAGCCTGCGCGGCATCGGGCTCGTCGCGGCCTCGTCGGTGCTGCTGGCGATCGGCTACCAGACGCTGATGCTGGCGCTGCGCTCCAAGGCCGAGATCTCGGTGATGGGCGCGTTCCGTTACGCCTCGGTCCTGTGGGCGCTGCTGATCGGTTTCGTGGTCTGGGGCGACCTGCCCAACAAGTTGGCGCTCGGCGGCATCGTCGTCGTCATCGCCTCGGGCCTCTACATCCTGCGCCGCCAGCGCGAACGCGCCGGGCTGCGGCAGGCACAGCGCGTCGTGCCTTAGCGCGCGACCCAGCTCTCGTAGTCGCGCGCCACGTCTTCGACCGCCTGGTCGTAGAAGCGCTTGCCGTGTTCGGGCGTGGCCTGGCTTGGGTCCGAGCCGATGCGGCCGTCGGGGAAGGCGCGGCGATAGTCCTCGGAGTCGGCGAACGAGCCGGTCGGCGCGATCCGCGGCTCGAGCACGCGGCAGTCC
The DNA here is from genome assembly GCA_018240695.1 of Pseudomonadota bacterium. Lineage (GTDB taxonomy): Bacteria > Pseudomonadota > Alphaproteobacteria > Reyranellales > Reyranellaceae > Reyranella. The sequence goes on along the minus strand of JAFEFH010000069.1, from coordinate 18,473 downwards.
ATCGTCTCGGGATATTTGTACCAGGTCAGCGCGACTTCCGACGCGGTGGCGTGACTGCCCTCGCCGGTCGGATAGAGCTCCGAGCTCAGCCGCTTGATACCCGGACTGTCCCACCAGTTACGAAGGGCACACTTGATCGAGGGCTGGTTGCTCAGGCGCTCCATCGAGCGCTCGGCATAGATCTCGGAGAAGGCGGCCGTCACGGTGGCGATGTTGCCGCCATGGCCGTTCACGAAGAAGAAACGCGTGAAGCCGTGCTTGGCCAGCGACAGCACGTTGTCGCGCACGACGGCCATCAAGGTCGAGGGCTTGAGCGTGATCGAGCCCGCGAAGTCGAGATGATGCTGCGCCATGCCGACCGAGATCGTCGGCGCCACCAGCGCGCCTACCTTCTCGCCGACGCCACGGCCGATCATCTCGGCGGTGAGCGCGTCGGTGCCGATCAGGCCGGTCGGGCCATGCTGCTCGGTCGAGCCGATCGGGATGATGATGCCGGTCTTGGTCTTGAGATAGTCCTCGACGAACTGCCAGGTCTTGAGCTGAAGCTGCACGGCGATACTCCCGAATCGAAAAGCGGCGGCCGGTCCTTATACCGCGCCTTCGCCGAGATTGCCCTCGCTGTTGATCAGCAGAACGCGCGACGCCTTGCCGAGGCCGAGCGCCTTGAAGGCCGCTTCCTCCGTGCAGACACGCGTCAGGCCGGCGAGGCCGGCGCAGCCCGAGGGACCGGAAGCGATCGCGGGATCGCCGTCGATCGGATGCGCGTAGAGCTTGCGCGCCGGGAGTACCTGATCCTCGCCGATGGTCATGAACCAGTCGGTGCCGAGCCCCAGCACCGGCCAGGTCACGGGCGAGATCTCGCGGCAGGCGAGCCCGCCCATCACCGTGTCGGCGGCGCCGCTCGCGCCCGCCGGTCGGCCGGCCCGGTTGCTCTGGAACCAGCAGTCGGCGCTCTCCGGCTCGACGATCACGAAGGTCGGCCGCGGCTCGTAGCGCGCCCAGAGATAGCCGAACACCGCGGCGGCCAGCCCGCCGACGCCCGCCTGCACCAGCACGTGCGTGGGCCCGGCGCGCCACTGGCGGATGATCTCCTCGACCAGCACGGTGTAGCCGCGCATCACGGCCCGCGGGATGCTGTCATAGCCGTCCCACGACGTGTCGGAGATCACGGTCCAGCCCTTGGCCCTGGCCTGGTTGCGGCACTCCGCGACGGCGGTGTCGTAGTCGCCGTCGACGCGGATCACCTCGGCGCCGCGCGCGCGGATCGCCGCTTCCTTCTCGTCGGAGGTGAACTTCGGCAGGAAGATCACGCACTTGTTGCCGAACAGCTTGGCGCCCGCCGCGACGGAGCGGCCGTGATTGCCCGAGCTCGCCGTGGTGAACACGAAGCGGCCGGTGACCTCGCGGTGCTTGCCCTCCATCACCTCCTTGAAGGTGGGCGAGCGGCGATAGGCGTCGCCGACCGCGCTCGACAGCTCGCTGTAGACGCCCAGCACGCCGCCCAGCGCCTTGAAGGCGCCGAAGCCGAAGCGCTGGCTCTCGTCCTTAACCCTGATCTCGGCCACGCCGAAGCGCTTGGCGAGCGCGGGCAGGGACTGGAGCGGCGTCTCGCGGTGCGCGGGACAGGCCTTCAACTCCTCCAGCAACTCGGGGATGCCGTCGGGGTTGATGACGAATTGCTGGTCGCGGCCGAAGGCGAGGCTCTTCGAGGCGCGGGGGTTGGCGGACAGCCAGGCGGGAACCATATCGCCTCATAGCATGGGATCGCCTAAGGTGGGCGGCAACGGAGAATGCGATGAAAGTGAATGTGACGATCGACTGCACGCCCGAGGAGGCCCGCGCCTTCTTCGGCCTGCCCGACCTCGGTCCGATGCAGCAGCGCGTGATGGGCGAGATCGAGGAGCGCCTGCGCAGCAGCCTCAACGCCATGAACCCCGAGGCGATCTTCAAGACCTGGCTGCCGGCCTCGATGCAGGGCGTCGACCAGATGCAGCAGATGCAGCAGGCCTTCTGGTCCCAGCTCGCCAACATCGCCGCCGGTGGCGGCAGCAAGAAAGAGTAGCCGATGAGCGCGCGCGAGAAGCCCGAAGATCCCAAGCCGTATTACGAGGCCCATGTCTTCTGCTGCACCAACCGCCGGCCGGCCGGCCATCCGCGAGGCTGCTGCGCGGAGAAGGGCGGCGAGGAGCTGCGCGACCATATGAAGAGTGCGGCCAAGAAGCTCGGCCTCAAGAACGTGCGCATCAACAATGCCGGCTGTCTCGACCGCTGCGAACTCGGCCCGGCGATGGTGATCTATCCCGAAGGCGTCTGGTATTCGGTCGCGACCAAGGAAGACGTCGACGAGGTGTTGCAGAAGCATCTGGTCGACGGCGGCCGGGTCGAGCGCCTGATGCTGCAGACGGCGGACAAGCTCCCGAAGGACCGCGTGAAGGCATAGCTCTCATAGGGGACCGCGGGCTTCCAGCCCGCTCATCTGTTGATGAGGCGGGCTGGAAGCCCGCGGTCCGTATGAACTCTACTCCACCAGCTCCGCCAGCCGCTTGATCACGCGGCTGGGCTTGGCGGCGGCGTTGGCCGGAATGCCGGCGTCGAACGGGTCGTACCAGATGCCGCAGATGCCGAGGCTCTGCGGGGCGACCACTTCCCACTCGTAATTGTCGCCGACCATCCAGGTGTCGCACGCCTCGCAGCCCAGTTTCTCGAGCGCGTGGCGGTAGACGGCGAGTTCCGGCTTGCCCTGGCCGAACTCGCCCTCGATCTGGATGTGATGGAAACGGTGCTCGAGGTCGAAACGCTCGATCTTGGCGCGTTGCGTGAGCCCTGCGCCGTTGGTGATGAGGGCGAGCTTCACGCCGGCGTCGCGCAGCGCGTCGACCGTGGCATGCGCGTCGGGATAGAGGCGGTATTCCTGCCGCCGCATCTCGGTGAAGGCGTCGGCGATCTTGTCGGCCAGCGCCTCGTCGGGCCGGCCGAGTTTCTCGAGGCCGCGCCGCACCGACAGGCGCCGCGCGCCGGGAATGTCGAGGCGCCACTTGGCGGCCTCCGCGCGATCGTTCCAGAACGCGCGCGCCTCGCCCATGATCGCGGCCCGCACCGTCTCGATGGTGGCCGGATCGTGCGCATCGAGATGGGCGGAAAAGATGTGCAGCAGGCGCGTCCACGCCTCCTCGGGCTGGGCGTAGGCGCGGATCAGCGTGTCGTCGAGATCGAACAGGATGGCGCGCGGCAGGACCGGCATGTCGGTACGGCCGCGCCCGTCAGTTCGTGGTCGAGGTGAAGGTCGTGGGGGCGGGGCTGACGACCACGCCACGGTCGCCCTGGATCTCGATCACCGCGAGGCCGCGATCGACCCGGCCGTCGGGCAGGAAGCGGAACACACCGTCGACGCCTGCCCAGCCGTTGGAATTGGTGATCGCCTCGGCGGAGAAGTCGCCGCCGGGCTTGGCGCGGGCCAGGCGACCGGCCAGCGCGACGGCATCGTAGGCGAGCGTGGCGAGACGCAGCGGCGGGCGGCCGTAGGTGGCGGTGAAGCGGCGCTCGAAGTCGGCGCGCTTGGCGGGATCGGGCGCGGCGTACCAGGCGCCGCGCAGCGCGGTCTCCGAGCCGATGCCGGGAATGTCCCATACGCCGGTGCCGATCAGCTGCACCGAGCCCGCGTCGATGCCGGCGTTGGACAGGGTGGCCAGCACGTTGCCGAGCCGCGGCGGCGCCACCGGCACCAGGATCGCGAGCTTGCCGTCGCCCTTCACGTCGGCAGCCAGCCGCTTGGCGGCGGCGCTGAGATCGGGACCTTCGTCGTAGAGCTCGACGGCCACGACCTGGCCGCCACGCACGGCGACATGGCTCTCGAGCGTGCGGCTCATCTGCTCGCCATAGGCGGTGCGGGGCGCCAGCGCCGCGAAGCGGCGGATGCCGGCACTGAAGGCGTGATCGACCACGCGGCGGACCTGCGGCGGGGCGGCGATGCCCATCACCCAGACGCCGGGCTGGGCCGCCTGCTCGTCGTTGGAGAAGGCGATGACGTTGGCGCCGCCACGATTCACGAGAGGCGCCAAAGCCTTGGCCGAGGTGCCGAACAGCGGTCCCAGCACGAGGGCGGCGCCGTCGGCGCGCGCCTTCTCGTAGGCCTTCACGGCGCTGTCGGGCGATTCGCCCGCGTCGTAGGCGGCGAGCGCGATGTCGTTGGCGCCGGAATCGAACAGCGACATCTCGGCAGCCTGCTGCATGGCCTGGCCGGTCGGCGCGGCGCGGCCCGAGAGCGGCAGCAGCAGCGCGATGCGCATCTTGCCCGAGGCGGTGGTGGGTGAGCCCACCTGCGGCTTGGGTGCGGGCGGCGGCGGGGCCGTGCTAGTGTTGGGCGATTCGGTGCAGGCGCCGAGCAGCAGGGCTGCGGTGGCGAGCGCGAGGTAAAACGGACGCATCGGCGCGGTTCTCCGGCGTTCTGATCCAGGGGAGCGTTGGTGAAGGAGCATGGACGAACGGTCACAAGCTAACGACGGGCAGGCCCTGCGTAAACCGTCGCCGGTCGCGCCAGGGCTGCATATTGTCGCCACACCGATCGGTAACATGGGCGACATAACGTTGCGCGCGCTCGATGTGTTGCGCGCCGTCGACCTGATTGCCTGCGAGGACACACGCGTGTTCGCCAAGCTCGCCTCCCACTACGGCATCTCGGCCCCCACGATCGCCTACAGCGACGCCACGCAGGACGCGGCCGAGCCGCGGCTGGTGCGGGCGCTGGGGCAGGGTGCCCGGCTGGCGCTGGTCTCCGACGCCGGCATGCCGCTGATCTCCGATCCGGGCTACCGGCTGGTGCGCGCGGCGATCGCCGGGGGCCATCTGGTGACCGCGGCGCCCGGCGCTTCGGCGCTGCCGATGGCGCTGGCATTGTCCGGCCTGCCGACCGACCGCTTCTTTTTCGGCGGCTTTCTGCCCTCCAAGCCCGGCGAGCGTCGGCGTGCGATCGGCGAGGCCGCCGCCATTCCCGCGACCATCGCCTTCTACGAGGCGCCGCACCGGCTGGCCGCGTCGCTGGCCGATCTCGCCGAGCTTCTGGGCGACCGGCCGGCGGTGGTGGCGCGGGAGCTCACCAAGCTGTTCGAAGAGGTGCGCCGCGCCTCGCTGCCGGATCTCGCCGCGCACTACGCCGCGCAGGACGAGGTGAAGGGCGAGATCGTGATCGTGATCGGCGGGCCGGTCGAAGGCGCCGCGACGGCGGCCGACTCGCTGGACGAGGCGCTGCGCGAGGCGATGGCCGGCGCGTCGGTGAAGGACGCGGCGGCGGAAGTGGCGGCGCGGCTGGGGCTGAAGCGCCGCGACGTCTATGCGCGCGCCCTCGAACTGAAGCGCACGTCATGAGCCTCGAGACCCGCCAGAAGGCCCATCGCCAGGGCCACGCCGCCGAATGGCGCGCGGCGTGGCGGCTGCGGCTCGCGGGCTACACGATCCTGGCACAGCGCTACAAGACGCGGCTGGGCGAGATCGATATCGTCGCCAGGCGCGGCAACCTGCTGGCCTTCGTCGAGGTCAAGGCGCGCGCCGACTTCGACACGGCGACCTTCGCGCTGCGGCCCGGCCAGTTCGGGCGGGTGGCGCGCGCCGCCAACCTGTTCCTCGCCAGCCATCCGCGCTATGCCGTGTGCTCGCTGCGCTTCGACGCGGTGCTGGTGAGCGGCTCGCTGTGGCGCAGGCTGTGGCCGCGCCACCTGCCCGACGTCTGGCGTGCCCCGGAGTGACTTCGCGTGACGCGTCCTGAGTTCGATACCGCAAAGCAGCTCGCTCGGCTGAAGGATCTCTGTGCCGGCGACGGGCAGCGCCTCGACATGCTCGAGGTCACGCTGACGCTCAGCCTCCTGCAACGCGGCGAGCCGATCGATCTCGTGCCCTTCCGCCAGCACGTGGCGCAGATGTCGGCGGCCGTCGCCGACCTGGTGCGGCGGCGCGGCGCCACGCCGGAGTCGCTGGCCGAGGTGATCGCGCGGTCGTTCGCCTATCGCGGCGACAGCCAGACCTACGACGACCTCCAGAACGCCGACATCGTGCGCGTGATCGAACGGCGCAAGGGCCTGCCGGTGGCGCTGGCGATCCTCTATCTCCAGGTTGCGCGCGACCAGGGCTGGGATGCGGAAGGGCTGGCCTTTCCCGGCCATTTCCTGATCCGCGTCGCGATCGACGGAGCGCGCTACGTCGTCGACCCGTTCAACGACGGCCTGGTGCGCGATGCCGCCGACCTGCGCGACCTGCTGCACAAGGTGCTGGGGCCGAACGCCCAGCCGATGTCGGGCCACTACGATCCGGTGAGCGACCGCGACGTGCTGCTGCGGCTGGAGAACAATATCCGCCTGCGCCTCGTCCAGCGCGAAGACTGGCCGGCCGCCATGAAGGTCGTCGACCGCATGCTGGCGATCGCGCCCAACCAGCCGGTCCTGCAATACGAGGCCGGCCAGATCAACGTCCGCCTCGACAAGCGCCGCGCCGCCATCGCCAGCTTCGAGCGTTTCCTGCTGATGGACGAGAGCCCGGGAGACCATGAAATGCGCCAGCACGCGACGGCCCTGTTGCAGGAACTGCGCCACGGGCTTAACTGACCGTCCCTGATCCGAGACCCGCCCGAGGACCGCCCGCATGAAGCTCAAAGTCGCCATCCAGATGGACCATGTGTCGACCATCGACATCGACGGCGATTCCACGTTCGTGCTGGGCCTGGAGGCGCAGAAGCGCGGCTACGATGTGTTCCACTACACGCCGCCCGACCTGATGTTCCGCGACCGCAAGGTGCTGGCGCGCGTGCAGCAGATGATGCTGAAGCGCGAGAAGGGCAGCCACTACACGCTGGGCGACTCCGATCTGGTCGACCTCTCGACCTTCGACGTGGTGCTGCTGCGCCAGGATCCGCCGTTCGACATGTCGTACATCACCACGACGCACCTGCTGGAGCATGTCCATCCCAAGACGCTGGTGGTGAACGACCCGGCGAGCGTGCGCAACGCGCCGGAGAAGCTCTTCGTCACGCATTTCGACAACGTCATGCCGCCGACCCTGATCAGCGCCGACATCCGCGCGCTGCGCGAGTTCCGCGACGAGCACAAGGACATCATCCTGAAGCCCCTGTTCGGCAACGGCGGCGCCGGCGTGTTCCGGCTCCAGCCGGGCGACGAGAACTTCGCCTCGCTGATGGAGATGTTCTCCAAGAGCAGCCGCGAGCCGGTGATCGCCCAACGCTACCTTCCCGAGGTGCGGCAGGGCGACAAGCGCATCATCCTGATCGACGGCAAGGCGGCGGGCGTGGTCAATCGCGTGCCCGCGCAGGGCGAGGCGCGCTCGAACATGCATGTCGGCGGCAAGGCGGTGAAGGACACGCTCAGCAAGCGCGACCGGGAGATCTGCGAGATCATCGGACCTGAACTCGCGCGGCAGGGCATGATCTTCGTCGGCATCGACGTGATCGGAAACTACCTGACCGAAATCAACGTCACCTCGCCGACCGGCTTGCAGCAGATCAACCGCTTCGACGGCGTCTGCCTCGAGGCGCAGATCTGGGACCGGATCGAGGCGCGCTACCAAGCGACCCGTGGCTAGCACGGCCGCCCGCATCTGGGTGACTGGTTCGCTGACGCTCGATCCGTCGGAGATCGAGGAAACCTTCGTGCGCGCCGCCGGGCCGGGCGGCCAGCACGTCAACAAGACCTCGAGCGCGGTGCAGCTGCGCTTCGACGTGCGCAACTCGCCGTCGCTGCCCGACGACGTGCGCTGGCGGCTGGAGAAGCTGGCCGGCAGCCGGCTCACCAAGGACGGCGTGCTGGTGCTGATCGCGCAGGAGCAGCGCAGCCAGAAGCGCAATCGGGAAGAAGCGCTCGAGCGGCTGCTCGAGCTGATCCGCGAGGCCTCGCATCGTCCGACGCCGAGGGTGAAGACCCGCGTGTCGCGCGCCGCCAAGCGCCGGCGCGTCGACGACAAGAAGCATCACGGCGCGATCAAGACGCTACGCCGTCGGCTCGACGACTGAGGGACCGGTCCATTCGGTGAGGTGCGCGGCGCGCGCGGGCCGCTCGACCGGCGCGGTCGTCCGTGGCGTGCCGACGGCCAGCAGGCCGACCAGCCGGTCGGGGGCGCGGAAGCCCAGCAGCGCGTTGACCGCCGGATCGTAGCTGTTGGGTCCTGTCACCCACATGCCGCCATAGCCCAGCAGATGGATGGCGTTCAGCATGTTCATCGCCGCGGCGCCGGCCGACAGCACCTGCTCGATCTCGGGAATGAAATGGCGCGCGCTCATCTTCGTGCCGACGCCGATCAGCAGCGGCGTGCGAGTCGCCCACGCCTGGTAACGGTCGAGCAGCGATTGCGGCGTCGCCTGGTCGCGCCTCGCTGCGGCCGCCACGAGGGCCGCCCCGAAGGCCCGGCGCGCCTCGCCGCGGATCAGCACGAAACGCCACGGCCGCAGCTTGCCGTGGTCGGGCGCGCGCAAGCCGGCATCGACGATCAGGTCGATCTCGAAGTCGCGCGGCGCCGGCTCATCGAGCGCGCCGACCGAGCGGCGGTCGAGCAGGGCGTTCAGCGCGCGGCGGCGGTTCAGGTCGTCGAGATCGGGGGTGGAAACGTCCGGCATCGAAGGCTCCCGAGCAGGTGAAGGGAGCTTTTATACATGCAAATGATAATCATTAGCAATATATCTCTTGCCATCAGACACGCAGCGCGGCGATCGCGGGATCGGCGCTCGACTTCGCATGCATGTGCAGCAGGAAGACGCTGGCGAGCTGGTTGGCCTCGCGCAGCATCATGTCGCCGCTATAGAGCCCCTTGACGAAGCGCGTCCACGGGATCGAGCGCACGCGGATGTTCTCGCCGGTCTCGTGGCTGGGCTCGCGCACCTGGCGCACGCCCATCGCAAGGTAGCTGCGCACCTTGTTGGTGAAGCGGGACGCGGCGGGAAACAGCGCGCCGAGATCGTGCCAGCTCTCGGTGGCGCAGCCGGTCTCTTCCAGCAGCTCGCGCTTCACGGCGATCTCGGGCGCCTCGCCGGCATCGACATGACCGGCCGGCAGCTCGAGCATCGTCGACCGCACGGCGTGACGATACTGCTCGACCAGCACGATGTTGCGCTCGGGCGTGATGGCGATCGCGTTCACCCAATCCGGCGATTCGATCACGTGATAGGGCGAGAGTTCATGCCCGTCCGGCAGCTCGACCGTGTCGCTGCGCAGGGTCAGCCAGCGATCGCGATAGGGGTAGGTCGAGCTGAGCAGCTTCCACGGCTTTGTCTGATCGGTCATGGCGCCAGTTTACCCTTGTCCGGGAACCTGTTGCCATGTCGGCGCTTATTCGATGATGACAGCAATTCGCGCCGTGATCTTCGATATCGATGGCACCCTGATCGACTCGGTCGATTTCCATGCCAAGGCATGGGTCGAGGCGTTCGAGGCGTTCGGCCATGCGCTCCTCTACGACCGCGTGCGGCGGCAGATCGGCAAGGGCGGCGACCAGCTGATGCCGGTGTTCCTGCCGGAAGCCGAGATCGCCCGGATCGGCAAGGACCTCGAGGACTATCGCGCGCGGCTGCTGCGCGAGCGCTACCTGCCGTTGTTCCAGCCGTTCGAGGGCGTGCGCGCCCTGTTCGAGCGGGTGCTGGCGGACGGCAAGCAGGTCGCGCTCGCCTCGTCGGCCAAGGGACAGGAACTGGAGCGCTACAAGGCGATCGCCCGGATCGAGAATCTGATCGACGCCGAGACGTCGTCGGACGATGCCGAGAAGAGCAAGCCGCATCCCGACATCTTCCAGGCGGCGCTTGCGAAGCTGGGCTTGGCGCCGGAGCACGCAATCGTCGTGGGAGACACGCCCTACGACGCCAAGGCCGCGACGCGGGCCGGCATGCGCACGATCGGCGTGCGCTGCGGCGGCTGGAGCGACGCCGAGCTGAAGCAGGCCGGCTGCACGGCGGTCTATGCCGATCCCGCCGACCTGCTCGCCCGATACGAGAGTTCGCCGCTTACTTGTTGAGGTCCTGCGCCATCTTCAGGTGACCCTGGAGATGCGGCAGCGTCTTGGAGGCCCAGTCCTTCAGCGCGGCGTTGTCGCCGCCCTTGCCGTAGCGCTCGAACAGCGACACCGCGTCCTTGTGCGCGGAGACCTGCATCGACTCGTATTCCTTCACGAAGTCCTTGCCGTCCAGCTTCGCGAGCTTGTCGAGCTTGGCCTGGTGCGCCTTGTCCATGGTCGTGGGCAGCGTGGCCGAGACCTTGCCGCCGTCGACCAGCGCCTTCAGCTCGGCCGAGGTCTTGGTGTGATCGGCGATCATCTGGTCGGCGAAAGCCTTGTCCTTGGTGTCGGACTTGGTCGCGACCAGCTTGCTCGACGCGATCTCCAGCATGTCGCTGTTGGCGGCCTCCGTGACGAAATCCTGGGTCTTGGGCGCGATGCCCAGCGTCGAGTTCACGCCGGTCTTCTCGGCGGCAGACTGGGCGAAGGCGGGCGACGCGAGGGCGACGAGCGCCGTGGCGCCCAGCAGAAGCAGCTTCTTTGTCATCATTTTCCCTTTCGAGGAGCGTTGGACTCCTAGAACGCCCCGGCGCACGCCGACGTTGCCGCCGGCGGAGACCCCTGACAGGCCGGACCTATTTTGCTAGTGGTCTGCCCACGTCCCCGTAGCTCAGCTGGATAGAGCAGCGGTTTCCTAAACCGGAGGTCGGAGGTTCGAATCCTCTCGGGGACGCCAACTCTCTTCTCATCCTGTCAGCGTGCCGACGCGAGGTTGACCTCCTTCGCGGGCCGCGCGGCGATCGGCGCCGGAGTAGCCGCGATGGGGCGCACCGAGCCCAGCAACTCGGCCATCATGCCGCCGGGACGCCGCGGCGCCGAGACCATGGCCTGCACCTCGGCATAGGACAGTGCGACCGGCGTGGCCACGCTGGCGGTGGGCCGCTGCATCGGCATGACTGGCCGGACGGCGACGTGCTGGGTGAGGTTTGGATCCAGGATCGGCCCGGCGATCGGCGACGTCTTGGCCAGGCTGGCGGGAAGCGTCGGAGGGGGCGAGGCCGCGAGGGCGGCGGTGGCGGAGAACGTGAAGGCAGCGAAAGCGGAGGAATAAAGAAAACGAGACATGACTCCCTCGTTAATCGGTTCCGAAGAATGAATGTTTCAAATGTTCAGCGTTCAAAGGCGGCACTCGAAAAAAGAGACGCCGAAATCGGCCATTTGTTGCCGCATATCTCACGGCCCATTCTTGTCCGGTGCCGAACCCCTCGTTACGGCGGCGCCAGACCCGTGAGGGCGTCGCTCAAGGCTTCTGCGGTGAGGCGGTTGCCGAGCGCGGTATGGTGGCCTTGGGCCTTGTAGAGGCCGGCGACCCCTTGGGCGCGGACGGCGGCCTCGGTGATCTCGAACATGTCGAGGGTGCCAAGGCCTGCGGCGGCGGCGCAGCCGAGCACCAGCCGGGTGAGCCGGCTCTCCTCGTCGCGTGCTGTGGAATCGCCGGTCCACATATCGTCGTCGTATTGCGCCACCACGATCGTCGGCACACCGAGAGCCGCGAGCCGGCGCATCATCGGGCATACCGTGCGTTCCACCTCGGCATCCGACAAAGCGCGCCGCCGGTCGGCGAACCACGGCCCCTCCAGGCGCAGGCGTCGCACGATCGTGTCGACCAGCATCGACCGCCCGAGCACCCGCTCGGTGAGAGTGAGCGTCGTGCGCGGGTCGCGGACCCGCGACGGCGGCGCATTGGCCAGCGTGATATCGCCGCCGTCGGTCGACGGCACGAAGTACGGCATCTCCATGGTGAACCGTCGGCTGTAGGCGCCGCGTTCGATGTCGTCGGCGATGAAGCCCACGACGATGGCCCGTGGCATCAGCCGAGCCGCCAGCGCCTCGGCGCGCAGGACGGATTGCGCGAGGCTGTAGCCCGCCACGCCGGCGTTCACTACGGGTCGCTGGTGCAGGCTCATGAGCTGCGCGGGCCAGCTCTCGTCGTCGCGCACCTCGTCGCCCATGGTGAACGAATCCCCGGTCGCCAGGATCGGTGCGCGCGCCGGCGACGGCGGCACCGAACCGGGCACGACGCGGAAGCCGTCGTCGTCGGTGTGCAAGTCGGGAGTCGCCAGCTGCGGGCGCAGCGCGTAGCCCGACACCGGGTCGTAGATATAGTTCCGCCACATGTCGGCGACAGGATCGGCCCGTTCCTGCACCACGAGGTTCGGCCACGTGAAAAGCCATCCCGGTCCGCGCCACAGCCGACACCCGACCTCGAGGACGGCGAAGCCGACGAGGATCGACAGGACACACAGGACGACCCTGATCGTTCCCTCATATCTGAGCGACATTGCCGCAATGATATTTTCGGACGGCGATCCTGTCGACGCGTCGCTTTTCCATCGGGAATTCCCACGCTCATTTCAAAGGCTTGGCGATCGCGGCTGATTCTATCCACCGCGGCGCGTTCTCGGCGGCCTCGGCGCGTGGGATACAGGCGCCGGGGATTTGGGGCATTGGGGGCAATGGCTTCGAAAATCGGTGTGACGGCAGGGGCGGCATGCGTCTGCCTGCTGGGCGTGCTGACCGGCCTGGTGTCGGCGGCGTGGAGTCATGCCGCCGTCGACTACGAGCTGCGCGCGATCGCCTCGCCGCAGACGCCGCCGCCCACGGTGGCCGAACTGGCGATCGAGCAGCAGGACGCGCTGCGCCGCCTCGACCTGCGCGAGCCGCCGGCCTTCGCGCGCGACGCCGCGCTCGACAGCGTCGCCACCGAGCGCGTGGAGGCCTCGCTCGACCGTGATCGGGCCAGCGTCGAGCGCGAGCGGGCGTTCGACGAGCGCGAGGCCGCCCTCGAGGCCGACCGCGAGAAACTGATCGACCTGCACGCGCAGACCAGCCGCACCATCGCCGAGATCGAGCGCGTGCTGACCGCCGCCGGCATCGATCCCGCGAAGGTGACGGCGGCAGCCGACCAGCCGGCGCGGCCGCGCGGCGGGCCGTTCGTGCCGTGGAGCGAGCGCGCCGTGTCCGACAGTGCGCGCGAGAGCGCCGCCGACGCCGCGCGCCGGCTGGCCAGCCTCACCTGGGGCGTGGCGCGTCTCCAGGCGCTGCGCGACGTGCTGGCCCACATGCCGCTCGGCAGCCCGTTGCCACAGATCGAGGTATTCGGCGGCTTCGGCCGGCGCGCCGATCCCTTTACCGGCCGCGCCGCCTCGCACGAGGGGCTCGACCTGCGCGGCACGACGGCGACGCCGGTGTTCGCCACCGCCGAGGGCACGGTCACCTTCGCGGCGTGGTACGGCGACTACGGCAACATGGTCGAGATCGACCATGGCTACGGTTTCACCACGCGCTATGCGCACCTGAGCAGGATCCTGGTGAAGGCGGGCACGCCGGTGGCGCTGGGCGGCCAGCTCGGGATCGTGGGCGGCACGGGCCGCGTGACGGCGGTGCATTTGCACTACGAGGTGCGGGTCGACGGCCGGCCGCGCAATCCCATCGCCTTCCTGAAGGCCGGTCAGCGCGCGCCGGTGCACCCTTTGCCCGAAGAGATCGCCTTCGCGGGCTTCGAACTGCATCCTTGAAAAGCAAAGGCCCCGCGCCGTCGCCGGTGCAGGGCCCTCTTGTCCGCCGCCAGTACATCCGTGGTCGGCGGACGATGTGATCTCTGTCAGCGCCAGAAAAGCGCGAGCAGAATGATGATCGGCAGCGGAATGCCGATGAGCCAGAGCAGAATGCCGCGACCAAATCCCATGTGACGTCTCCTTTGGATCAGAGGGGTTGTTGCACTCAGTACTTCATGCGGCCGTCGCGGATGGCGCCGCCTTCCCAGGCCGCGAGCGAGGCGGCGAGGGCGCCGGCCAGCAGCGAGGCGGCCAGCCAGAAGGACAGCATCATGCCCACGCGGCGGGCGGTGTCGGCGGCGGCGCGCGCATCGGCTTCGACGGCGGCGACGCGCTTCTCGGCGTCGGGCAGCGGCAGGCCGGTACGGGCGGCGACGATCACGGCGAGGTTCTGCCGCTCGTCGGTCGTCAGCGCACTCTCGCGGTGGCCGAGGCCGTTCAACAGGCGCACGGCGGCGGCGCGGTCGCCATTGTAGTCGCGCGCGATGCCGGTGTTGGGACGGTTGCCCTGCGCGTTCGACACGGCGACGTAGTCGTAGGCGAACAGCCGGTCGGCGAACGGCGCCGTCGCGCCTTCGCGCGCGGCTTCCACGCCCGCACCGGTGCTGGCGCCGTGCACGGCGGCGCCGGTCAGGCTGGTGGTGACGGTGCCGAGCAGCACGACGCCCGCGCCGGTCGCGACCGCCCAGGTGATCAGGCCATGCGCGGTATCGCGGAAGAACGCCTCGTGCGGATGCGTGCCGAGCCAGATGTGGCGCAGGCGACCGGCGAGATACCCGCCGACGGCCGAGGCGAGCACCGCAGTGACGGTGAGATAGATGCCGGCCACGGTGGCCGCCTTGGTGGTGGTCGCGGCGGTGCCGGGCGACCACGGGTTCATGACGCTGAAGCCGATGCCGCTGCCGATCGCCAGCAGGATCAGCGAGAGGCCCGCCGAGACGGCGGCGCCGGCCAGGATAGCTCCCCAAGAGACGGCGGAGCTTGGTGCCGGTTCGTTCTCGACAATGACGGTATCGACCATGGTGGGCGTCTCCTTTTCCATCGCCATAACGGGAAAAGGCGGTCGACGTTGCGGGCAAAAATGTGGCGGAGCCCGCCGAATGCAGTGTTTGCGGGCGTACGAAGCCCTCTAGGAGGCCCGCGCCCAGCGCCGGTCGGCGCGCAGGGGCGAGTCCTCGCGCACGAACAGCAGGTCGACCTGCGCTGTGGCGCCGTCGAGCGGGCGGCGCTTCAGGCCGACGATGTCGGCCACCGCGAAGCCGCGTTCGGACAGGAAGCCCACCACGTCGGCCATCTCCGCGCCGCCCTTCACCGTGGCGATGGTGCTGGTCTCGACGATGAACACGTCGATGTCCCCGATGCGCTCGCCCATGCCCTCCAGCACCATCAACTCGGCGCCCTGCACGTCGATCTTGCACAGGGCCGGCCGCTCGAAGGCGCGGATCAGCGAATCGAAGCGGCGCAGCGGCACGCGGTCGAAACGCAGCGTGTCGCGCGGTCCGACTTCCTCGAGCAGGGTCGAGCCCTGGATGTCGGCGCGGACCTCGAGCATCGCCTCGCCCTCGTGGTCGCCCAGCGCCACGTTGTGGATGAGACAGCGTAGCCGTCGCGACAGCCGCTCCATATAGGGCAGCGATTCGCGCGTCGGTTCGATCAGGTGATAGAGCGCGTTCGGAAAGGCGCGGTACAGGCCCCAGGTGCCGAAGCCGACGCCGATGTCGAACACCGTCGCCGGCTCGAAGCCATGCTGTTGCAGCACCTGCAACGCGGGCCCCCACGAAGGCCCGCGCGCAAAGGTCGGGAAATAGGGTTCGAGCGGCCGCAGCACGTCTTTCACGCGCGCGACGACGCCGGGACGGGAAGGGGAGGCGGAGGAAGGCGCCGCGGCGGGCGCACCGATGTGGGCCAAGATCGCTCTCCGGTGTGGGAGGCGTCATGCTACGCGCGGAGCGGCCCGCCGCGTGTGACCTTGATGTGGTCTCGGGCCTATATCCGGCGGAATATGACGGAGAGATTGTTGGCCGGCATCTCCACCACATCGGGGGCGCCGAAGCCGTTCTGCGCCGCCAGCGCCGCCACATCTTCCAGCACGCGCAGGCCCCAGGCCGGATCGCGCGCCCGCAGATCGGCATCGAAGGCCTCGTTGCTGGGCGCCGTCGACACGCCGTTGCGGCGGTACGGGCCATAGAGAAAGAGCACGCCGCCCGGCGGCAGGGTGCGGCCGGCGCCGGCCAGCAGGCCCTCGGTCGCGGCCCACGGCGAGATATGGATCATGTTGATGCAGAGGATCGCGGCGGCTTCGGCGACCGGCCAGCTCGCCGCCGCCGCATCGAGCGCCAGCGCCGGCGCGACGTTCGCAAGGCCGAGCGTCTTCACCCAGTCGTCGATGCTGGCGCGGGCCGTCTCGTTGGGATCGCTCGGCTGGAACGACAAAGCGGGCAACGCGCGCGCGAAGTGCACGACATGCTCGCCGGTGCCGCTCGCGAACTCGAGCACCAGGCCCTTCGATGGCAGGTAACGTTGCAGCACCGCGAGGATGGGATCGCGGTTGCGCGCGGCGGCGGGGGCTTCGCGCCTCATCGGCCGGCGCCCTGCATGGC
The DNA here is from genome assembly GCA_018240695.1 of Pseudomonadota bacterium. Lineage (GTDB taxonomy): Bacteria > Pseudomonadota > Alphaproteobacteria > Reyranellales > Reyranellaceae > Reyranella. Next base: position 2,281 of record JAFEFH010000069.1, on the reverse strand, counting down.
CTGCCACAGCCGCGCCGGCGTCGCCGGTCCGTCGAACGCGGTGACGCCGAGCGGGCCCAGCGCGTCGAGGATCGCGTTGGCGATGGCGGGGAAGGCCGCGATCGCGCCGGCCTCGCCGCAGCCCTTCACGCCCAGGGGATTGGTCGTGCAGGGCGTGCAGTGGAACCCGAGATCGAACGACGGCAGGTCCTCGGCGCGCGGCAGGGCGTAGTCCATGAACGAGCCCGAGATCATCTGGCCGGACTCCGCGTCGTAGACCGCGCGCTCCATCAGCGCCTGGCCGACGCCCTGCGCCATCGCGCCGTGCGCCTGGCCCGCGACGATCATCGGATTGACCATCGTGCCGTAGTCGTCGACCGCCGTGTAACGCGCCAGGGTCGCGCGGCCGGTGTCGCGGTCGATCTCGACCTCGACGACGTGCGCGCCGTTGGGGAACGTCATGTGGTCGCGTTTCCAGTAGTGATAGGTGTCGAGCGGCTGGCCCTTCCTGCGGCCGAGGGCGGCCACCTCCAGAAGATCGATGGCGCGGTCGGTCCCCGAGACGACGTAGCGGCCGTCGACGAACTGAAGATCGGCCTCGGCCGCCTCCAGCGCGTCGGCCGCCAGCGCGCGGCCCTTGGCGATGATCTCGTCCGAGGCGCGCCAGATCGCGGTGCCGCCCATGTAGGTGGCGCGCGAGCTGCCGTGGCCGCCGCCATGCGCGATCAGGTCGGTGTCGCCCTGGCAGAGCCGGATGCGCGCCGCCGGCAGGCCGAGCCGGGTGCCCAGGATCTGCGGGAAGGTCGTCTCGTGGCCCTGGCCGATATGCTGCGTGCCGGTGATCAGCGACACGCTGCCGTCGGCCTCGAAGCGGATGTCGACATTCTCGTCGGGCGGCCCGCCGGTGCCCTTGATGTGATAGGCGAAGCCCACGCCGCGCAGGCGGCCGCACGCCTCGCTGTCGCGCCGCCGGGCGGCGAAGCCCGCGAGGTCGGCGCGGGCCAGCGCCGCATCCAGCGTCTCGGCGAAGGCGCCGCTGTCGACCTCGAAACCGAAGACGTTCTTCATCGGCATGGCGGCCGCCGGCACCATGTTGCGGCGGCGCAGCTCGGCGCGGTCGATGCCGGTCTTCACCGCCGCCGCGTCGATCAGCCGTTCGAGGATGTTCACCGTCTCGGCGAAGCCCGGCCCGCGGGTCACGCCGATCGGCGCGGTGTTGGTGAGGGCGGCGCCGATGCGCAGCGCGATCGCCGGCACGCGATACACCGTGCCTTGCAGGTGGAGATACTGATAGGTCGGGATCGCGCCGCCCGCGCCCGCCATGTAGGCGCCGAGATTGCACCAGCTCTCGACCTTCAGCGCGAGGAAGCGGCCGTCCCTGTCGAGCGCGAGCGCCGCCTCGGCCTGCATGTCGCGCGCGGCGTGGTCGCTCAGGAAGACCTCGCTGCGGCTCGCGATCCATTTCACCGGCCGTCCCGTGCGCCGCGCCGCCCACAGGACCAGCGCATGCTCGGCATAGGCGAAGTTCTTGGCGCCGAAGCCGCCGCCCACGTCGTGCGCCACGAAGCGCACGTCCTTCGGATCGGCGCCGAGGCAGCGCGCGACGTGGTTGCGGTTGATGTGGATGTTCTGACTGGAGACGTGGAGCGTATAGCGCCGCGTCTGGTCGTCGTAGGTGCCGACGCCGCCGCGCGGCTCCATCGGATTGGTGACGATGCGGTGGTTGTCGAGCGCCAGCCGCACGACATGCGCCGCCGCCGCGAATCCGGCCTCGGCCGCGGCGCTGTCGCCGGTCGTCCAGTCGAGGCAGACATTGCCCGGCACTTCGGCGGCGAGCTGCGGCGCGCCCGCGGCGCGCGCGGCGGCGGGTGTCGTCACGGCGGGCAGGGCGGCATAGTCGATCTCGACCAGCTCGGCCGCGTCCATCGCCTGGGCGCGGGTCTCGGCGACCACGAGCGCGACCGGCTCGCCGGCGAAGCGGACTTTGTCCGTTGCCAGCAACGGCTGCGGCGCGAAGGCGAAGGGCTCGCCGGTCTGCACGTTGGCCTCGGCATAGGGACGCAGCGGCACGAGACCGGCGGCGTCGGCATCGGCGGCGGTCAGCACCGCCAGCACGCCCGGCGCGCGGGCGGCGGCCGCCGTGTCGAGCCGGCGGATTTCGGCATGGGCATGGGGAGAGCGCAGCACGACGAGGTGCGCCAGCCGGTCGAATTTCAGGTCGTCGAGATAGGCGCCGCCGCCAGTGACGAAGCGGACGTCCTCGCGGCGGCGGGGCGAGGCGCCGATCCTGTTGGTCTCCATC
>JAFEFH010000068.1 GCA_018240695.1 Pseudomonadota bacterium | reverse complement strand
CGTCTGCCACGACATGCAGGAAAAGTTCCGTATCGGGCATGTGACGGTGCAGGTCGAGGCGGGCGACCCCGCGAACGCCTGCCGGCTGGCGCCCGCCGAGATCGTCTAGCGCGTTTGCCAACGCCGGCGGGCGCACCTATGTAGCCCCGACACGCAACGCGGCGTCACGCCGGTTACCACGGGGAAACCATTCCATGTCCGACTCGATCAAGCTGGTCGCCTTCTGCGGCAGCCTGCGCAAGGCTTCCTTTAACCGCCTCGCGCTCAAGGCCTTCGAGGAACGCCTGCCGGCGGGCGTCACCGTCGAGAACATCGAGATCGGCGACTGGCCGCTTTACGATGCCGACGTCCAGGCCAAGGGCTTCCCCGACAAGGTACAGGCTGCGCAGAAGGCCGTGCTCGCGGCCGATGCCGTCGTCATCGCCAGCCCCGAGTACAACTACTCCGTCCCCGGCGTGCTGAAGAACGCGATCGACTGGCTGTCGCGCATGCAGCCGCAGCCGCTGGCCGGCAAGCCGGTGGCGATCCTCGGCGCGTCGATGGGCGTGCTCGGCACCGCGCGCATGCAGTACCACCTGCGCCAGATCTGCGTGTTCCTCGACGCCCATCCGGTGAACCGCCCCGAGGTGATGATCGCCCAGGCGCAGAACAAGTTCGCCGACGGCAAGCTCACCGACGAGGCGACGGGCAAGATTCTCGCCGACCTCGGCGCCTCGATCGCGCTCGCGGTGCGCAAGACGAAGGCCGCCTCCGGCGTGAAGTGACGCAGAACATCTACGACAACGCCGAGTTCTTCGCGGGCTACAGCGCCTTGCTGCGGTCCCGCGAGGGGCTGGCCGGCGCGCCGGAATGGCCGGCGTTGCGCGCGATGCTGCCCGACCTCGCGGGTCGCAAGGTCGTGGATCTCGGCTGCGGATTCGGCTGGTTCTGCCGCTTCGCGCGCGAGGCGGGCGCGACCTCGGTGCTGGGCCTCGACGTGTCGAAGAACATGCTGGCGCGGGCGCGCGAGACGACGGCCGATCCCGCCATTGCCTACCGTCGCGCCGACCTCGAAACGCTCGACCTGCCGGCTGCCGCCTTCGAGCTCGTCTACAGCTCCCTGGTGCTGCACTACATCGTGGCCCTGCCCGCGCTGTTGGCAGCGGTGCATCGAACGCTCGTGCCGGGCGGGCGATTCGTCTTTTCGATCGAACATCCTATCAACACCGCGCCCGGCGATCCCAAGTGGGTCGGCGATACCTGGCCGATCGATCGCTACTTCGACGAAGGCCCACGCACGACCGACTGGCTGGCCAAGGGCGTGGTGAAGCAGCACCGCACGCTGGCGACGTATTTCAACGCGCTGGTCGCCACCGGCTTCACGGTGCTGCGACTCGAGGAATGGGGACCGACCGACGCACAGATCGCCGCCCACCCCGAATGGGCGCACGAACGCCAACGTCCGCCTTTCCTGCTGGTGTCGGCGGCGCGCTAGACCGGCTTGGTCTGAACGTGCTCCGGCCGGAAGCCCATGCCCACGAGGCGGGCGGGCAGCCGGCGCAGGATCGGAAACCACTGCATCAACGTCACCGGGAGAGGGATCTTCACCTCACCGGTCGAGGCAAGCGTCGGCGCGATGACGCCGTTCTGGACGCCGACCTGCATGGCCTGGGTCGCCTTGGCCGGGAACAGCCGCCGCGCCTGCACCGCGGCAAGGTCTGAGTCCTTCAGCCGGTTCTCGCGCAACGGCGCCGCCAGGAGGTTCGAGGCCGCCACGGCGTCCTGGATCGCGATGTTCACGCCCACGCCGCCGATCGGCGACATGGTGTGTGCGGCATCGCCGATGCAGAGCACGCCCGGCTTCCACCAGGTCTGCAACCGCTCGACTGCGACGGTCAGCAGCTTGAGATCGTCGAGCGTCCGAAGTTCGGCCAGGCGCTGCTCGAAGCCCGGCATCAATGTCGCAAGCGTCGCGCGCACTTTCTCGATACCGCCGGCACGTACCTTGTCCGCGGAGCCCTTGGGAATGACGTAGGCACATTGCCAATAGTCGCCGCGATCGAGCATCACGATCATGCCGCCGGCGCTGAAGCGGCCCATGACTTCGCGCGAGTCGCCATCCTGGTGGCTGATGCGAAACCACATGATGTCCATCGGCGCGCCCAACACGTCGAGCTTCAGGCCGGTCTGCTCGCGCACCATCGAGTGGCGTCCATCGCAGCCGACGACGAGATCGGCGCGGATTTCCTCGTCCTTTCCCTCGACAGTCGCGCGCACGCCCACCACCTTGCCGCCCTCGGAGACCAGCGCCCTGGCCTCCGCGCGCACCAGCAGCTGGAAGCCGGGGAAGGCCCTGGCATGCGCGGCGATGAAATTGAGGAAGTCCCATTGCGGCATCATCGCGATGTAGGGCGCACGCACCGGCAAGTGCGTGAGGTCGGCGATCTGCACGCGCCTCGATCCAAAATAGCCCGCCATGGTCGAGATCTTGTGGTGCGGCAGCTTGAGGAAATCGTCGAGCAGGCCGAGCTCGTCCATCACCGCCATGGTCGAGGGGTGGACGGTGTCGCCGCGGAAGTCGCGCAGGAAGTCGGCGTGCTTCTCGAGGACGACGACATTCACGCCAGCGCGCGCCAGCAGGAAACCCAGCATCAGACCGGCGGGGCCGCCGCCCACGATGCAGCATTGGGTCTTGATCATCGCTGCTTCTCCCTCGGCCATCGGCAACGTTCCGCATGGTGGCGCAGGAGTATCCTTCGGTCCACGCCGAAGGACAGTCCGCACGGGGCCATGATAGGTCTTCGGGCAATGGGCTCGAAACTGCCGCTGATCCTGATGCTGGTCGCCGTGACCTGTCTCAGCCAGTTCTACCGCGTCTCCAACAGCGTGATCGCGCCGGACCTCGTGCACGATCTCGGCCTCAGCGCCCGCCAGCTCGGCTGGGCGGGCAGCGCCTTCTTCTTCGCCCTGTTCGCCGCCCAGCTTCCCGTGGGATTGTGGTTCGACCGCTTCGGCGCGCGGCTGACGGTCTCGACCGTCTCCGTGGTCGCCGCGATCGGCTCGGTGTGGATCGCGTTCGCCACGGATGCCACCGGCCTCATCATCGGCCGCACCATCGTCGGCCTCGGCTGCGCGGCCTCGTTCATGGCGGTGGTCTTCCTCTGCGCGCGCTGGTTCGAGCCGGCGCGGCTGGCGACGGCGCTGTCGTGGGTGTTCGCCGGATCGAACATCGGCACGCTCGCGGGCGCCACGCCTTTGGCCCTGGTCGCGGCCGCCGTGGGCTGGCGCAACGGCTTCCTCGGCCTCGCGGTCGTCACCCTGCTGGTCGCCGGTCTCTTCTATCTCGTCGTGCGCGACCGGCCGCCCGGCTCCGCCCTGCCCGCGACCCAGCGCGAGTCGCTGGGCGACGTCTTCCGCGGCCTGTGGCAGGTCTGGCGGACGCCCGGCCTGCTGCCGCTGCTGTCGATGCACTTCTTCGCCTACGCCACGATGCTGACGGTGCTGGGCGTGTGGGGCGGCCCCTACCTCTTCGACGTGCACAAGCTCGACGGCGTGCAGCGCGGCAACGTGCTGCTGGCGATGGGCATCGCGCAGACGGTGGGCATCCTGTGCTACGGGCCAATGGACCGCGTCCTGCACTCGCGCAAGAAGGTCGTGTTCTCCGGCGCGCTCCTGTCGGCGCTGGTGCTGGGAACGCTCGCGCTGGTGCCGCAACCGCCGCTATGGCTCGCCGTCGTCCTGCTGGTTGCCGCCTGCTTCCTGTGCGCCTTCGGCACCGTGATCGTGGCGCAGGGCCGCACGCTCTTCCCCGACCGGCTGGGCGGCCGCGGCGTCACCACCGTGAACATGGCCCAGTGTCTCGGCCTCACCGTGTTGCCGGCCGTCACCGGCTATATCGTCGAGGCGTTCGGCGCCGGCGACCTCGCCTACCGCTACGTCTTCGGCACGCTCGCGGCCGGCCTGCTGATCGGCCTCATTCCCTATTCGCGCTCGCCCGACAATTCCTCGGGCTAGGGACGGACGATCGTCCAGCCCTTCTCGCTGAGCTCGATCAGCGAGACGACGCCGGCGGTGACGATCTTGGCGCCCGGCAGCAACGGAATCTCGCCGGGCTTCTTGTTTTCGTTGCGCGCCATGGTGTCCCGCGTGTTGCCGCAAGCCTCGAAGGCGACGTTGGGCATGCTCTCGCCGAACGACTTCAGACGATCCAGCACGGGCGACTTGTCGGTACGCAGCATGTTGAGGCCGGCGTTGAAGGCGACGATGCGGATCTCGACCTCCTCACCGACCTCCGAATAGTGCCGCGAGACATTGGCGGCGACGTTCAGCACCGCCGTCATCTTCTCCGGCGTGTTGTCGCTGATTTGAAGAGCGAGGTGATGGACCTTGTCGGCAGCGACGGCCGGAAGCGCCGCAAGCACGAGCAGGCCGGCCAACAGGGTTTTGCGGAACTTCATGGATTTCTCCTCATCCCGGCGCGACACCGGCCGGATCTGCATTCACGATCTTGACGTGGCGATTGGGCTCGAGCCGCACGTTCTGCACGCGGCGGACGTGGCTCGCCACGACATCGTAGACAGGCGGCCCCTCGGTGCCTTCGTTGATCGACGCCCAGCCGCTCACGACATAGGTCTTCGCCGGATCGATCTTCTGGCCGGTCTTGAGCAGCGTCATGTCGGAGATGCGTTGGCCGACCTTCGCCGTCACGTCGATCGTGTAGGCGAGCCCGCCGGCGCGCACCATGTCGCCGCCCTGCTGATAGTAGGGATCGGGATTGAAGAGATTGTCGGCCACGTCCTCCAGCACGTCCTTGAGCTGCGCGCCGCTCATCTCGGTGCGATAGGCCGCGGGATAGGTGATGGCCGTCTGGTTGTAGACGTCGTCGGCGGTGATCTCCTGGCCGGGCAGCAGGCTGGCGCCCCAGCGGAAGCCCGGCGACAGGGCGATCTCGGCATCGCGCTCGACCAGCAGCGCCTGGCAGATCAGGTCGTCGAACGTGCCGTTGAAGTTGCCGCGGCGGTAGAGCAGCGAATCGGTGTGGCCCAGCACGGCGTCGAGCCTGGCGGCATGCGGCACGCGGATCTCGCGGATCATCGCGGCCATGTCGGGATCGGCGCCCACCACGTCGGCCAGGACCGGAATCAGGCGGAAGGCGTAGTTCACGATCCGCTTGTCGGAGACCTCGAGGTCGAGGCGCGCCAGGAACTTGCCGTGGCTGCCGGCCGCCACCAGCAGCGTGTCGCCGACCTTGACCGTGCCGGGCAGCGCATCGTGCGTGTGCCCGGTCAGGATGACGTCGATACCTGTGACGCGGGCCGCGAGCTTGCGGTCGACGTCGAAGCCGTTGTGGCTGAGCAGCACCACCAGGTCGACGCCCTGCGCGCGGACCTTGGCGACGTTTTCCTTCAGCCTGTCTTCCTCGATGCCGAACGACCAGTCGGGGATCATGTAGCGCGGGTTGGCGACCGGCGTGTAGGGAAAAGCCTGGCCGATCACGCCGACCTTCAACCCGCCGCGCTCGACGATGCTGTAGGCCTTGAACACCGGATCGCCCCAAGTCGCGTCCTTCACGTTGCCCGCGAGGAAGGGAAACTTGAGCCGCTTGACCAGCTCCTGGACGCGGTCGGCGCCGTAGGTGAATTCCCAGTGCGCCGTCATGGCGTCGGGCGCCAGCGCATTCATGACCTTGACCATGTCGGCGCCCTTGCTGTTCAGCGCCGTATAGCTGCCCTGCCAGGTGTCGCCGCCGTCGAGCAGCAGCACCTTGCCCGGACGCTCGGCCCGGATGGCGGCGATCAGCGTGGCCAGGCGGTCGAGACCGCCGACCCTGCCGAAGGACCGCGCCAAAGATTCGAAATCGGTGCTGGCCAGCATATACGCCTCGGCGCTGCCGCGGCCGAGCTTGAACGCCTCCAGCAGCTTCTCGCCCACGATGTGCGGCGGCAGCCCCCTGTCGGCGCCGACTCCGATATTGACCGAGGGTTCGCGGAAGTAGAGCGGCACGAGTTGGGCGTGCAGATCGGTGAAGTTCAGCAGCGTGAGCTGGCCCACCGGCTTGAAGCGCAGCAGGTCTTCCTGGGTCGGCGTACGGTCTTGGGCAAGGCCCGTGCGCGCCGCCCCCATGACGGCGGTCGCCGCAGCGACCTGCAACAGTTCGCGGCGGCCCAATCCACTCATAGGGCACCGCTCATGGGATCAGGCGACCTCTATCTTGCTCTCGGCCGTCCAGCTGTTCTTCTCGTCGTCGGTCCAGGTGAACTTGAGCGTGCCCGTCTCCTCGACCTTCACGAAGAACGCCATGAAGGGATTGGCGGCGACCGCCGTCTCCAGCTTCACGTCCATCACCGGCTTGTCGTTGTAGGTGACCTTGAGTGCGTTCACGATCATGCGCGGCACGACCTTGCCGGACGCGTCCTTGCGCTGGCCGTTCTCCATCGGGTGGGTGATCAGGGTCTTGACCTCGACCACCTCGCCCTTCCTGGCGGTGTTCTGCACGCGGATGCGCGGCTTGATGTCGTCAGCCATGTGTCTCTCCTGCTCAGCCGCCGCAGCCGCCGATGGTGACCTTGATCTCGCGGCTCGCGGTGTAGAGCGTGCCGTCGTTCATCTCCGCGACCACGACCAGCTTCTGCGTCTGCGCCAGGCGCACGCGCAGCTGGACCTCGGCCTTGCCGCTCATCGGCGTGAACTCGTAGGTCGCCACACCGGGGTTCGGGTTGCCGTCGGCGGCGATGTAGACCGCCTTGACGTAGGACTTGGCAGTCATCTCGCTCTCGACCGAGACGGTCACCGGAACGGCGTTGCCGTTCTCGGCGATCTCCGGCGCCTTCAGCGTCACCTTGCCTTCCCTGGGCGTGCCCTTGGCGGCGGTCGACAGCCATTCCTTGGTCTGTTCCGGCGTGGCCGAGGCGTTGCGCGCGACGATCACGCCCGCAATCGCGGCCAGCGCCGTTCGCCGTGTGAGAAGAGCCGTCATCGCATTCATGATCGCGCGGGCCTCAGTGCCGGATGTTGGGGGCCGAAAGCGTCAGCCCTTCGTTCGCCTTGCGGAGATAGAGTTCCAGTTCGCCGTATTCAACGGCGTCGGGCGGCAATTCGTCGGCCCGGACCTGGATGTTGCACCACTGGAAGCGCTTGCGGATGTCCCAATTCTCGTTGCGGCTGGTGCGCCACATCGGGAAGTGATCGTACTGGCCGCGTGCCTCGCCCAGCCACTGGCCGCGAATCCACTTGTTGGCGGCCTGCTGGTGGCAGTCGGTGCAGGAGAAGTTGAACTGGCCGACCTTGACCTGCGACAGCGCCACGCCGCGCTCGTAGGCCGCCTTGGCGTCGGGGCTCGACAAGTCGACCTTGATCGCCTCGCCGTTGGCGAGGTTGTGCAGGTAGATCGACATGTCGATGTTGTCGCGCGTCTCCATCAGCATGTCGGCGCCGGTCGTCGCCTTGGCGTGCCGGGCGATGAACTCCTCGGCGCCCAGCACCTTCTTGAGGCGCGGTTCCCACCTCGGCATCTCGACCGCCCAGCGCTTGAACGCAACCTGCGGGTCGGCATGGCAGGCCGCGCAAGCCTGGCCATTGGGACCCGCCTTCTTGAACAGCGCCGCGCCGACCTCGATGCGATCGACCGACGGATTGACGAACGGATCGGCCGCGTCGCGATCTTCGACCGGCTTCGGGCGCTTCTCGGGATCGTCGAGCGGGTCGGCGAACTTCGCCGGCGTCTTCAGCGTCTTGAGGAAAGCCACGATATCCTTGATCTCGTCCTCTTTATAGAAGCCGTGCTTGCCCCACGGCGGCATCACCGTTTGCGGATTGTAGACGCGGGCATCGAACACATAGTTGTAGAGCCACTGGTCGGTGCGGCCGGCCGCGCCGATCTCCGACAGGTCGGGACCGACATTGCCCGGCACCTCGAGCGTCTTGGGGCCCATCACGTGGCATGCGAGGCAGCCGCCGCCGCGGCTGCGGTCGAAGGCGAGCTTCTGTCCGCGCGCGGCATCGCCCGTAACCGACGCCATTTCGATCTCGCTGCCCTTGGGCGGCGTGAGGTCGCGCTTGGCCAGCGTGTTGAAGGTGTCCCAGCGCGTCTTGTTCCAGCCGTTGTAGCGCTGCCACGGGGTCGGCGCGGCCGAGCCCTCGAGCTGCAGCGGCGCTTCCTTCTTCTGGGCCAGCGCGGCCGGTACCGCGAGCGCCATCGCCAGCGCGGCCAATCCAAGGAGCCTGAACATCTACCGAGTCGCCTTCTTCAGATACGCCACCACGTCGTCGACCTGCTCGGGCTTGCGCAGGCCCGTGAAGGCCATCTTGTTGCCCGGGATGCGGGCCTTGGGGTCGGTGAGGTACTCACCGACCGTCTTCTCATCCCACACGATGCCCGACTTCACCATGGCCCCGGAGGCCGAGAAGCCCGGCGCGGTGCCCGCCTTGCGCCCGAACACGCCCGAGAGCGCCGGCCCGACCTTGTTGGCGCCGCCCTTCTCCGCGGTGTGGCAGACCTTGCACTGCTGGTTGAACAGCCGTTCACCCCGCCCGGCATCGCCCATCTGAGCCCCGGCCGAGCCCGCCGCCAGCAGCAGAGCCAGCGCCGAAAACGCTCCAACCGTTGCTCTCATGACCCTCGCCTTTCACGCCGGAGATTGCTGACGTTTTGACATTATTCAAGTGATAGATTGTCGTGCTCGCAAAAGAGGAACCGCATGACGGCAGGCTTTCTCCAGGCAGGACAGCGCGGACTGGCCGCGATGGCGCTCGGCGTGCTGGCGGTGACGGCCGGGGCAGCGACCGTGCACGCCGCGCCCGTGCAGCTGAAGCCCAGCCTGCTGCGGCTCAACGCCAATCTCGAGCTGCCGCCCGGCAAGAAGGTCTCCGACGGCGTGGCGCTCATCCTGCACGGCACCCAGTCGCACTACCGCCAGGAGACGATCGCGGCGCTTCAGCAGAACCTGAAGAAGCACGGCATCGGCTCGCTCGCGATCACCCTGTCGCTGGGCATCGACGACCGCGAGGGCCCACGCGACTGCCAGGCGCTGCACAATTACGCGCTGGCCGGCACGCGCCGGGAAGTCGCGCTCTGGATGGCGTGGCTGCGCGCCGAAGGCGCCCGGACGATCGACCTGATCGGCTTCTCGCGCGGCGGCGCGCAGATCGCGGCGCTGGCGCCGAACCTCACGCCGGTGAAGCATGTCGTGCTGATGGCGCCTGCTTTCGCCACCGCGGCCGAACAGGCCGAAGCCTATCAGCGCGCCTTCGGCCATCCGCTCGGCCCGGTGCTCGACGAGGCCAAGAAGCAGCCGTTGCAGAAGTTCACCGTCGACTTCCTGCTGTGCCGGCAGGCGCCGGTGCTGGGCGCCACGATCCTCGATGCCTATCAGGAGCTGCTGCCGCAGCTCGCCGCCGAGACCGGCCATCCGACACTGGTCGTGATCGCCGGCAAGGACGAGAGCGTGCCCGATCTCGCCACGCGGCTGCCGTCACAAGTGCATCGTGTAGTGATCGACGGCGCCGGCCACTTCTTCCCCGATCTGTACGGAGAGGATGCGGCCGACGCGATCGCCAAGTTCCTCAAGACCGATTGATTACTCGGCCTTGATGTTCTGCTCCTTGATCAGCGTCACCCAGGTCTTCTCTTCCTTGTTGTAGAAGTCGGCGAATTCGGCCGGGGTGGAGGAGCGGATCTCGACGCCCTGCTTCTTGAAGCGCTCGATGACCTCGGGATCGGCCGCGACCTTGGCCAGCGCCTTCTGGAGCTTGTCGATGATCGGCTTGGGCGTGCCCGCCGGCACCACCATGCCCTGCCAGAAGATCACGTTGAAATCCGGCAGCCCCGCCGACTCCGTGATCGTGGGAATGTCGGGAAAGGTGGGCGACCGCTTGGCGCTCGAGATCGCGATCGCGCGCGTGCGGCCGGCTTGCAGGAACGGGATCGCCTCCAGCGTGGCCGAGAACATCATCTGCGCATTGCCGGCGGCGACGTCCTGGCCGGCCTGCGCGCCGCCCTTGTAGGGAACGTGCACGAGCTTCAGCCCGGCGCGCGCCTTGAACTGCTCGGCGGCGAGATGGTTGGTGGCGCCGATGCCCGAGCTCGCGATGTTGAACTTGTTGGGATTGGCTTTCACCAGCGCGATCAGCTCGGCCATGTTCTTGGCGGGGAAGTCGTTGTTCACGTGCAGGATGAACGGCGTGAACGACATCAGCGACACGAGCTCGAAGCTCTTGTGCGGATCGTACTGGGTGTTGCCGACCAGCGTCGGGTTGATCACCAGCGAGGTGCCGCCAGCGTAGATCGTGTAGCCGTCGGGCGGGGCCTTCGCGACATAGTTCGAGGCGACCGTGGTCGCCGCACCCGCCCGGTTGTCGACGATCACCGCCTTGCCCAGCTCCTTCGACAGATGCTCGGCATAGACGCGTGCGACCGCGTCGTTCACGCCGCCCGGCGGATAGGGCACGACCATCGACACCGGCTTGGTCGGCCAGTCGGTCTGCGCCGCGGCGCCGAAGGAAACGAGCGCAGCCGCCGCAGCGGCCGCCAGGAAAAGACGGCGGTCCATGAACAACTCCCCTTGTGATCCGTAATTCTAGGCCGCCGTGAAGAACGGCAGGGTCACATCCGCGTCAACCGGCTCGAAGGCGAGTTTCACCCGCTGGCCGATCTTGAGGTCCTTCTCCGCCATGCCGCGCAGCGGTGCGTTCACGCGCACGCCGGCATCCATGTCGACCAGCGCCACGATGTACGGCGCCTGCTGCTTGAAGAAGAAGTTGAACGGATGATGACAAACCGTCCAGGTGTGCACCGTGCCGCCCTGCGGCGCTTCCTTGAAGCTGCTCTCCATCGAGAAGCAGTGCGGGCAGACCGGCCGCGGATAGTGCCGGACCTTGCCGCAGGCCGCGCAGTGCTGGAGCATGAAACGCCCCTCGCGCAGACCATCCCAGTAGGGCTTGCTCTCGCGCGTCGGCGCCGGCATCGGCCGCTCGGGCACGGGCGGCGCGGCAGGAATCGGGGTCGCGCTCATGCCGCCCTCCGCAGGATCGCCAGCGAGCCGTCGCCCATGTCGCCGTAACCCGTCACCAGCCCCATCTCGGCATCCTTCACCTGCGCCTTGCCGGCCTCGCCGCGCAGCTGGCGCGTGAGCTCGATCACATGGTTGAGGCCCACCACATGGCCCTGGCTCAGCAGGCCGCCATGCGTGTTGATCGGCAGCTCGCCACCCAGCCCGATGCGTCCGTCCATCACGAACGGCCCGCTTTCGCCCGTCTTGCAAAAGCCCAGGATCTCGAGCTGCCGGATCACCGTGAAGGTGAAGCAGTCGTAGATTTCCGCGACATCCATGTCTTTGGGCCCGACGCCGGCCATCTCGTAACCGCGCTTGGCTGCCTTCACGAGACCGAACTCCAGCAGGTCAGGCCGCTGCGCGATCGAGGCCGGCGATTCGGGATGGCCCTCGGCCACGCCCATGATCGTCACCAGCGGCTTCTTCAGCGACTTGGCGCGCGCACTGGCGCTCACGATCACCGCCGCACCGCCGTCGCTCTCGAGGCTACAGTCGAACAGGCGGAACGGATCGGAGATCATGCGCGAGGCGTGGTGGTCCTCGACGGTGAGCGGCTTGTTCATCACCACGTTGCCGTTGAGGATCGCGTGGTTGCGCATGGTGACGGCGACCTCCGCGAAATGGCGCGGCGTGGTGCCGTAGAGGTCCATATGGCGGCGTGCGCCCTGGGCATAGAGCTGGGCCGGCGCGAACATGCCGATAGGCGCCTCGAACTCGGCGGCCAGCGCGAACTGCGGGAACTGCTGCAAGCGCGTCGACACGCGCGCGCCGGAATAGCCGGTGCGACCGACCGAGATCAGTACGTTCTTGCAGACGCCAGTCGCCACCGCCATGGCCGCGGTCTGCAAGGCGGCCACGCAGGTCGCGCCGCCCATCGGGATGAAGGCCGACAGCGCGAGATCGGGCAGGCCGAGATTGGCCACGAAGTCCTCGGCGATACCGCCGCCCGGGAAATAGGGAATGATGCCGTCGATGTCGCGCGGGCTGAGGCCCGCGTCGGCGATCGCCGCCAGGCTCGCCTCGAGCTGGAGCGCCAGGCCCGACTTCTGCGTGCCGCGCGTGTAGGCCGTCTCTCCGATGCCGCTGATCGCCGCCGTGTCGCGAAGCGCGTGCGCCATGTTTGGTTTCCTCCGGCGGCCATCGTGCCTTAAGCTCCGGCGTCCACAAGGGGGAAGAATGGCCAACGAAGATCTGCTCGCGCTTTCGTCCGTCGAGATGCGCCGCCGTATCGGCACCAAGGAAATTTCGCCGGTCGAATTGCTCGAGGCGAGCCTGCAGCGCATCAAGCGCATCAATCCGGCCGTGAACGCCGTGACGGCCATGTGCGTCGACCGCGCCCGCAAGGAAGCCAAGGCGGCCGAGACCGCCGTCCGCCGCGGCGAGGACCTGCCGCTGCTGCACGGCCTGCCGACCGGCATCAAGGATCTCGAAGAGACCAAGGACCTTCTCACCACCTATGGCTCGCCGCTCTATCGCGACTTCGTGCCGGCACAGGACAACGTCATGGTCGGCCGCGTGCGCGCCGCGGGCGCCGTCGTCGTCGGCAAGACCAACGTGCCGGAATTCGGCGCCGGCTCGAACAGCCGCAACCCGGTATGGGGCGCCACGGGCAATCCGTTCAACCCGATGCTCAATGCCGGCGGCTCATCGGGCGGCTCGGCCGTCGCGCTGGCCACCGACATGCTGCCGGTCTGCACCGGCTCCGACACCGGCGGCAGCTTGCGCAATCCCGCCTCGTTCTGCGGCGTCGTCGGCTTCCGCCCCTCGCCCGGCATGGTCGCCGTCGAACGCCGCGCCATGGGCTGGACGCCGATCTCGGTGCTGGGGCCGATGGGCCGCACGGTGGCCGACGTCAACCTGCTCTACGCCACGCAGATCGGCCAGCACGACAGCGATCCGCTGTCGTTCCCGCTCGATCCGATGGCCTATGCCGAGCCGTGGCCGGTCGACCTCGGCAGCCTGCGCGTGGCCTACACCGAGGACTTCGGCGGCGCCCCCGTCGAAAAAGGCATCCGCAAGACCTTCCGCGAGAAGATCAAGTCGATGAAGCACCTGTTCCGCCGCCTCGACCGGGTCGAGGTCGACTATGGCGGCGCCGACCGGTGCTTCGACGTGGTGCGCGCGGTGGCCTTCCTCGGCCGTTATCGCGACGCCTACACCAACAATCGCAAGATGCTCGGGCCCAACATCATCGCGAACTACGAGCTGGGCGCCAAACTGACGCTCGCCGATTTCGCCTGGGCGCACAGCGAGCAGACCCGCCTCTTCCGTCGCTTCCAGGAGATCTACAAAGACTACGACATCGTGATCGGCCCGACGGTCGGCTTCACGCCGTTCCCGTGGAAGCAGCTCTACATCGACGAGATGGATGGCAAGAAGCTCAACAACTATTACCACTGGATGGCGACCAAGTACTTCATCTCGCTGATCACCAATCCGTCGGTGTCGCTGCCCTGCGGGCTCGACCACAAGAAGATGCCGTTCGGCCTCCAGGTCATCGGCCGCTTCCGAGGCGATGGCGAGGTGCTGGGCGCGGCGCACGCGATGGAGCAGGCGTTCCGCACCATCCCGGGCCTCGCGCGACCGCTGCCCAACCTCAAGAAGCTCGCCAAGGCGACACCGGCGCTGAAGTCGATCGTGACGCACCCGCCCAAGCTGAATGCCAAGCGGTCGCGGGGTCCGGCGCCGGGTGCACTCTAGAGACGGAGCGGCAACATGACGGACTTTCCCGAGGACATCTTCACCGAGCCGGAGCCCGATCCGGACACGCTGGCCAATCTCGGTCCGCTGCGCCGTCTGGCCGGCGTGTGGGAGAGCAGCAAGGGCGTCGATCTCAATCCCAAGGCCGACGGACCCGAGCGCCGCGAGTTCAGCGAGCGCATCGAGCTGCAACCGATCGATGCCCAGACCAACGGACCGCAGCTCTTCTACGGCCTGCGCTATCACACGCACATCATCGCAAGCGACGAGGAAGGCACCTTCCACGACCAGGTCGGCTACTGGCTGTGGGAGCCGGCGACCGGCCTGATCCTCCAGACGCTGACCATCCCGCGCGGCCAGGTCGCCATCGCCTCGGGCCAGGCGAAACCGGGCGACACGACGCTCGTCGTGACGGCCGAGCGCGGGCAGACGCAATACGGCATCTGCTCCACGGCATTCCTCGAACATGCCTTCCGCACGGATTCCTATCGCCTCGAGATCACGCTCGAGGCGGACGGCAGCTGGAGTTACGTCTCCGACACCATGCTGATGGTGCGCGGCCGCGCCGAACCGTTCCAGCATCGCGACCGGAACAGGCTGGTGAAAGTCGCCGAGCCGACGCCCAATCCGCTGATCCGCGGCAAGCCCGGCGCGGGACTTGGGATCGGCAGTTTGCGAAAGGGCTGACGGTTCCCTATCGGCGGTAAAAATTTAATGTTGCCTCTCACCGACACTTCACAGGCAGTGAGTCGTTGTTCTCCCCGCTAGGAATTCAACGGAGAAGAACATCATGCGTAACGCCAAATGGATCGTCGCCGCCGTCGGCCTCGTGACGCTGGTCGCCGGCTGCGTGCAGGACAACCGCTATCCCAACACGGCCCAGAGCCGGAGCGACCGCTACTGGAATTCCGCGCATCGCGACTATGACCGCGACGGCATTCCCAACCGTTACGACCGTGACGCCAACGGCGATCACGTGCCCGACCGCTATCAGGGCCGGTAAGCCTTTCGCCTGAGAACGAGGAAGAGCGCCGCGTTTCACAGGTATGTGAAGCGCGGCGTTTTTTCTGCCGCAATTCCGACGCCGGTCGCCTTGATCCGTTGCGTAAGGCCTGAAGAGGGAAGGATCCGGGAAGGGACTCCCCCGAAGGAGGTGACAGATGCGCACTTTCAATTGGCTTCCGATCGCGGCGCTGGCGGTATCCACGACGGCTTGCGTGCAGTCGGTCGATCAGGGATACGGCTACAGCGACGGGTACTACGCGCCGAACCAGGCTTACTATCCGCAACAGACGTATTACCCGCAACCGAGCTATTACGCGCCGACCTACTACCAGCCGACCTATCAGCCGACCCGGGTGGTGACGCAGACGCGGTACGTACCGGTGCCGACGCCGGTCCCCGTGGCCGTGCCGCAGAACCGGTCCAACGACCATCGCTGGGACGGTAACCGCGGCGGCGACCGGAACGATCGCCACGACCGGCCGCAGGCGAACAACGCGCCGCCGGCGCCGCAGCAGCCGGCGGCCAACACCAACCAGCACCGCGGCAACGGCAATGGCCGCGATCGCGACGGCGATGGCCGGCCCGACCGCCGGAGCTAACCGGAGAAGCTAGGCTTTCGGCTTCTTCTTCCTGAAGTCCGCGTCGTGCTGACCGTGGGTCGGCGCGGCGCGGCGCAGGCCGCCGGGAGTCGCCGACATCTTGATCGGCACGCCCAGCGTCTTGAGCTTGCCCGCCTTGGCATGCTCGACCTCGCCTACCATGCCGCGCGCCAGGATCTGCGGATCGGTGAAGACCTCATCGTGATAGAGCACCGGGCCGGCGGGAATGCCCTCGGCCTCGAGCGCCTTCATCCAGTCGTCGGTCGTGCGCTTCACGATCTCGGCCTGAAGGATGGCGACGATCTCGTCGTTGTTCTTGACGCGCAGCGCGTTGGCCTTGAAGCGCGGATCCTCCGCCAGCTCGGGCTGGCCCACGAGCGCGCAGAACTTCACGAAGAAATTCTGCTGCGCGCCGCCGATCGTGATCCAGCCGTCCTTGGTCTGGAACACCTGGTACGGCGAGGAACCGCGATGCGCCTGGCCGAGCTTCTCCGGGCGCTTGCCGTTGGCGAAGTAGTTGGCGGCCTCGAACACGCCCAGCGACACCGTCGCTTCGAGCAGCGAGGTCTCGACCCACTGCCCTTCGCCCGTCTTCTCGCGCGCCTGCAACGCGGCCAGCACGCCGATCGTGAGATAGAGGCCGGCGCCGACGTCGGAAATCGACAGCGGCACGCGGTGCGGCGGGCCGTCCTTTGGCCCGGTCACCGACATCAGCCCCGACATCGCCTGGATCATGAGGTCGAAGCCGCCGCGCTTGGCATAGGGTCCGTTCTGGCCGAAGCCCGAGATCGAGCCCAGCACCAGACGCTTGTTGCGCGCGTGCAGCGCCTTCCAGCCGATTCCGATGCGGTCGATCACGCCGGGACGGAAGTTCTCCAGCACCACGTCGGCCGTGTCGACCAAGTCCCAGAAGATCGCGAGGTCGTCGGGATTCTTGAGGTCGAGCTTGAGGCCGCGCTTGTTGCGGTTCCACGTCATGAACGGCGCGGATTCGCCCTCGATGAAGGGCGGCGCGCCGCGCATCGAATCGCCCTGCGGGCTCTCGATCTTGATGACGTCGGCGCCGAGGTCGCCAAGCTGCTGGCCGCAGAACGGGCCGGAAAGATGTGTCGTGAGGTCGAGGACGACCAGGCCGTCGAGGGCGCCAGGCATGATCAACCCAACAGACTTCTGATGACGACCACGGAATTCTCCCACTTGCTGACGCCGAACTCGTTGGACACGACCTTGCCGTCGCGCACGACCAGGAAGCGCGGCGTGCCCGACTTGCGTGGAAGCTGCTCGAGGATCGGCGCGAGATCGCCTTGCCAGTATTGCGGGCGGTAGGCGTCGCGCAGGTGCGGCACGTCGACTTCCGTCCAGCGCACATGCGCGAACTCGGGCGAGGCGACCCAGGCCGCCTTGTACTGGTTCTTCCAGGTCGTGCAGTAGGGACAGTCCCAGCCGCCGACATAGACGATGTGGACGTTGGGCGTGGCGGCGAGCGCCTGCCCGGACAGGCCCGCAAGCGCGAGACCGCCAAAAAGGAAGTCACGGCGATTCATGTGGGGTACTCTAGTCCCCCATGCCGCGCGCCAACAAACCCTCTCTCGTCACCCTGGGCGACTTCTTCCGGCTTGCGGTCCGCCGCTTCCGCGCCGCGCGCCTGGCTTACGGCCACGGCACCACCAATGCCGTCGACGAGGCCGCGTTCATGATGCTGGAGGCGCTCAGGCTGCCGATCCACAATATCGGTCCCTGGCTCGACCTGGTGCCGACACCCGCGGAACGCGCGCGTCTGCTGACCCTGATCGACGCACGCATTTCGCTACGCCTGCCGGCGCCGTACCTTCTCGGCGCGGCCTATATGCACGGCGTGCGCTTTCACATCGACCGGCGGGCGCTCATTCCGCGTTCCTTCATCGGCGACATGCTGGTGGGCGGCACGCTGCCCCTGGAAGCGCCCGCCAAGGTGCGCCGTGTGCTCGACCTCTGCACCGGCTCGGGCTGTCTCGCGATTCTCGCCGCGCTCACCTTTCCTCATGCCAAGGTCGACGCCGTCGATCTCTCCGCCGGCGCCCTGGCGCTCGCGCGGCGCAACGTCGCCAGCCACCGGCTGGACGATCGCATTGCCGTTCATCGCGGCGATCTCTTCGCGCCGCTGGCCGGCCGCCGTTACGACCTCATCCTCACCAATCCGCCCTATGTCGACCGGCGCGGCATGGCGAAGCTGCCGCCCGAGTTCCGTGCGGAGCCGCGGCTTGCGCTGGCGGCTGGCGACGATGGCCTCGACCTGGTGCGCCGCATCCTCGCTGCCGCACCGCGGCATCTTGCGAAGAACGGCACTCTCGTCTGCGAGCTGGGACGCGGCCGCAAGCCGCTCGAAGCCGCCTATCCAGACTTGCCGTTCCTGTGGCTCGACACCGAACTCAGCGAAGGCGAAGTCTTCTCGATCGCGCGCGAGGCACTGGGCTGACGCGAAGAAAGCCACCGCCTCACCAGCGGTTGCGTGGGGCGGCTAACTGCACTTGATCTGCTACGCCCTCCTCCCTAGGCTGCTGCAAATTGTATGGGGGCAGAGGGAAGGGGCATGGCGGCGTTGTCCGACCTCGGCAGAACCATGCGCGCCGTTGGCGTGGCGCTGGTCGCGTCTTTTCTTCTTTCTCTGGGATCCGCCCCGTCCGCCCTCGCCGATTGCACCCAGGTCGGCACGACGGTGACCTGTAGCGGCAACTCTCCCGCGGGCTTCGCCGCCGGCCAGGACGGGCTGTCGGTCACCGTGCAGAGCGGCGCCACTGTCGGCACCGGGCTCACGCTCAACGACAACAACCAGATCCTGAACCTCGGCACGGTCGCCGTGGGCGATTCGGTGACTGCCATCGCCGCGGGCAACAACAACCAGATCGTGACCTCGGGCGCGATCGTGGCCGGGAACGACGGCATCGGCGCCTCGATCACGGGTACGGGCTCGATCCAGAATTCCGGCACCGTGACCGTCGGCGACGGCAACAGCATGGGCCTCAGCGCCGTGAACGTCACGAACACGGGCACGATCACCACCGGGGACTTCGGCTTCGGCATCCACGGCACCGCCGACTCCGGCGCCCTGATCAACCGAGGCACGATCGCCGTCGGCAGCGACGGCGCGGGCATCCAGACGTTCACCAACCTCAACACCATCACCAATACCGGGACCATCACCTTCGGCGGCTGCGGCTACGGCATCTCCGCGCTGGGCAGCGGCAACACGGTGGTCAACAGCGGCACGCTCGCCCAGTCGGGCTGCGGCGCCGGCGGTGGCGGTACGGGCATCTTCGCGGGCGATTCCGGCACGGTCACCAACTCAGGCACGATCACGGTCGGCGACAATGGCGGCGGCATCCTCTCGGGCGTCGACACGGTCGTCATCAACAGCGGACGGATCACCGCCGGCGCCGATGGCTTCGGCATCAACGCCAGCGGCAATGTCCTCAACACCGGCACGATCGTCGCCGGCGACAGCTCCGGCTTCGGCGGTGGCATCATTGGCCTCCAGGACGGCGTCCAGATCATAAATACCGGCACTATCATGACCGGCATCGGCACCATCGGCATCGGCACGGTGGGCAATGCCGGTGTGATGGGCAACACCGGCAGCATCACCGTCGGCCGCAACGCGTTCGCGATCCTGGGTCAGGGCGACAATATCCAGGCGGTGAACAGCGGCACGATCGTCGCGGGCCGGCAGGGCACGGGCATCGGCATGATCGGCAACAATGCGACCGTCCTCAACGGCGGCACCGTCACCGTTGGCGACGAAGGAACGGCGATCGGCAACAGCGGCGCCAATGCGACGCTCAGCAACAGCGGCACCCTGACCGTCGGCAATCTCGGCAACGGCATGGTGACCCAGGGCGCCAATGCACGCCTCACCAACACCGGGACGATCACGGCCGGCAGCGACACGATCGGCATGGGCAGTACCTCCAACAACGCCATCATCGTGAACTCGGGCACTGTCACCGTCGGCGCCTGCGGTCACGCCATCGACACAGCGGGCGGCAGCGGTGCGCAGATCACCAACAGCGGCAAGCTCACGGCGACGGGCTGCGGCGGCACGGGCGTGGCGATGGGCACCAACGACACGCTGACCAATTCCGGCACCATCATCGGCTCGGCGCTGGGCGGCGGCCTCGGCGGGGCGCTCACCGGCGCGGGCGGCGGCAACACGATCGTCAACAGCGGGATACTCGACGGACCGATCACCTTCACCGCGGGCGGCAACAACACGCTCACCAACTCGGGCACGATGACGATCTCCACGCCGCTGGCCGAAAGCGGCGGCGTGTTCCACACGCTGGACGGCGTCTTCACCCAGACCGCGCAGGGCATCCTCGGCCTGCGCGTCGGGACGAGCACCACGCCCGGCACCTACGACAGCCTCACCGTGTTCGGCACGACCGGCGGCGCCTCGGGCACGGCCAATCTCGGCGGCACCCTGCGCGCCCTCGTGCAGCCCGGCCTCTACGGCTCGGCCACGACCTATTCCAGCATCGTGACCTTTACGACCTCGACCGGCGCCTTCTCCAGCGTGCAGTCGACCTCGCCCTTCTTCACTGCGTCAGCGGTCTACACTCCGGGCGGCGTCGATCTCGTGCTGACACGCCTGCCGTTCAACGCGCTGGCCACCGGCGGCGTGAACGGCCGCGCCCTGGGCAACATCCTCGAAGCGAACTACTCGCCCAATCTGACCGGTGCACTGGCGACGTTTTATGGCAACCTGCTGGGCTCGACATCGCCCACTGCGCTGTCACAGCTCGCGGGCGAAGTCTCGACGGCGGCGCCCACCGCCTCCTTCGCGGCGTTCGGGCAATATCTCAATGCCGTCTTCAGTCAGACCAGCACTGCGCGCAACACGCCGCGCAATGCGGCGCAGGCGTCGGGCAGCCACCAGACCGCGGCGCGGCGCACCACCACGGCAGCTGGCGGTACGCGTCTCAGCCTCCCCGAGCAGGATGCCTGCGATATCGACATTTGCGACACCGCCGCGGCCTTCGGCCTCGACTGGACCTACTGGGCGCAAGGCTTCGGCTCCGCCGGCCGGGTCGACGCCAATCCCACGCTCGGCACGGCGCGCGTCAACATGACGACCGGCGGCGGCGCCACCGGCATCGACGTGCACCTCAATCCCAATTTCCTGGTCGGCCTGACGCTCGGCACCGCCAGCTCGGGCTATGTGCTGGCCGACACCGCGAGTTCCGGCACGGCGAGCTCGGTCGTGTTCGGCGTCTACAGTGGCTACAGCAACGGTCCCGCCTACCTCGATGCCGCCCTGGCCTATGGCTACGGCAGCTTCACCACGCAGCGCTTCGTCAGCACCGGTACGATGAACGAACGCATCAACGGCGCGACCGACGGCTCGCAGTATGGCGGCCAGCTCGAAGGCGGCTGGCGCTTCGCACTGGGGCAGAGCACGCTCACGCCGTTTGCCGGTCTCGCCGTCCAGGCGCTGCGCCAGAACGGCTACACCGAGACCTCGCGCGACACCGTCACCGGCAATCCCGGCATCCTCAGCCTCATCGTCCAGCCGCAGACGACGGTGTCGGTGCGCTCGACCTTGGGCGGCCAGTTCGGCACCTCGTTCCAGGCCAACGACGACACGACCCTCTCGCCGCGCCTGCGGCTGGGCTGGGCGCACGAGTTCAACACCGAGCGCACGTCGACGGCCGCGCTCAACCTGCTGCCCGGCGCCACCTTCACCGTGACCGGCGCGCCGCCGGCGGCGGATGCGCTGATCATCGGCCTCGGCCTCGATATCGATCTCAGCAAGATGATCCGCGTCTTCGCCCAGTTCGATGGCGACTTCGCCTCGACAACGGCGTCCTGGGGCGGCAGCGGCGGCATCCGTTTGTTCTGGTGACCACGAGAAGGATTGACCGGATCAATCAATCTTGAAGTCCGCCGCTGGGG
>JAFEFH010000067.1 GCA_018240695.1 Pseudomonadota bacterium | reverse complement strand
AACCCGGCGACCCGCGTCGCCTCAGGGCACTGCATCGCGATCAGCAGCTGGTTGTGGAACGAGTAGGAATGGAAGTGGCGGCGGACCCGCAACCATCGCTTCCATCCCTCGCTGGATCTGAGTGCCTCGACGGCCTCCCGCATGCGGTCGCGGTCGACTGCACGTCGTGCCGCGCGCCGGTCCTCGGCGACGGTCCGTCGTCTTTCGCCAACGGTCATGGTCGGTTCCCTTTCGTCGATCCGGGCGGACATGAACACTTCACTCCTCGACCAGTCGGTAGCCGATGCCCCAGCAGTTGATGACGTATCTGCGTTTGTCCGGATCCAGCTTGCGGCGCAAGCGGGAGGCGTGGCTGTCGACGGTGCGGGTCTTGCCTGCCGACGCCTTCAGTCCCCAGATGTCCCGCAACAGTTCGTCCTTGCTGAAGACGCGCGTCGGGTCGGAGGCAAGGACACGCAGCAGCGTGAACTCTTTCTTGGCCAGGTGAACCTCGCGGTCGCCGACGGTGACCCTCCGTCGCCCGGGATCGATCAAGAGCTCGCCGACCCGCACCGGCTCGTCCTGGCGCCTGTGGCGACGACGCAGCACCGCCATGATCCGCGCGCGGAGCTCGTCGTAGGCGAAGGGCTTCTGGACGTAGTCGTCGGCTCCCACATCCGCCGGGACCGCTCGATTCCTCGATCCGCCGCGGGAAGTCAGGGCGATGATCGGCAGGTGTGGATCGAAGCGGGTCTCGATCCCGTCCGACTCGCGGACCGCGCGGATGACCTCGGGTCCCGAGCGATCGGCGAGGTCCAGGTCGATCACCATCAGATCGGGGCGGTTGTAGCGGCAGAATCTCAGCGCATCAGCTCCTGCCGGTGCAGGAAGAACGTCGAAGCGGTCCGCGACCAGGTGGTCACAGAGCAGCTCGAGGGTTGCCTCATCGTCCTCGCAGACGACGATCGTCGCGAGGTCGGTTTCCTTCTGGAACATGGGGGACTCCCTTCTCCGGCCCACCCCCGGCGGGCGGGCGATCCCCGCCAAGGGCACGGCGGAGCCGTGCGAACATCAAGGGGCTCGCGCGACCGTCGACGGACGGAGGGCTGAATTCGCCAGACTGGGGTCGGGGCACTACCTGCTGCTTGCCATGCAGAAGGTCGAGGGTTCGAATCCCTTCAGCCGCTTCCCCGAAATCGCGCTCCCGAGCGGGATTTCGGGGTTATTGGGGTTGGGCAGCGTTCGGCTGCGTCGGGCTCCGTTCCGCCCAATGAAGCGTCCAATAGCCGAACGAATAGCCCAACGGGCGAACACTTTCCCGAGGGCAAACAGCGGCGCCGCTCGCTCGCGCATAGGAAGTTCGCGCGGGATCCGTCAGCGACCTCTCGGGTGTGAAGTGTCGCAGGCGCTTCACGTTTACGCCGATCAGGACCGGAACTCCGTCTCCAGAGCGAAATCATGCCTTGCGACGTTCGGCTCTTTTGGGCAGAGTTGGGCAACGTTTGACCCCACGAATGACCCCACGGATCTCAATCCAAGCTTGGAGTCGCAAGTTCGACCCCCGTCGCTCCCGCCCCTGTCATCTCGATTTGAGGTCGGACGTCTAGGTCGACAGACGGCGGCCGCAGGAGCGGAGGCCGACTCCCGCCACCAGGCCGACGAGAAGCAGGCCGGCGACGATCAGGAGGCCCTGGCCCGCGGGGTAGCTCGCCTCGGGAACGAAGACCTTGCGCACGGCCCCGCCGGAGGTGCCTCGGCCTTCGGGATGGGGGCGTCCGGAGTTGGGCTTTGACGTTCCTTTTTGTTGGTGATCGTGATGCTTCGATCCTTCGCGTCCCGACGAAGAGCGACTCGTTCGGGGGACGCCGCGGGGTTCGCCCCCAGAGGTCCCTTCGCCGATGCCGACCCCGAACAGGGGGGCCGTTTCGGCCCCCGCGTGGCTCTTACCGCCGCCGGTGCCGAGGGCTTCGGCGCGCGCCTGTTCGAGGGGCAGCGCATATTCCTTTTCCGCCGGGCCTTCGGGGTCGAAGTGGACTTCGCCGGCGCTCGCGGACGACGCGGTCGAGCAGCCAAAGAGGAGCAGGACGAGTGCTACGGCCAGTACTATCGGCGTCCGGGTTCTGGTATCTGCGGCGATCTCGGCAGGCACGAAGGGAGAATCACTCTTGCGGTGGACAGGGGAAACCTTAGAGCGTTTTCGCGATGGCGCCGGCGTGCGGGCGATGCTGGCCGTGTGTGGGGTGCTGGCCTCGCTGCTGACGATCGGGAACGGCGCCGCGACCGCGGCGCCCTCGCACCAGAAGCTGATCTGGGGACCGCCGAACGCCGAAGCCTTCGACGTCTACGGCGAACTCGGCGCCGGGCTCTACGAGATCACGATCAACTGGTCGCGGGTAGCGCCGACCCGGCCCGCTGATCCGACCAATCCCGACGACCCGGCCTACCACTGGACGCCGGCGGTCGAAGAAGCGATCGAGAACGCGCAGGCCCACGACATGCAGGTGGTGGTCGAGGTCTCCGGCGCCCCCGGCTGGGCCAACGGCGGGCAGCCCTGGCGTTGGGCGCCGAAGAACCCGCAGGACTACGCCGACTTCATGGCGGCCGCGTCACGGCACTGGCCGCAGGTGCACTACTGGCAGATCTGGGGAGAGCCCTCGCGGCGCGCCAACTTCATGCCGCTCGCCGCGCACGTCGAAGGCCTGGACCTGACCAGGGCCCAGAGGCGCGGGCCGGAACTGTACGCCCAGATACTCGACGACTCCTACGTCGCCCTGAAGGGCGTCTCGCTGCAGAACCTGGTGATTGGCGGCAACACCTTCAGCGGCGGCGACATCCGCCCGCTCACCTTCATCAAATACCTGAAGCTCCCGAACGGGAAACCGCCACGGATGGACATGTACGGGCAGAACCCGTTCGGCTACCGGCGCCCGGACCTGAGCCAAGGGTTGATGAACCAGACCAGCGGCGTCGCCGACTTCTCCGACCTCGACGTCGTCGCCCAGTACCTGGACCGTTACCTGGCGCGGGACGGGCGCGACAAGAAGCTGCCGCTGTTCCTCTCCGAGTACTTCGTCCCCACCGACCACGCGAACTTCGAATTCAACTACTGGGTCTCGCAGAAGACCGCGGCGAGCTGGCTGAGCGACGCCTTCAAGATCGTCCGCGGTTGGCACCGGATCTACACCCTCGGTTGGTTCGAGCTCTATGACGAAGCGCCGAACGGGAAAGGGACCGAGGTGAACCGCGGCCTGCTCAGCTGGAAGGGGAAGCCGAAGCCCGCGTTCTACGCCTTCAAGAACGGTTAGCGGCGGGCGCCTCCGCGGGTCGCCTGCCCGACACCGCCACCGGGACCCCGTGGCGGCGGATCTCCTCCAGTCCGGCGGTGCGGAACCACTCTTCGACCTCGTCCCAGTCGTGCTTCCACTGGTACCGCGGGGCGTACCAGTCGAACGTGTCCAGCACCCGCCATTCCGGGTCGGGGTGATGGGAGACCGGCAGTAGCGGCGAGAGGTAACGCCCCGGTCGGGTCCGGTAGAGGGCGCCGATCGGTCCCGCCGCTTTGCAGAGCCGCAGCAGCCGCTCGTCGTCCATGCGGGTGGTGAAGCGCCGGTAGAGATCGGAGGCGGCGTAACCGATGCGGCGTTCGGAGGTGTAGACCCAGATCACGATCCGGCCGCCCGGTTTCAGCAGTCGCGGCAGGCGCAGGAACGCTTCCCGCGTGTTCGGGGTGTGGTGGAGGACGCCGATCGAGTAGATCAGGTCGAATGATTCCTCGCGCAGCGGCAGGTCGAAGACGTCGGCCTGGAGGAAGGCTGCGTCGGGCCGGTCGCCGAGGTTGCCGTAAGCGGCGTCGACGGCGGTGGAGAGGTCGACGCCGACCACCCTGGCCCCCATCGACAGCGCCACCTCGGCGAAGCGCCCCATCCCGCAGCCGACGTCGAGCACCGTCTTGCCGGCGAGGTCCTCGGGGCCGAGCCCGGTCTTTTCGGCGAAGGTCTGCCGGGACTCGGCCCGGTTCTCCTCGGGCCGGTCGAGCTGGGTCTGGGCGAACCAGTTCCACTCGCGGCCGAAGCTCTGGGCGTAGGAGTCGGACTCGACGAAGCGCCGGACGCCGCGGACCCGTCGCACCGCGGCGGGGTCGACGAGCAGCCCCTCCAGCCAGGGCGGGTCGCCGATCAGGTCGGTCGAGGATTCCCGGTCCGTCGCCATAGGCCGCAACATACTTCAGGTACGGCAGCGGGGATTCTCGAGAGTGATCCGGCCGAACCGGATAACCTTGCCGCGATGAGGGTTCTGGTCACGGGAGGAGCCGGATTCATCGGCTCGCACCTGGCGCGGCGACTGCTGGCCGAGGGCAACGGCGTCCGCGTGGTCGACAACTTCTCGACCGGCAACCGCGCCAACCTGGCCGATCTCGAAGGCGAGATCGAGATCGTCGAGGGGGACATCCAGAGCTACGAGCGGGCACACAACGCGGTCCGCGGATGCGATGTCGTCTTCCACGAGGCCGCCCTGCCGTCGGTGCCGCGCTCGATCCAGGACCCCCTGACCAGCAACGCCGCCAACGTTGTCGGCACCCTCAACATCCTGCTCGCCTCGCGCGACAGCGGCGTGCGGCGGGTCGTGTTCGCCTCCTCTTCCTCGATCTACGGCGCCGACCTGACGCTGCCCAAGCAGGAGGAGAAGGCGCCGCAGCCGATCTCGCCCTACGCGGTGGCGAAGCTCGCCGGCGAGGGCTACTGCCGCAGCTTCTCGCAGGTCTACGCGCTGGAGACGGTGGCACTGCGCTACTTCAACGTCTTCGGTCCGCGCCAGGACCCACTGTCCCACTACGCCGCGGTGATCCCGAAATTCACCGCCGCGCTGCTCGCCGGGCGCCCGCCGGTCGTCTTCGGCGACGGCGAGCAGTCGCGCGACTTCACCTACGTCGACAACGTCGTCGACGCCAACCTGCTGGCGGCGGCGGCCGAGGGTGTCTCGGGCGAGACCTTCAACGTCGCCTGCGGCGACCGCATCACCCTCAACCGGCTGCTCGAGGAACTGCGCGAGATCACCGGGGTGGACCTGCCCGCGAACTACCTCGAGCCGCGGCCGGGCGACGTCCTCCACTCGCTGGCCGACATCGGCAAGGCGCGCGAGCGGCTCGGTTATGAGCCCGGCGTCACCTTCTCCGAGGGCCTGCGGCGTACGGTCGAGGACTACGTCTCCCGCCACCCGGCGACCGCCGGCGCCCCCCGCGGCTAGGCGGTCTCTTCCGCCCGCTCGACGCCGCCTCCCCGCGCGCAGAGCACCGCGACGACGAGGGCGAGCGGGACCGAGAGCTGGGGCACCGGCAGCGCCTCGACGAAGGCGAGGCCGACCGCCGCGGCGCAGACGGCGCCGATCGCCGCGGTCTCCACCGTCCTTCGTCCGGCCCCGCGGATGCCGAGGATCACAGCGCCGATCAGGAGGCCCAGCGGCAGGAGGCCGATCAGCCCGAGCTCGGCTGCGAAGGAGAGGTACTCATCGTGGGCGGCGAGCTGCCCGAACTTCAGGTGTTCTTCGGCGTAGCGCGGGAAGGTGGCCCAGCCGATGCCGTGCAGGGGACTCGAGGCGAAGGCTTCAGCGGCGAGCTTGGCGGCTTCGACCCGGGAGTCGACGTAATCGGCTTCGCCACGTTCGACGCTCGCGACCATGTGTCGGTAGAGCGAGCCGCGGAGCTTGTCCGGGACCTCGATCACCTCTTCCGCGTGGCCGGGCGCGCGGGCGTGGACCCGCACCGAATCGAGCACGAAGGCCGCGGGGTCGCCGGAGCGCTGCCAGACGTAGAGCCGTGCGTGCGGCGCCCGCGCGCGCGGGGTCCAGGGGAGGGTGACGGTGCGCGCACGCCGGCCGACCAGGAAGGTCCGCCGCGGGCCACCGTCGCGCACCGCGTCGCCGAGCGACAGCGAGATCGGCAGCCGGCCCGAGGCCTTCGCATGCAGGCGCACCGACAACTCGTACCTACCGTGGGCGGCGGCTTCGCCCCAGCCGTAGCTCGCCCCCTCGCCGACCCGATCGGTGCTGACGACGATGCCGGCGGGGCTGTTGCGCAGGCGCGAGGGGCCCGCCGGGACGGGTCCCCCGGCACGGCTGTCCCAGCCGGTCAGGTCGCGCTGGTCGAGCGGGCGGAAGGCGACCGGCACGGCTCGGAAGCTGGCGCTCTGGCGTGCGTGCTCGAAGACCGGATAGAGGGCGAGCGCCAGCAGCGCGACGGCCGTCGCGGCGCCGAGGATCGCGACCTGGCGCCGACGCGAGCCCGTCGCCCGAAGCAGGGCGATCGCGACCAGGGCGACGCCGGCGGCGATGATCGCGCCGCGTGAGTAGCTGAGGACGAGGGCCGCGCCGAGGACCGCGAGGGAGGCGGCGAAGAGCATCCGGGCCCGCCCGCGGGTCGCGAACGCGTAGGTGGCGGCGATCGGCACGCCGAGGGCCATCGCGAAGCCGAGTTCGTTGGCGTTGCCGTAGGTGCCCGAGAGGCGGCCGCCGGTCTGGGTCAGGTCCACGGTGCCGGAGTTGATCGCGCCGACGCCGACCAGGGCGAAGACCGCCGCCAGGCCGAGGCCCGCCAGCACCGCGAGCAGGACGCGCTCGCGGATCTTCGGGGTGAAGCCGATCGTCGCCAGGGCGAGCAGCCCGACGAAGGCGAACTCGGCGAAGCCGCCGAGCTTGCCCTCGCAGTTGCATCCCCAGGTCCCGGCGCTGATCAGGATCCAGAAGAAGAGGCCGAGGTAGGCGCCGCCGGCGAGGAAGGCCGGCGTGCCGAAGCGCAGGTCGGTGGGGCGGGCGGCGAGGACGGCCAGCGCCAGCAGGGCCGCGAGGACGATCGCGGCGGCACGCCCGACGGTGAGCGGGCCGGCGATGTGGGTGGCCGAGAACGGGGCGAGGAACGCGACCGCGACCAAGGCGCGGCCGGCCGGCCGGTAGGAGATTCGGGCCGCGTCGCGCGCTCGACGCGAGCCGGCCGCGACCGCGCCGGTCAGTCTCGAGAACCTTGCGCGCAGATCGGGTCTCGGGATCGGGCGGATGGCCGGGCGGCGGACAAGGCGGCGCCGCCTCGCGACGAACGAGCCCGCGGCCCCCGCCGCGGCGAGGACCTGGGGTCGGGCGGGGCGCAGCGCGACCGCGACGAATTGGAGCAGCAACACCACCGCCGCCGAGCCGAGGATCCAGACGAAGGGAGCGAACATGATGTCGTAGCGGGGCGAGAACACCGCGGTGAGGCTGCCGCCGAAGAAGCCGAGCAGGGCGACGATCATCAGGACGGCCGCCGCGATCCGAGCCTGCGGGCGCCCGAAGAACGGGAGCAGCAGGATCAGCGCGCCTCCGAGGGTCAGCAGGTAGATGATTTTCGTCAGCGTCTGCGCCACCTGCCACGGCGCCCGCGTCATGCTCGAATCTCCCGGGATCACGGAGGCGTGGGGAGCCAGCGTCCGGAAGTAGTTCCGGGCGGTGATGATCTGGTCGACGAAGTGGTTGGCGGTGAACGTCTTCGGGTCGTAAAGCTGTCGGTAGAGGCCGAGGATCGTCCAGGTGTTTTCCAGGTAGGTGAGCGGCTCGCGCAGGATCGCCGCTTTCGCGATCGCGCCCATCGCCGCCGATGCTTCGCTCGGGTCCTTGCCGGTGCGGACGAGGGCGTTGTAGACACCCACCGTCCGTTGCAGCTCGCCTCTGAGTTCGGTGAAGTCGGAGGTGTCGTAGATGCGTCTGGCGAGGCGGCTGTCGGCGGATTCTTCGCCGGGCGCCACGTTGTCGTAGCTGATCGCGCGCGCGTAGAGGGAGATGCCGCCCTCGGTGGCGATGCTGGTGTCGCCGAAGGCGAACACGTTGTGGACGATCCACGGGGCGAGGACGAGCGCCATCGCGGCGCCGGCGGTCGCGACGTGCTTGAGGACCCTCCGCCACCGCCAGTGACCCCAGCTGCCGAGCGCGATCGCGGCGGGGATCGCGACGACGGCCAACACGCCGTTGGCGCGGAAGAGGGCGGCGAGGCCGAAGAAGGCGCCGGCCGCGATCAGGAAGCGGGTCGAGCCGCGGCCCTCGGCGCGCAGACGGATCGTCGCCTCCGCCAGCGAGACCGTCGCCGCCAGCAGCAGCACCCCGAAGAGATAATCGGCGAGCGCGAACTGCTCGGTCATGATCATCAGCGGCGAAGCGGCGGTGAGGAATCCGGCGGCGAGCGCGGTGGGCAGGTTGAAGTAGCGGCGGCCGAGCAGGACGACGGCCGCGGGGAGCGTCATCCCGATCAGGTTCTGCAGCCCGACCACACCGCGCACGGGGTTCAGCCCGACGAGTTCGAAGCAGGCGAGGAGGAACGAGTAGCCGGGCGGCCTCAGGTTGTCGATGAAGCCGCCGTGGAAGATCCCTCGCGCCACCTGCAGGTAGTGGGTGGTGTCGGAGGCCGTGTAGGCGTGACCCCACAACGGGATCCGGACGACCACGGCGACGATCGTCACGAACGCGAGGGCGAAAAGCAGCGGCCACCCCGCGGCGGCGAGGCGTCGTCGCGAGAGAAGGCGGGCGGCCCCCTGTTCTGCGCTGCCCATGAGGCGGCCCAACATATACTGCCGCCGTGGGAGCCGGGGGTTCTTTACCGAATCGAAGCCGGGGGGGACGGGGAGCGATCTGGCTGGGCATCGTCGCCGTCCTGCTCTTGGCGACGTCGGGATGCGGCGGTGGCTCGGAATCCACCTCACCCGCCGAAGCGCGCAACCTCGTCACCACGAAGGAAATCCAGGAATACCCCTCGGGAAGCGTCGAGCGCGCCTTCCTCAGCTTCTGGTCGGACCTGCAGTACCAGTCCTGGGTCGAAGCGGCGTCCTATTACTCGTCCGCGATGCGCGAATTCGTCGGCACCGCGCAGATCGTCGGCGCGAAAAAGGTGGACGCCTCGAACTTCCCCCTGATCAAACCGGAAATCGCCGACACCACCGAAGACGGTAAGACCACCACGATCCGCTATTCCATCCTGCTGCCGGAAGGAACGCGGGAACTCGGCTCGACCTCCTGGCGCAAGGAAGACGGGAACTGGGAGATGGTGTACGACTCGCGGCTCGATCCGGAGTTGAACCAGTACGCGCGCAACCAGGTGGAAATCGAAGAACACGGCGCGACCTCGAGCGACGCGAACCAGCCGCCCTCGGCGGCCGCCGCGCGGGCGGGGGTCGAAGCGTCCCACCTGCAGGCCGAATTCCTCGAACAGGCCGAACGCGAAGAACGGCACTAGCCGCCGGCGGCGATCGCCTCCTCGATCGCCCCTAGGTGGGCGGCGACCGAACGCTCGACGTCGTAGCGCTCGAGAGCGTGATGGCGAGCACCGACGCCGAGGCGACGGCGGAGGTCCGGCTCGTCGATCAGCCTCGTCAGCGCTGCCGCGATCGCGGCCGGCTCGTGCGGCACCAGGACCCCTGCCGCGGGCGGGATCACCTCGCGGGTCCCGCCGGCGTCGGTGCCGACCAGGGGACGGCCGAGCATCGCCGCCTCGATCAGGACGTTGGGGCTGCCCTCGTCGTCGGAGAGGAGGACGGCGACGTCGTGGTCGGCCCAGAACTCGCGTAGGTTGGAAACCGGGCCGTCCGCCCGGACCCGGCCGGCGAGCCCGCGGGCGCGGATCGACTCCTCGATGCCGGTGCGCATCTCGCCCGCGCCGGCCATGTCGGCCCGCCATGGGGTGGCGGCCGAGACCAGCTCGAGCGCCGCGAGGAAGCGCTCCTGCCCCTTTTCCGGTCGGTAGTTGGCCAGGTAGCCGAGCCGCACCTCGGCGTCCTCGCGGGGCGGCAGGGGATCGACCGCGGGGTGTCCGTTCGGGACCAGGCGCACCCGCTCGCTCCGCGCGCCCCGGGCGATCGCCTCGGCGACGACCGCCTCCGAGTTGCCGGTCACGATCCGGGCCTGGCGCTCGGCGAGCCGGATCGGGACCCGGTAGACGATCTGCCGTTCGGCCGGCGAGCCGCAGACGCTGCGGCGGGCGACGACGAGGGGGATGCCCAGCGCCCGGGCCGCCGGCGCCACCGTCGCCGAGGCCTCCTCGAGCCAGGCGTAGACGACATCCGGCCGCGCCCGCCGGATCGCCCCGAAGGCGCGCGGCACCGACACGGCCGGACGGACCGCGCGAGGGATCGGCGACGGGGGCAGCGCGATCAACTCGACGCCGAGCCGGCGGAGCTGCTCGCGATGGTCGGGGTCGCACACCGTCGAGAGCGTCAGCACCGTCGCCCGCAGGCGATCCGGGTGGGCCGCGGCGATCAGCCGCATCAGCTGGCGCTCGGAACCGCCGCGACCGAGCCCGCCGATGGCGAAGAGGACCCGCCGCGGCTCAACCATCGACCCAGGTCCGGTGCCACAGCTCGAGCACCGCGAGGTTCCAGAGCCGGGTGGAATGGTCGAGCCCGCCGCCGAGATGCTGGTCGACCAGCTCGCGCACGGCATCGGGCCGGAAGTAGCCGCGCTCGAGACTCGCCGGGTCGAGCAGGAGGCTCTCCAGCCAGCCCCGCAGGGGCCCTCGGAACCAGGTCGCCAGCGGCACGCCGAAGCCCTGCTTGCGCCGGTGGACGAGGTCGCGCGGGAGCCCGCGCCGACCCGCCAGCTCCTTCAACGCCCACTTGGTGGTCTTGCCGCGCAGCTTCATCCGGCCGGGCAGCCGGGCGGCGAACTCATGCACGCGATAGTCGAGCAGGGGGGAGCGGACCTCCAGCGCGTCCGCCATCGACATCCGGTCGACCTTCAGCAGCAGGTCGCCGGGCAGGTAGGTCGCGGTGTCGAGAGCCAGGTATCGGTCGACGCCGGGCAGCGCGGGCGGCGCCAGGGTCTCGCTCCACGCGCTCGCCGGGTCGCCCGCTGCGGCCAGGAAGTCGGGCGTGCAGAGCGACGCCACCTCGGGCGGGGCGAAGTGGGACATCATCGACGCGTAACGCTCCGCGGGCGGCAGCGCGAGCGCGTCGACCAGGCGCCTGACCTGGCGCCCGGCCCCCGGCAGCCGCTGGATCGCGGCGCCGTCGGGCACGGCCCGCGCCAGGGCGGTGATTGGTCCGAGCCGCTCGGCCGTCCTCGCGACCAGATAGCGGCGGTAGCCCGCGAACGCCTCGTCGCCGCCGTCGCCGGAGAGCGCGACGGTGACGCTCTCCCGCGTCATCCGCGAGAGCAGAAGGGTCGGGATCGCCGAGGAGTCGGCGAACGGCTCGCCCGCGAAGCGCACCGCCTCCTCGACCAGCGGGACCATCGCCGGCTCCAGGGTGCGCTCCTCGTGCTCGGTGCCGTAGATCGCCGCGACCCGCCGCGCGTGCGGCCCCTCGCTGAAGCCGGTCTCGGGGAAGTCGACCGAGAAGGTGCGCACGCGACTGCCGGCCTCCGCCATGTAGCTGACCACGAGGCTCGAGTCGATGCCGCCGGAGAGGAAGGCCCCCACCGGGACGTCGGCGACCAGTCGTTCGCGGGTGGCCTGCGCGAGCAGCCGGTCGAGCTCGGCGAGCGCCTCCTCGGTGCCCTCGGGGCGGCGATGGGACCAGTCGAGCCGCCACCAGGGCTCGACCTTCACCTCACCGCCCTGCCACAGCAGTCGCTCCCCCGGCGCCAGCTTGTGGATCCCGGCGAAGCCGCTGCGCGGCGGCGGCACGTACTGCAGGGTCAGGTATTCGCGCAGGGCGACCGGGTCGGGGCGCGGGTCGACCAGGCCGCTGGCGAGGATCGCCGCCGGCTCTGAGCCGTAGAGGATCCCCTCGTCGACCTGGGCCCAGTAGAGCGGCTTGACGCCGAGGCGGTCGCGGGCGAGTAGCAGCCGCTCGGCCCGGGCGTCCCAGAGCGCGATCGCGAACATCCCCTGCAAGGCCTCCAGGAACTCAGGCCCGCGCTCCTCGTAGAGGTGCACGATCGCCTCGCAGTCGGACCCGGTGGCGAAGATGTGGCCGCGCCCGCGTAGCTCCTCGCGCAGGGGGGCGAAGTTGTAGATCTCCCCGTTGCAGGTGACGAGGGTGTCGCCCCGCTCGTCCGCGATCGGCTGGTCGCCGGTCTCGAGGTCGATGATCGCGAGGCGCCGGAAGCCGAGCCCGACCGTGCCCGGCACGACGTGGCGACCTTCGGCGTCAGGACCGCGGTGGGCGACGGCCGCGCACATCCGCCCGAGCGCGGCCTCGTCGATGCCGATGTCCCCGGCCCAGCCGGCGATGCCGCACATGGGCTAGCCGGGTATCGCCGGGCGCTGTCGCCGCAGGGCGGCGATCAGCTCGGCGGGGCGGGGTGGCTGGACGATTTCCTTCATCGGCACTCCTCCGTAGCGGGAGAGCAGCACCAGCATCAGGCCGCCCGCCACCCAGTAGGACAGGACAGAAGCTACCGAGGCGCCCCCGATCCCGACCGCGGGCACGAGGACCAGGTTGAGGAGGACGTTGAGGAGGACGGCGACCGTCGAGGCGGCAGAGATCGCCAGCGGCGGCGCCAGTCGCATCAGCATGTCCCGGGCCGGCCCCTCGACCGCCAGCGCGACGACCGCCGGCATCAGGAGGACGAACGGCACCACGCTTCCCTCCCAGGCCGATCCGTAGACGATCGTGACGAACGGGTACGCGACGGCGGCTCCGGCGAGCGCGAGAAGCATCGCCAGCAGCAGGCTCTGGCCGATGAAGCGACTGGTGAAGGCGACCGCGGCGCGCTCCTCCGCCGAGGTCTGGCGCTCGAGCGCGGCCAGGCCGATGGTCGAGATGCCGACGAAGACGATGTCGGCGAGGCTCGCCGAGAGCGAGTAGAGCCCCGCCTGTTGGGCGCTGACCAGCAGGCCGACGAGCAGCAGGTCGATTTTCAGGTTCAGCCAGAGGGCGATCGAGGCGGGCTGCAGCCGGATACCGACGTGGAGCGCCGCGCCGATCAGCCGGCGGCTCGCCACCGGCGCCAGGGTCCCCGGGCCGAGCCGTCGACGCAGGACGACCGCCAGGGCAACCGCGGTGGCGGCGATCGTCGCCAGCGCCGCGGCCATCGCCGTCTGCGGGGTGAGGCCCACGCCGACCTCCACCGCGGCCACGAGGGCGAACTGCAGCAGCGCGCCGAGGGCGATGATCCAGCCGTAGGGACGCAGCGCGCCGAGCCGCAGGAGGAGCGCGGTGGCGAGCTGGCCGGCGAGCGTGAAGGGGATCGTCGCGGCGGCGAGGACGACGGTCTCCGGGGCGGCGTCGCCGAGCAGCTCGTGGCGGAGCGGCAGCCCGATCGCGATCGCGATCGCCACCCCGGGGAGGCCGAGCGCCAGGGTGAAGACGGAGCCGAGCCGGCTGAGCTCCTGCGGCCGCGCTTCGCGCCGGGCCAGCATCCGGGCGATCGACTGCTCGACCGAGAGGTGGGAGAGGACCCAGACGATCGTCGCCAGGTTCAGCGCCAGCGCGTACTGGCCGCGCCCGGTCGGCCCGAGCGCCCGCGTCGCCACCAGGTTGAGGCCGAAGAGGAAGAGGAACTGCAGGGCGCGGAAGCCGAGGAGCCGGCTGCCGCCGCCGAGCGAGGAGACGAGCGCCTCCGGCTCCTCGAGCGACAACGGGACGGCCGGCGCGCCGACCTCCCGGCCGCTCGGCGTCCCGTCAGTGTCAGGGGTTCGCGTCATTGCCGGCCCGCCGGTAGCCGAGCGCGCACCAGTAGGGCGCCTCGGTCTGGATCTCGACCCGCTCGAGCCCGGCCGCCTCCATCATCTCCCGTACCTCGGCGGCGGTGAAGCGGTGCTCGAGCCGCGTCCCGAAGCGGTCGAGCGAGTCGTTCCTCATCACGTAGAAGCCGGCCCGCCGGTAGGTGGACAGGGGCAGCGCGTCGACATCACGGCCGGTCTTCTCGACCAGCAGGGAAAAGCGGGCGAGGGGCAGGTAGACGAGCAGGGCGATCGCCGAGGTGAGGCCGAGCTTGGCGCGGTGGGGGAGCCGGCTGATCCCGCGGCGCATCAGGTCGGTGGCCCTCCAGGCGCTCCGGAACCAGGCCGGTCGGCCGTCGAGCGCGTAGTAGAGGTAGAGGAGAAACGGCGCGCCCGGCTTCAGCCGCTCGACGCAGGAGCTGAGCCCGGCGGCGGGGTCGGGGAGGTGGTGCAGGACACCGAGCGAGTAGCCAAAGTCCATCGAGTCCGGCGCCGGCGGCATCGCGTCGACCGAGGCGACGTGAAAGCGGCAGTTGTCCCGGTCGCGGAGGTTCTGTTCGGCGACCGCGACCGCTCCCGGGTCGGCGTCGATGCAGTGCAGGGTGCTGACCCGGGGAGCGACGAACCGCGCCCAGCGCCCGCTGCCGCAGCCGAGGTCGAAGCCGACGCTGTCGGACGGCAGCCGGCTCCAGGGAAAGAGGCGGAAGTACTCCTCGAAGCGGGCCTCGAGCTCAGGCCTAGGCACCGGGGACTGGTCGAAGGTCGTCCACTCGCGGCCGAAGCCGGCGACCGTCGCCGGGTCGAGGTTGCGCCGGCGCTCCGCGAGGAGCTCGGAGTAGAGCCGTTCGATGTCGCCGAGTAGTCGCTCGGCGGAATAACGGTCGCGCACGTGGGCGCGGGCGTGGGCGCCCATCGCAAGGCGCGCCGCGCGGTCGGCGGCGAGCTCGCCCATCGACCGCGCGATGCGCGCCTGGTCCCCCGCCGGGGCAAGCAGTCCGGCGCCGGCGACGATGATGTCGGAGACGCCGCCGACGTCGGTCGCGACCGCCGGCCGTGCCGCGGCCGCCGCCTCGATCAGGGAGACCGGGGTGCCCTCGTTGTCGGAGGTCAGGAGCGCGGCGTCGGCGCCGGCGAGGATCTGTGGCAGGTCGGTGCGGTAGCCGAGGAACTCGACCGCGTCGGCGCAGCCGAGCGCGCGGGCGCGCGCTTCGAGGTCGGGGCGGATCACCCCGTCGCCGACCACCGCGACGCGCACCGGCGCGCCTTCCGCGCGGGCCCGGGCGAGCGCGCCGAGCATCACATCGGCGCGCTTGATCTCGGCGAGTCGACCGGTGAAGGTGAAGAGCACCTCGTCAACGCCGACGGCCAGCCGGGCGCGGGCCTCGGGGTCGGGCTCCGGCGGGAGCGCGAGGAAGGCCCCGAGGTCGAGGCCGAGCGGCACCACCTCGAACTTCGCGCGCGGCGCCACACCGAGCGCTACGAGATCGGCGACGGTCGCCTCGCTGACCCCGATCAGGCGGTCGGTCGGGCGGGCCAGCGCCCGCTCGATCCAAGTGAAGGCACCGCTCTTCAGCGGGCCGAAGTAGCCCCGCAGGACGTGCCCGTGGTAGGTGTGGACGATCAGCGGCCGCGGCCTCGAAAGGAGCGCCGCGGTGCGTCCGAGCATCCCCGCCTTCGCCGTATGGGTGTGGACGATCTCCGGCCTGTAGGCGCGGGTCAGGCGGACCAGCGCGATCAACGCGGCGAGGTCGCGGAGTGGACGAATCTCCGGTCCGAGTGGATCGAGGCGCCTGATCGGTAGATGCTTCGACTCGTGCTCTTCCTCGCCAGGACCGACACGACCGGTGACCAGAAGCGTCCGGAAGTGCTCCGGGTCGAGACGAGCGCTGAGCAGCGCGACGTGGTGGGCCGGGCCGCCGAGGTTCATCCTCGCGATGACCCGCAGAACGCGGACCGAAGAATCGTCGGTCGGCATTGAGAATATTATGACCGCCGCCGACCAAGTGGAGGACGGTGGGCGCTGACGTCCGAGGATTTCGGAGGGGAGATTTGAGATACCTGGTCACGGGGGGCGCGGGGTTCATCGGATCGCATCTGACGGATGCGCTGGTCGCCCGCGGGGATGAGGTCTTGGTGCTCGACGACCTCAGCACCGGTCGGATCGACAACCTGAAAGGAGCCCTCGCCACCGGCGCGGTGGAGCTCGTCGAAGGGTCGATCCTCGACCGTGATCTCGTCGACTCCTGCACCGCCTCGGCCGACGTCTGCCTGCACCTGGCGGCGGCGGTCGGCGTCCAGCTGATCCTCGAGCAGCCCCTCGACTCGCTGCTGCGCAACGTGCGTGGCAGCGACGTGGTGATCTCCTCGATGGTGGAGCGGGGAGGCAAGGTGCTGGTCGCCTCCTCCTCGGAGATCTACGGCAAGAACGGCGACGTGCTCCTGAGCGAGGACTCCGACCGGATCCTCGGCCCGACCTCGACCTCACGCTGGGCCTACTCGATGGCGAAGGGCTTCTCCGAGTTCCTGGCCAAGGCCTACACGAGCGAGCGGGATGCGGACACGGTCGTCTTCCGGTTCTTCAACACGGTCGGCCCGCGGCAGACCGGCTCCTACGGCATGGTCATGCCCCGCTTCGTCCAGCAGGCCCTGGCCGGGGCACCGCTCACCGTCTACGGCGACGGCACCCAGCGGCGCTGCTTCACCCATGTCAGGGACGTGACCGAGGCGGTGCTGCGCCTCTGCGACGAGGCGGCGGCGACGGGCAAGACCTTCAACATCGGCTCCCCGCACGAGATCACGATCGGCGACCTCGCCCACAAGGTGATCGAGCGGACCGGCTCGGACTCGGAGGTCATCATGGTCCCCTACGACGAGGCCTACGCCGAGGGCTTCGAGGAGATCGGCTGCCGCCACCCCGACCTGTCGCTGATCCGCCGCGTCACCGGCTGGTCGCCGCGGCTGACCATCGATGAGATGATCGACGACGTGATCGCCTACAGCGTGGCGACGGCGCCTGCCGCCGTACCGGTGGACGCGAAAGAGGTCGCCTAGTGCCCGAAGCCGTGCGGGTGGGTCTGGCCCTCGTGCTGCCTGCCCTGCTCGTCTTCTTGACCGTCCCGGCGGCGATCCGGATCGCCCACGGCACCGGGTTCCTCGACCGGCCGAAGGGCTACAAGGCCCACCTGCGGCCGACCCCCTACCTGGGCGGCGCCGCGGTCCTCGTCGCCGCGCTGCCGATCGCGGCCGTGCTCGGCTTGGGGCTGCTTGACCGTTATTGGCCGCTGGTCGCCGGCGCGGTCTTCTTCGCCGTGGTCGGGGCGATCGACGACCGGGTCAACCTCTCGCCGTGGTTTCGGCTCGCGGTCGAGGCCGGCGCCGGGTTGTTCCTCTGGGCCGAAGGGCTCGGCTGGACGGTATTCGAATCCGACCTGCTCGATCTGCTGCTGAGCGCGCTCTGGGTGATGGCCCTGGTCAACGCGTTCAACCTGATGGACAACCTCGACGGCGCCGCGGCCGGGGTCGCCGCGGTCTCCGCCGGTGGGATCGCGACGCTCGCGTCGATCGGCGGGGACACGGCCCTCACCGTGCTCGGCGTCTCGCTGGTCGGGGCGTTGGCCGGGTTCCTCCGCTTCAATCTCGCCCGCCCCTCCCGCATCTTCCTCGGCGACGGTGGCAGCATGCCGATCGGCTTCCTTGTCGCCGGCGCCCTGATGTCCGTACCGATGGGCCGGCTCTCGGGCTGGGAGACGGTGCTGGCGGCGGCGCTGATCGCCGGGCTGCCGATCTTCGACACGACGCTGGTGATGATCTCCCGCCGCCGTCGGGGGGTGCCGCTGCTCACCGGTGGAACCGACCACACCACCCACCGTCTGCTGGTCTTCCTGCGGACCCCGCGCGTCGTCGTCTCCACCCTGACCACCACCCAGGCATGCCTCTGCGCCTTCGCGATCGAGGCCACCCGGCTCGGCACGGTCGCAGTGACGGCGGTGGGCTGCGCGGCGCTCGTCCTCGCGGCGGCCTCGATCGCGATCGCCGAGAGCCCCGGATGGACGCCACTCTCCCACGATTCCTGAACGGGCCGGCGGCGGACGCGGAGCTGCGGCTGCCCGCGCGCGCCCGCCAGGCGCTGCTGCTGGTCGGCGGACTCGGCTGTGGGATCAGCCCGGCCTTCTTCGGATACTTCGACCTCACGGTCTGGGGCCCGATCGCGATCGGCCTCACGGTCGTCGCGATCGCCCTTCTCTTCGCCCGGCAGGCGGTGCCCTCCGGGGTGCGTGCGGTGGCGGTCCTCGGGCTCCTCGGCTTCGGTGTCTGGTGCCTGATCTCGATGGGGTGGGCCGAGTCGGGGGATCGGGCCCTGACCGAAGGCGACCGGTGGGTCGCCTACGGCGTCTACCTCCTGGTCCTGCTCCTCCTCATCGGCGATCGGCGCGACGCCGAGGTGCTCGTGGCGGGGACCACGGCGGGGGTGCTGGGGATCGCCGGCTACGAGGTCGTGCGGCTTCTCGGCGGCGACGGGCAGGCCCAGTTCAGTGGCACCCGGCTGGCGGAACCGCTCGGCTACGTCAACGGCCTGGGGGGCTACTTCCTGCTCGGCTTCTGGCCCCTGGTCGCCGTGGCCGAGCGACTCCGCCAACCGCTCCTCGCCGGGGCGGCTCTCGGCGCCGCGACCGTGCTCGCCTCGCTCGTCGTGCTCACCGACTCGCGCGGGACCCTGTTCGCCTTCGCCGTCTCCGCCGTCGTCTTGATGGTCGTCCTGCCGGGACGCAACCGGCGGGCATGGGCGCTGCTGGTCGTGGTCGCCGCGGTGGCGGTCGCCTGGGGGCCGCTGACCGACGTGACGGCGGCGTTGCCGAGCCCGATCGCCAACCCGCCGGCCCACACGATCCGGCACGGGATCACCGTGGCCCTGTTGGTCGCCCCCGGCGCCGCGGTGCTGTGGGGCCTCGCCAGCTGGGGAACCGATTTCCTGAACGCCCGCCGCCCCGACCGAGGCGCTCTGCCGGCCCGCGTCTCGGCCGCGGTCCTGCTGGCGCTGGCTGCGGTCGCGGTGGTCGGCGGGCTGGTCGCCGCGAAGGATCCGGTCGGCCGGATCTCCGACCAGTACGAATCCTTCACCAAGCTCGAACCGACGGTCAACGGCGCCTCGCGCTTCACCTCCGGCGGCGGCAACCGCTACGACTACTGGCGGATCGCCTGGCACCAGTTCACCGCCCATCCGCTCGACGGCGTCGGCGCCGGCAACTTCGACCGCACCTACTTCCTCGAACGGCAGACCGACGAGGACGTCCGCCAGGCGCACAGCATCGAGCTGCAGACGCTGGGAGAGACGGGGCTGATCGGCGCCCTCCTCCTCGGGGCGTTCCTCGGTGCGACCGCTCTGGGCGCCTGGCGGCGGGCGGCGGTCTCGCGAGCGATGCCGGAGGAGATCGGCGTCACCGTCGCGGCCCTGGGGACCTTCGTCGTCTGGCTGGCCCAGACCAGCATCGACTGGCTCCACCTGATTCCCGGCCTCGCCGGGATCGCGCTCGGCGCCGCGGCGCTCCTGCTTCGTCCCCGCTCACGGGAGCCGGCGGCAAGGTCGGGACTGCGGCCGCTGCCCACCCTCGCCCTCGTCGCGGTCCTCGTCGCCGGTGGCGTCGCGATCTTCTTCATCGGCAGGCCGACACTGGCCGAACACCTACGCTCGGTGGCGCAGGGGGAGCTCGAATCGAGCCCCGCCGACGCCCTTGCCGCGAGCGACGAATCGCTTTCGCTCAATCCCGATTCTCTCCAGGGCTACTACCTGCGCGGCGCCGCGTTCGCCCGCCTCCACGACTTCGCGGCCGCCCGGCACTCGCTCGAGGAAGCGATCGAACGCGAGCCACACAACTACGTCAGCTGGGCGCTCCTCGGCGATCTCCTCACCCGGCATGGTGCCGTCGCTGAAGCTCGGCGCGCCTACCGCCACGCCTCGTCTCTGAATCCGCGCGACCGAGGACTCCTGCGGCTGGCATCGGACCGGGCAGCACTGAAGAGGCTGTACCGGCATCCGTAGGGAGCTTCGCTACGCCGGAGGTCGCGGGCTCGAGTCCCGTCGCTCCTGCTAATGGAACCTGCGTCGACGGCCCCCGCTCGGGCCAGGTTCTCGGCCTTGGAGTAGCGCAGGAACGGGACCGGTCCGCGCGGGCTACGGGCAGGACTCGCTCGGTGGCCGTCAGACCCTGAGATCGACGATCGGCAAGAAGGGAGGCCTTCACCCCTGGTCTGAATCTCAGGAGTCGGGGTATCAGCTGCCTAGAGGCGAAAACCCGACACGGGGAGTGGCCGATGAAGGCGATTGTGGTGACCGACGAAGCCAGAGGGACGGCTGGGATGACGCCAGAAGAGCGGCCCGAGCCTCAGGCAGCGATAAACGACGTCGTCGTTCAGATTCATGCGTCGGGTTTCGTTCCGACTGAGTTGGAATGGCCCTCCACCTGGACCGACCGCCGTGACCATGACCGGACGCCGTCGATCCCCGGGCACGAGCTGGCTGGGGTGGTGACCGCGCTGGGCTATGGAACGACGGGGCTGTCGGTGGGACAGCGGGTGTTCGGCCTCGCCGATTGGTATCGCGACGGTAGCCTGGCGGAGTACGTCGCGATTGAGGCACGCAACCTCGCGCCGCTGCCGGGCGACGTCGAGTTCACGGTGGGCGCGAGCCTGCCGATCTCGGGCCTGACCGCGTGGCAGGGACTGTTCGACCATGGCCACCTCAAGATCGGGCAAAGCGTCCTGGCGCATGGCTCGGCGGGCGCGGTCGGGTCGATGGTGACGCAGCTCGCCCGTGAGGCCGGCGCATACGTTATCGGCACCGGACGCGCTGCCGACCGCCAGAAGGCACTCGATTTCGGTGCACAGGAGTTCGTCGACCTGGAGAACGACTCTTTGGAGGATGTCGGGGGGGTCGATCTCGTGTTCGACGTGATCGGCGGCGATATCGGGAGGCGGTCCGCAGGTCTGATACGAGCCGGAGGAACCCTCGTATCCGTCATCGGACAGGTCGAGGCGCGGCCCCGCGACGGCCTGGCGGTCGACTTCGTAGTCGAGGCCGATCGCGCCCAACTGCTTGAGATTGTCCAGCGGGTGCGGGACGGACGACTGCGGACGAACATCGGCGATGTCTCCACCCTCGACGATGCCGTCGGTGCCTTCAATTCGACCGAGCGCATCACCGGGAAGAAGATCATCCGCGTTCGTCCGTGAGTACCGATAGTCCTCGTCGTGCCCTCGATCGATTAGTGATGGCGGCGGCTCCGAAGTTCGATGCCCGACCGAGTCGGGACGAGACACCTGGCTCTTGGACGCTTCGGGCCCGGCTCCGGCACAGGACTCGCCCGGCCCCTCCTGATCGCGTGATCGAAGCTGGATTCGTCACCGTCAGACCCTTCCTCGGAGCTGATTGCCTCTTAGCCAGAGGGCCCCTCGAATTGGAAATGGAATAGCACGCCGTCACCCTCACCATAGGGAGAAGAGGCCGCGGCGCTCACGATCCAGGGCCACACGTCAGTGGGTTGTTGGATGCGGAACCGGACGGGAGATATGGCCACGGCCGTACGGTCCGAAAGCAGTACTGCACACTTCGACCGCGATCAACCGCCTGTGGCCACCGTCGGATGCCCCAGGGAGAGCTCATCCCAGTCCCCTTTCGGGCGGGT
This sequence comes from Pseudomonadota bacterium, assembly GCA_018240695.1. Taxonomy (GTDB): domain Bacteria; phylum Pseudomonadota; class Alphaproteobacteria; order Reyranellales; family Reyranellaceae; genus Reyranella. The sequence continues at coordinate 30 of JAFEFH010000067.1, read as the reverse complement.
AGCTGCGCGAATACGATCGGCGCGCCGCCG
>JAFEFH010000066.1 GCA_018240695.1 Pseudomonadota bacterium | reverse complement strand
GACGGCGTGCGCGAGCCGCAGAACCGCCGCGTCGAGATCGTGGTCCAGTAACCCGGGGCTCCGGGCAAAAGAAAAGGCGGTCCGCAGGGACCGCCTTTTTGTTTTCGTCCGCTCCGGCGCTTACGGCGCGGGGCAGGGAAGCATGTTCATCTCCGGGCCGAGGTCGTACGGCGGCGGGGTCTGGCTGAGCGACGTGACCTTGGGGTCGAGCGCCCACTCGAGCGCGCGCAGGTTGCGCGCGCAGTAGTCCTTGTCGACCGGCGCGCGCTGGGCGGTGCGGTTCGAGAACTCGGTCACCACGGTGTCGATGTTGAAGCGCTTGCGGCGCGACAGGTCGGTCAGCGCGCGGGCGTTGGCGGAGAGTTCGCCGCCGAACTTGCCGAGGTAGCTGGCGTAGATCGAGTCGAAGGCGCGGCTGCCGCTCGGGGTCTGGCATTGCAGTACCGCGACCACCATCTCCTGGTGGAACATGCGGCCGCGGATCGTGTTGATGTCGTTGGCATTGTAGCAGACCGCCCGCAGGTTGGCGGGCGGGGGGCCGGCGGGAACGATGAGGGCATAGTCGCCCGCGGGAGCTTTCTTGACCGGCGCGGCGGTCTTGGCCTTGTCCAGCTGGCATCCGGCAATCGCCAGGCCGCCTGCAACCAAAAGCGCGACCTGCGTAAGCTTCATCATCATCCGAACACTCCAACACTTGGCCGGAAAAGGGGGTGTCAGCGGGTACAACAGATAGGGGGCGGTTTCAAACCCATTTACCTCACAGTTCCGACAGAACTGCAAAAATCAGGGCTTTTGCGGGTCCGGCAGGGCTTCCAGCGCCGCCCGCACCAGCGCCAGGCGGTCGTTGCCGAAGAACATTTGCTCGCCGACGAACAGGGTCGGGCTGCCGAAGCCGCCGCGCCCGATCAGCTCGTCGGTATTGGCGCGCAGACGGGCCTTGCAGCCGTCGGTCTCGATGCCGGCGAAGAAGCGCTGGCGCTCGATGCCGGCGCGGGCGGCGATGTCGGCCAGCACGTCCTCCTTGGACAGGTCGCGGTCGGCGCCCCAATAGGCCTCGAAGGCGGCGGTGGCGTAGGGGACCAGCTTGCCCTCGTCGAGGGCCACGAACGCCCCGCGCATGCACTTCACGCTGTTCACCGGGAAGACCGTCGGCGGGAACTTGATGGCGAGGCCATAGAGCTTCGCCCAGGCGGCGAGGTCCTTCAGCATGTAGCCCTGCTTCAGCGGGTTGGGCTTGGACCGGCTGTCGTAGACGGTCTGGTTCACGGCGTTGAACACGCCGCCCACCAGGATCGGCTTCCAGTCGACCGTTGCAGCGAGCTCGGCCGCCAGCGGCTGGACGGCGTGGAAGGCCAGGTAGGTCCAGGGGCTGGAACAGTCGAAATAGAAGTCGAGCCTGCGCGTCATTTCCCTGCCTCCGCCCTTCGTCAGCCTTGTCGTTGCCACAAGCTGCGCGTATCTTGCAAATCCATGGCGTTACCGGCTGTTCGGCCCGGCGTTCACGGGCCCAAGAAAATAGCGATCGTCGTGCATCAGGAGCATTCGCGGCCCGGACGGGTCGGCGGCCTCCTCGAGAAGCGCGGATACGAGCTCCATCGCCTTTGCCCCAATCTCGGCTGCAATCTGCCCGAGGACATGTCCGGCTATGCCGGCGTGGTGATCTTCGGCGGGCCCATGTCGGCCAACGATTGCGGCACGCTCGCCGGCATCAAGTGCGAGCTCGACTGGATCCCCAAGGTGGTCGAGGCGGGCGTTCCCTTCCTGGGGCTCTGCTTGGGCGCCCAGCTCCTGACCCGCGCGGTGGGCGGTCACGTGGCGCCGCGGGCCGATGGGCTGGTCGAAGTGGGCTACTCGGCGATCACGCCGACGGCCGCCGGACAGGCCTGGTTCAAGGGCCCGATGAAGGTCTACGAGTGGCACCGCGAAGGCATGGACGTGCCCGCGAGCTGCGAGGTGCTGGCGGGCAGCGAGCTCTATCCCGTCCAGGCTTTCCGCTATCGCGAGAACGCTTTCGGCTTCCAGTTCCATCCCGAGGTCACGCTCGAGATGAAGGACCTGTGGACGTCGAAGGCGACCGAGTCGCTGAAGCGGCCCGGTGCGCAGCCGCGTGGCGTGCACCTGTCGATGCACACGCTCTACGATCCGCCGCTCGATCGCTGGATCAACGGCTTCCTCGACCGCTGGCTGGCCACCGACCAGCGCAGCGTCTCCGCCACCGGCGCTGCCGCCCCCAGACTTCTGGCCGCCGCCGAATAGCCCGCTGCCCGGCGTTACGCTAGGCTTCGCCCCAGCAGGGAGGCGGCACTATGGGCGGCATGATCTTCGTCTTGATCCTCGTGATCGTGGCACTTGTGTTGGTGTTCGCGGGCGTCAAGACGGTGAACCAGGGGACCAACTGGACCATCGAGCGCTTCGGCCGCTACACCAGGACGCTGCCGCCCGGCCTGCACTTCATCGTGCCCTTCGTCGACACGATCGGCCGCAAGATGAACATGCAGGAGAACGTCCTCGACATCCCGCCGCAGAAGGTGATCACCAAGGACAACGCGACCGTGCAGGTCGACGCGGTGGCCTTCTACCAGATCATCGACGCCGCGCGCGCCGCCTACGAGGTGCAGAACCTCCAGCTCGCCATCACCAACCTCGCGCTCACCAACATCCGCTCGGTGATGGGCAACATGGCGCTCGACGAGGCGCTGTCCAAGCGCAACGACATCAACAACACGCTGCTCGCGGTGATCGACCAGGCGACCGGCCCGTGGGGCGTCAAGGTGCTGCGCATCGAGGTCAAGGACATCGCGCCGCCCGAGGACATCGTGGTGGCGATGGGCCGGCAGATGAAGGCCGAGCGCGAGAAGCGCGCCACCATCCTCGAGGCCGAGGGCGTGCGCGAATCCTCGATCCAGCGCGCCGAAGGCGAGAAGCAGTCGGCGATCCTGACCGCCGAGGGCCGCCGCGAGGCCGCCTTCCGCGACGCCGAGGCGCGCGAGCGCATGGCGGAGGCCGAGGCGAAGGCGACGTCGGTGGTGGCGCAGGCGATCGCCGGCAACGGCGTGCAGGCCACCAACTACTTCCTCGGCACCAAGTACGTCGAGGCGCTGGCCAAGATGGGCTCGAGCAACAACGCCAAGATGTTCTTCCTGCCCGTCGAGGCGTCGGGCGTGATGGCCTCGATCGCGGGCATCGGCGAACTCGCCAAGGAAGCCCAGGCGCGCGGCGCCGTTGGGAGCGGCGATGGCGCGCCGCGTCGCGGTTCCGTGCCGAACGCGGGTTAGGCCATGAGCTTCACGATCGTGTTCTGGTACTGGTGGGCGCTCGCGGGCGTCCTGCTGGTCTGCGAGATGATGCTGCCCGGCGTCGTGTTCCTCTTCCTCGCCGTCGGCGCGGCGGTGGCCGGGCTGTTCCTGCTCGTCGTCTCGGACCTGTCGCTGGAGATGCAGCTCGCGGTCTTCGCCGTCTTCTCGGTGGCGGCGGCGGTCGGGCTGCGGCCGATCCTGCGCAAGCTCCAGCATCGCAGCGACGATCCCAACCTCAACGAACGCGGCAACGCGCTGATCGGCAAGGTGCTCGTGCTCGATCAGCCGATCCTGCGCGGACGCGGACGAGTGACGATGGGAGACGGCAGCTGGACGGTGACGGGGCCGGACATGGTGGCCGGCGCAAAAGTACGCGTCGCCGCAGTCGACGGCACCGAGCTCAGGGTAGAGCCGGCGCCGTAAACTGGGCGAGCGTCTCGACGATCGGCGACCGATCGTTAAGGGTTAGCGGTCGCGAACGACGTAGGTGGTCGTGCCGGGCGGCGGCGGATCGGCCACCACCACCGACGCCGTCGTCGCCGGAGCCGGCTTCTCGACGACGGTACGCTCGCTACGAACGGTGCAGGCGGTCGTGCCCAGCGCGCAGGCGACGACAGCCAGAAGAACAACGCGCTTCATCTCTTCCTCCACTGGTTGGCCTAAGCTAACGGCCCCGATGGGGCGGGGTTGCGGCGTGCAGAAACCAGGGCTTGCCAACAGTTAACATAATGGTTAACTGTTGGTGCGAACGGAGGAGCGCATGAAGATCAACTACGGCTGGGTCGTGGTCGCCGCCGGCGCCCTGATGGGCTGCGTCTCCATGGGAGCGATGTTCTCGCTGGCCGTCTTCCTGCAACCGATGTCGGAGGCCACCGGATGGTCACGCACCGGTATCTCGACCGCCATGACCTTGGATTTCCTCGCGATGGGCGTCGCCGCCTTCGGCTGGGGCGCGCTGACCGACCGCTTCGGCCCGCGCCCGGTGGTGCTGGCGGGATCGATCCTGATGGTGGCGGGGCTCGCGATCTCGAGCCGGGCCACCAGCCTGCTCGAGTTCCAGCTCGTCTATGGAATAGTGATCGGCGTTGCCTCGGGCGCCATCATCATCCCGATGATGGCAACGACCGTGGGCTGGTTCGACAAGCATCGCAGCCTCGCGGTGTCGCTCGTCTCCGCCGGCATGGGCGTGGCGCCGATGACGATGTCGCCGTTCGCCGGCTGGCTGATCGAAGTCTACGACTGGCGCACCGCGCAGCTCACCATGGCGATCGTGGTGGCCGTGCTGGTGGTGCCGACGGCCTTCCTGGTGCGGCGCGCTCCCGCCGTGCCGGGCGCGGCAGCGGGTGTCGCGGTTGCCGGCGACTCAGGCATCACGGTCGGCCGGGCGCTGCGCTCGCCGCAGTTCATCGTGCTGGCGGTGACGTACTTCGCCTGCTGCGCCATGCACTCGGGCCCGATCTTCCACACGGTGAGCTACGCCATGGCCTGCGGCATCGCGCCGATCGTCGCCGTCACGATCTACAGCGTCGAAGGCTTTGCCGGCCTGGTGGGCCGTCTCGTCTTCGGGCTCGCAGGCGACCGTTTCGGCGCCAAGCCGGTCCTCGTGATCGGCCTGATGATCCAGGCGCTGGCAGCCGGTGCCTATTTCTTCACGCGCGAGGTCGGCGAGTTCTACGGCGTCGCCTTCGTGTTCGGCATGGCCTATGGCGGCGTGATGCCGCTCTACTCCGTGATCGCCCGCGAATATTTTCCGATGCGCATCATGGGCACGATCACCGGCGCCGCCAGCCTGATCGCCAGCCTCGGCATGTCGCTGGGACCGGCCCTGGGCGGCTGGGTGTTCGACCATTTCGGCACCTACGGCTGGCTCTATGTCGGGTCGTTCGCCGTCGGGCTCGGCGCCACGGCGATCGCACTCGCGTTCCCGACCGCGCCGTCCGACAAGGGCGGTGCCGCGCAGGCGGCTTGACCGCGGGCCGCCGTCTTGGACACTGGCTCCGAGACGGGGAGAGACAGATGAGACTTTGGGACATCATGGCCGCCATCGGCCTGTCATGCGCATTGGCTGTGCCGGCGCTCGCCGACGAGGCCGCCGTGGCGCGCGGCAAATACCTGGTGACCATCGGCGGCTGCAACGACTGTCACACGCCGGGCCACTTCTTCGGCAAGCCCGACATGGCGCGCATGCTGGGCGGCTCGGAGGTCGGCTTCGAAGTGCCGGGGCTCGGCACGTTCTATGGACCCAACCTGACGCCCGACAAGAAGACGGGGCTCGGCAACTGGACCGATGCGCAGATGATCGCAGCTTTCCGGACCGGCACGCGCCCCGATGGGCGGCAGCTCGCGCCGCCCATGCCGTGGCGGGCGCTGGCGGCCCTGACCGACCAGGACGCCGCGGCGATCGTCGCCTTCCTGCGCAGCCTGCCGCCGGTCGACAACGCCGTGCCGGGCCCGTTCGGCCCGACGGAGACGCCGACGTCGTTCGTCTCGAAGATCGTGCCGCCGCCGAAGAAGAAATAGCGCGGCTTCAGCCGCCGATCAGCTTCTTCTCGATCATGCAGTGGATGCCCTTGTTGCCGTCGACCGTCTGGGTGACGTGGAGATCGCCCTGGAGGCTGCACAGCATGTAGGCGTCGGCGGCGCTGAGGCCGGTCTTGGCGGAGATCAGCCGGATCATGTCGCGCAGCGCTTCCTTGGCGGCGTCGTCGAGATCGGGATCGAAGCCGTGCGTGATCCAGTGCGTCGCGGTCTCGGCGCGCGGATTGACCAGCTTCATGTCCTTGCGGACGGTGAAGCGGAACGTGCCCGACAGGCTGGTCTCGAGCGCGGTCAGGTTGACCTCGCCGTCGCCCTGCACGCCGTGGCCGTCGCCGGTCGAGAACAGGCCGCCGTCGGCGAACACCGGGAAGTAGACCGTCGTGCCGACCTGGAAGTGCTTGTTGTCGATGTTGCCGCCGAAGGCGCGCGGCTCGATCGAGCTGCACTGGCCCCATTCGGACGGCGGCGCCACGCCCATGATGCCGAAGAACGGCCGCAGCTCGACCTCGAGGCCCCAGGGCAGGGTGCAGACGCCGCGGTTCGAATCGATCGGAATGTGCGTCAGGCGATAGAAGGGGAAGTCCTCGGGCAGGGTGCCGGCCAGCGGCCGCTGCACGTTCCAGCCCCAGTTGGTGCGGAACTTGATGTCGAGCACCTCGACCGCCAGCACGTCGCCGCGCTGGGCGCCTTCGACATGCACGGGGCCGGTCAGGATGTGCCGGCCGAGATGCGGCTTCAGCGTCGTCAGGATCTCGCGATGCTCGGGCAGCACGTTCATCGGCGGCGGCGGCAGGATCTCCATCGAGCCGGACACGCAGTGGATGGTGGCGATGTCGCCCGACTTGATGCGGAGCTGCGGCTTCAGCTGGCTGTCGAAATAGCCCCAGTGGCAGGTCTCGGGCGATGAATGAAGCTCGTGCGTGGCCATGGTACTTCCCCTTCTGTCCGACGGTTGAAGCACGAACCGGGCTCAGGATGCTATAGGCAGACGTATGAACTACCGCCACGGCTTCCATGCCGGAAATTTCGCCGATGTGCTGAAGCATCTCGTGCTGTGCGAGCTGCTGCGCCTGCTGACCGCCAAGGACAAGAAGCTGTTCGTGCTCGACACGCATGCCGGCACCGGCGGTTACGATCTCGGTGGCGGCATGGCCGCGCGCACGGGCGAGGCGGAAGCGGGCATCGGCCGGCTGATGGCGGCGCCCAAGGCCGGCACGCCGGGCGCCGTCGCCCGCTACCTCGCGGCGGTGTCGGCCTATGACCGCAAGTTCGGGCCGGCGGGCGGGCCGCTGCGGCGCTATCCCGGTTCGCCGCGCCTGATCCGCGCCGGCCTGCGCGCCGTCGACCGGTTCGTGGCCTGTGAGCTGCATCCACAGGATGCGCCCACCCTGAAGCGCGAGTTCGCGGGCGACCGCTCGGTCGAGATCCGGCAGGAAGACGGCTACCACGCGCTCAAGGCCGCGCTGCCGCCGCCCGAGCGTCGCGCCCTGGTGCTGATCGATCCGCCGTTCGAGGCGACCGATGAGTTCGAGAGACTGGCGCGGGCGCTGCGCCACGGCCTGCGCCGCTTCGCGGTCGGCTGTTACGCGATCTGGTACCCGATCAAGGACACGGCGGCGGCGCATGACTTCGTGAGCGGCCTCGCCGATCTCAAGACGCTGCGCCTGGAGATCGACGTGCCGGCCGAGGGCGGCAAGCTGTCCGCCTGCGCGATGCTGGTGGTCAACCCGCCGTGGAAGCTGGAGGAGGCGATGCGCGAGTCCCTGCCGTGGATCGAGGCGCGGCTCGGCCCGGGCGTCAGGACAGCGATCTTCGCGCCGCCAGCCAGCTCGCCGGTTCCGGCACCGCCATCGTCATGACGAACGACACGAAGCAGAGCGCGGCGCCGGCCAGGATCGCGCCGCTGTAGGAGCCGAAGAAGTCGTAGGCGAAGCCCGCGACCGGCGAGCCGAACAGCGCGCCGATGCCGACGCCGCTGTAGAGCGTGCCGATCACCGAGCCCAACGCTCTCGCGCCGAAATAGTCGGCGGCGAGCGACGGCGCGATGGCGACGAAGCCACCGTAGAACGCGCCGAACAACAGGGCGAAGGCGACCAACGCGGGCCGGCTGGTCGATTGCGACCACACGATCATCATCAGACCGGCGCCGACATACATCGTGGCGAATGATCGCCGGCGGCCGAGCCAAGGGGTGAGGCTCGCGAACAGGAAGCGGCCGACCGTGCTGCCGACGCCCAGCAGCATGATCAGCAGCACGCCGAAGCCCTCGCCGAGTCCGGCGTCGCGCACATAGGGCACGATATGGACGAACGGCACGAACAGGCCGAACGACAGCAGCAGCGCGCCGCCGTAGATTGCCCAGAAGGGCCATGTTCCTACCGCTTCGCGCAAGGTCAGGCCGGGCATCCTGCCGGCCGTTGCGTGGGCGAGCGGCGGATCGCCATCGGGGCCGAGCCCGTAATGCTCCGGGCCGCGGCGGACGAGGGCGCCCGACACGATCGCGCCCAGCGCGGTGAGGGCGGCCAGCACGAGATAGGTCGGCCGCCAGCCGATGCGCGCGATCAGCTCATGGGCGAGCGGCGCGCCGATCAGGGTGCCGACGCCGATGCCGGCCACGGCCAGACCGCTCGCCGTGCCGCGCCGGCGATGGAACCAGTGCTGCACGGCCGCGATGCTCGGCACATAGGAGAGGCCGACGCCCACGCCGACACCGATGCCGTAGCCGACATAGATCTCGATCAGGCTGTCGGCGCGCGCCGCCACGACCAGGCCTGCCGCCACCAGCAGCAGGCCGCCGATCACGACCGGGCGCGGGCCGATGCGGTCGGCGATCGTTCCGGCGACCGCGCCGATCGAGAAATAGAGGAAGGCCGCGATCGAGAAGACGAGGGAGGTCTCGCCGCGCTGCGCGCCGAACTCGTGCTCCAGCGGGCTGAAGAAGGCCGCGAAGGAATAGACCATCGCGAAGCCGGTCAGCATGCACAGGAAGGCGCCGGCGACGACCCACCAGCCGGCGAAGACGCGCGTAGCGCTCATTTCTTCTTGTCGTCTGGTGTCCAACCCCAGAGCTTGCGCGCGGCTTCGGCGACCGCGGGATCGAGTTCCTGCGGCGTGATCGTCACGCCTTGCGAGAGCACGTCGACCATCGTCTTGAGGCCGGCAAGACGCGCCGTCTTCTTGTGGTCGCTGGCGATCACGTGCCAGGGCGCGTGGTCGGTGTCGGTCTTTTCCAGCATCTCGTCATAGGCCTCGAGATACTGTTTGCGCTTCTCGATGTTGCGGAAGTCCTCGAGGCCGATCTTGTAGCGCTTGTGCGGATCGTCGAGCCGCTCGATCATGCGCTTCTTCTGCTCGTCGGCGCTGACATGGACCAGCAGCTTGACGATGCGCACGCCGTCGTCTGCCAGTTGCCGCTCGAACTCGTTGATCTCGCGGTAGGCGCGCTTCCATTCGTCCTTTGTGCAGAAACCCTCGATGCGTTCGACGAGGACGCGGCCGTACCAGGTGCGATCGAAGATCGCCCAGTTGCCGGGGGTCGGCAGGCGCTGCCAGAACCGCCAGAGATAGTGGCGGCCCTGTTCTTCCTTGGTCGGCGCGCCGATGCGCCAGACATGGGTCGAGCGCGGTTCGAGGCCGAAAATCGCGCGCTCGATCATGCCGCCCTTGCCGGCGGCGTCCCAGCCGTCGACGCCGATCACCGCCCGTCCGCCCGTCCGCAGGTGATGGACCTGGAGGTCGAGCAAGCGGTGCTGGAGCTTCTCGAGTTGGTCTTCGTAGTCGTCAATATTATCGGGACGATCGAGCATCTCGATCTTGTCCAGCGCCGGCCACTTGCCCATGCGTTTCCTCCTGCACCGACAGTGACAGTCCTGTTCCATGGAGGCAACGCGGGCGATTGACAGCGAAGTCGCCTGCGACGACTAATTCAGGCGATGGCCGACGCTCCTCCCACGATCCGCTATGCCGACCAGGCGGGCTCGCCCGTGCTCGAGGTGAGCGGCAACTGGACCGTGCTCGGCCTGCGCAGCGTCAAGACCAAGAAGAAGGGCAGCAAGCGGCCCGAGCGCTGGACCGCCAAGGCGGTCGACGCCAGCAAGGTGACGCGCCTCGACACCGCGGGCGCCATCGAGATCCTCGACCTGGCGGGCGGCGGGCCGGAAACCGAGGTCAAGACCGCCGACCAGAACCATGCCGACCTCTTCAAGGTCGTGAAGGCCAATCTCGGCAAGGAGCCGGCGCAGCCCCGGCACGTCAACTGGCTGGTCCACTGGCTCGAGGAAGCCGGGCAGGGGCTGATCCACGTCTACAGCCAGCTGGTCGCGCTGTGCGAGTTCTTCGGCGAGATCATCGTGGTCTTCTTCGAGGCGATGCTTCAGCCATGGCGGTTTCGCCTCAACGCCGTCGTGCGCCAGATGTACGAGGTCTGGGTCAAGGCGCTGCTGATCGTGGCCGTGCTGTGCTTCCTGATCGGCGTCGTGATCGCCTATCAGGGCGTCCAGCAGTTGCGCCAGTTCGGCGCCGAGACCTTCACGGTCGAGGCGGTCGGCATCGGCATGTTCCGCGAGCTGGGCGTCCTGCTCACCGCCATCATCGTCGCCGGCCGCTCGGGCAGCGCCTTCACGGCCCAGATCGGCACCATGCAGGTCAACCAGGAAGTCGACGCCATGCGCACCATCGGGCTGAACCCGATCGAGTGGCTGGTGCTGCCGCGCATCATCGCGCTGGTGGTCTCGATGCCGCTTTTGACTTTCTGGGGCGACATGGCGGGTCTTCTGGGCGGCGCCGTCGCCTGCACCGTCTATCTCGACTTCACCTTCGTGCAGTTCTTCGACCGGCTGCGCGACACGGTAGGCGCGTGGCATTTCTATACCGGCATGATCAAGTCGCCGGTGTTCGGCTTCATCATCGCCGCCATCGGCTGCTTCGAGGGCCTCCAGGTGAGCGGCAGCGCCGAGAGCGTGGGCCAGCTCACCACGCGCTCGGTGGTCGAGGCGATCTTCTGCGTCATCGTGCTCGACGCCATCTTCTCCATCGTCTTCCTGCTGGCGGGCGTGTGATGGCCGAAGCCGAGACCTGGACTTCGCCCGGGGTGGGGGCGGACGACGAGGACAAGCCGGTGCGGACGCCGCTGCTCGAGGGTGGCCAGCTCGTCGACCATCGGGACGGCCGCGAGGTCGTGCTGAAGCTGCGCGGCGTGCGCACGCAGTTCGGCGAGCAGGTGATCCACGACAAGCTCGACTTCGACGTCTTCAAGGGCGAGATCGTGGGCCTCGTCGGTGGTTCGGGCACCGGCAAGTCGGTGCTGTTGCGCACCATCATCGGCCTGAACGAGGCCCGCGAGGGCAGGATCGAGCTGCTCGGCACAGACACCCGCAACATGCGCGGCAAGGCCGAGCGCACGCTGCATGCGCGGACCGGCGTCCAGTTCCAGGACGGCGCACTGTTTTCCTCGCTGACGGTGGCCGAGAACATCATGGTGCCGATCCGCGAGCATGCGAAGCTCGACGAGGGGCTGATGCACGAGATCGCGGCGTTCAAGATCGCCCTGGTCGGTCTGCCGCCCGATACCGCCAACAAGAAGCCGTCGGAGCTGTCGGGCGGCATGCGCAAGCGCGCGAGCCTCGCCCGGGCGCTGGCGCTCGACCCGGACATGCTGTTCCTGGACGAGCCGACGGCCGGCCTCGATCCGATCGGTGCGGCGCATTACGACGAATTGGTGAAGGGCTTGCAGGCGAGCCTCGGGCTCACCATCCTGATGGTCACTCACGACCTCGACAGCCTCTATGCCGTTTGCGACCGGATCGCGGTGCTGCTCGACAAGCGCGTCGTGGTGGGTACCATGGAAGAAATGCTAAACTACGACCATCCCTGGGTCCGGGAATATTTCCACGGACCGCGCGGGCGGGCGGCCAAGCAGGAGTAGAACCGGCTTCGGATGGAAAACAAGTCGCCCTACGTGCTGATCGGCGCGGCGATGATGGTGTTCATCGCGGCTCTCGTGGGCTTCGTGATCTGGAAGCTCCGCGCCGGCGACCAGACCTCGTATGCCTATTACGACATTCTCTTTTCCGGCGATGTCCAGGGACTGACCAAGGATTCGCCGGTGTTCTACCGCGGCCTGCGCGTGGGCCGGGTGCAGGAGATCGGGCTGACGTCGCGCGTCGACGTCCAGCGCAGCACCGGCCGCCAGCGGCTCAGCGAGAAGATCGAGGTCACGGTGGCGGTGGCCTCGTCGATCGACATCCGCGAGCGCTCCTATGCGGTGTTCGAGAAGCCGTTCATCGCCGGCGCCGCCTTCGTGCAGATCGTGGGCCGCCTCGACGTCGACCAGATCAAGCCGAAGAAGAAGCTCGGCGAGAAGCCCTATCCGGAAATCCGCGAGGGCGCGTCGTTCCTCGAGGCGACCTCGACCTCGGCGCAGGAACTGCTGGCCAAGGCCGGCACCACCGTCGACCGGTTGAACGAGCTGCTCAGTCCCGACAACCTGTCGTCGGTCGGCGAGCTGCTGAAGAACCTCCAGACCTTCTCGGGCTCCTTCGCCAAGCAGGACAGCGCGATCCAGGCGGCGCTCCAGGACCTGCCGGGCGCCATCGAGCAGGCCAAGCAGACCTTCGAGCGGCTGAACGGCATGTCGGACAAGCTGAGCCAGATCGCCATGGAGCTCGGGCCGCAGGACGCGCAGACTCGCGCCGCGCTCGCCGGCAAGGACACGGGCGAACTCGCACGCGCGGTGATCGAGGCGCGCAAGGCGATGAGCAACCTCGACGGCGCCAGCGGCCAGCTCAACAAGATCCTGACCGACAATAGCGGGCCGGTGCGGCGCTTCACCGAATCGGGCCTCACCGAGCTCGGCCTCGCCATCCACGAACTGCGCGAGCTGACGGCCAACCTCAACATCATCGCCACCAAGCTCGAGCGCGATCCCGCCGGGTTCGTGTTCGACAGCAAGAACGGATACAGGCCCAAATGACGCTTCGCTCGGGCATTCGCAGCCTCGCGCTGCTCGGCACGGCCTCGCTGCTGGCGGGCTGCTCGCTGATCAAGGCGGCGGAGGAGCCGACCGATCTCTACCAGGCCACGCCCAAGAGCACGTTCGAGCCGGACATGCCGACCGTGCAGTGGCAGCTCGCGGTCGAGGTGCCGGCGGCGGCGGCCAACCTCAACACCGGCCGCATCGCCATCTCGATGACGCCGACCTCGTCGGACTACTACGCCAAGACGGCGTGGACCGACCGCGCGCCGGCGATGGTGCAGACGCGCATCGTCGATTCCTTCGAGAACAGCCACAAGATCGTCGCGGTCGCCCGCGAGTCGATCGGGCTGCGCGCCGACTACACGCTGCAGCCCGACCTGCGCAACTTCGAGGCGATGTACTTCTACGGCGGCCCGCCGATCGCCCACGTCCGCATCGTGGCCAAGCTGGTGCGCATGCCGGAGCGGCAGATCATCGGCGTCGCCACCATCGAGCGCTGCGTGCGGGCGCGCGAGGACAAGATCCCCAAGGTGGTCGAGGCCTTCGACCAGGCGCTGGGCAGCGTCATCAAGCAGCTCGTGGCATGGACGCTCAGGACGCCGGGCACCAAGGTGCCCAACATCAACGCGCCCTACGACATCAACAAGTTCCGCAACCCCGCCAACGAGTATGTCGACATCAAGGATTGCCCGGTCAGGGGCGATGCCTCGCGGGTGCCGGTCACCGACGAGTAGCCGCGCGCCGGTTCAGGCGCGCTTGGCCACCATCGACCAGCCGAGTTCGGCCAGCACGCGCGCGCGATCGCCGTAGTTCTTCGCCGTCTCCGACGAGGCGTTGCCGTCGAGGCCGCGCTTGTAGACGCCCTGCACGATGGCGGCGAGGCGGAACAGCGAGAACGCCAGGTAGAAGTCCCAGTGCGGGATGCCGTCGCGGCCGGTGCGGCGTGCGTAGGCGGCGAGATATTCCTGCTCCGTCGGGATGCCGAAGGCCTCGAGGTCGGTGCCGGCATAGCCGCCCGACGCGCCGAAGCCCTCGCCGAAATGATACATCATGCAGTTGTAGCCGAGGTCGGCCAGCGGATGGCCGAGCGTCGACAGCTCCCAGTCGAGCACGGCGATGACCCTCGGCTCGGTCGGATGGACGATGGTGTTGCCCAGGCGATAGTCGCCATGGTTGATCCGCGTCTCGTCGCCCGGCGGGATGTTGGCCGGCAGCCAGGTCTTCAGGTTCTCCATCGCCTCGAGGTCGGCGGTGCGCGACAGGTCGTACTGGCTCGACCAGCGCGCGATCTGGCGCTGGATGTACTGGCCCTCGCGGCCATAGTCGCCGAGCCCGGCCTTGCGGTAGTCGACATTGTGCAGGCGGGCGAGCACGTCGTTCATCGAATCGAAGATCTTGCCGCGGTCGGCCGGCGAGATGCCGGGCATGGTGTGATCGGCCAGGATGCGGCCGGGCAGGAATTCCATGATGTAGAACGCGGTGCCGATCACCGTGTCGTCCTGGCAGAGCGCATAGGGTTTCGGCACGGGCACGTCGGAATGATCGTGCAGCGCCTTGATGACGCGGAACTCGCGATCCACCTGGTGGGCCGAGGGCAGGAGCTTGCCCGGCGGCTTCTTGCGCAGCACGTACATCCGGCCGCCGGCGTCGCTCAAGTGGAAGGTGGGATTGCTCTGCCCGCCCTCGAATTGCAGGACGTTCACCGGCCCGCGGAAGCCCTCGACGTTCGCCTTCATGTAGTCGACGAGGCGCGCCTGGTCGAAGACATGGGCGTCGCGGACGGGCGTCAGGTTCGAGGGCAATTGGGACATTGGCGTGGCATCGCTGTGTTCGTTCGGGGACCGCGGCTTTCTAGCCCGCGACGGCAACTTTTTCGAGGGATGTTTGGAGACGGGTCGGCGTAGCGATTCTTAAGGCGGCACCATGCCGTCGAAACATGCCCAGAGGACATGAATGCCCAAACTTCGCCTTATCCCTTACGCCGTGTTGACGGCGGGCGGCCTGCTTGCCGCAACCAGCGCTGCGAACGCCCAGTCCATGTACGACATCAACCAGCGTCAGGATTGGCAGCAGGACCGGATCGATCGCGGTGTCCGCGACGGCCAGATCACCCGCAGCGAGGCCGCGCGCCTCGAGCAGGGTGAGCGCAACATCGACCGCGCGCAGCGCCGCGCCGAGGCCGACGGCCACGTGTCCCCGCAGGAGCGTGCCCGCCTCGACCGCATGACCGATCGCCAGAGCCGCGAGATCTACCAGCAGAGCCACGATCGCCAGCAGGCGTGGGATCGCGGCCAGAGCTGGGGCAACACCGGCCGCCCGTACGACGGCTGGCACGACAACGGCCGCAACGGCGGCTACCGCGACGCCTACGGTCGCGACCACAACTGGAACGGCAACCACAACGGTTGGGACCGCAACGGCGGCTGGGACCATCGCCAGGCCGACAACCACGGCTGGGGCCGCGACAACAACTGGAACCGCAATGGCGGCTGGGATCACAACCAGGCCAACAACGGTGGCTGGAACCACGATCCACGCGGCAACAACGGCGGCTGGAACCACAACGGCGGCTCGACCGGTGGCTCCACGGGCGGCACCGGCTCGGCCAGCAACGGCGGCTGGAACCATGGCGGCTGGGGCCACGGCTCGGGCGGTTCGACGGGTACCGGCACTGGCACGGGTACCGGCGGCACGACGGGCACCAGCACGGCGAGCAACGGCGGCTCGCACAGCTGGGGCAACGGCGGCGGCTGGAGCCACGGCGGCTCGACCGGCACCACCGGCACGACCACGCCGACGCAGAGCTTCGGCAGCCGCAGCGCCACGACGACGCGCACCGCGTCGAGCTTCGGCAGCGGCACCCGTTCGTTCACGAGCGCCCCGTCGGGCGGTCACTCGTCGGGTGGCTTCTCGGGCGGCGGTCGTCACCGCTAACCTGCCTTCGCGTCCTTGAAGGGTGAAAGCCGGCGGCTCCGGGAGGGGCCGCCGGTCTTCTTTTGCGCGATCAATTGACCTGGCGTTCACGGTCGCCCCAGTAGGCGCGCCGCAGCTCGCGCTTCAGGATCTTGCCGGTGGGATTGCGCGGGAGCGCCTCGATGAAATCCACCGACTTCGGCAGCTTGTAGCCCGCGATGCGCTCGCGCGCCCAGCCGATCAGCTCGCCCGGCGTGACGTCGGCATCGGGCTTCTTCACCACCACCGCCTTCACCGCTTCGCCCCAGCGCTCGTCCGGCACGCCGATCACCGCGACGTCGGCCACGGCGGGATGACCGAACAGCGCGCTCTCGACCTCGGCCGGATAGATGTTCTCGCCGCCCGACACGATCATGTCCTTCACGCGGTCGTGGATGTAGAGATAACCCTTGGCGTCGAGATAACCCGCGTCGCCGGTGAAGAACCAGTCGCCCTGCACCGCGCGCGCCGTCGCCTCCGGCAGTTTCCAGTACCCGCCCATCACCTGCGCCGAGCGCACCGCGATCTCGCCGACCTGGTCCGGCGGCAAGTCCTGGCCGCGGTCGCCGACGATGCGCAGCTCGACGCCGGTCTGGGCGTAGCCGCAGGACAACAGCTTCTTCGCGTCGTTGGGATCGTGGTCCGACGCCGGCAGCAGGGTGATCGCACCGGTCGTCTCGGTGAGGCCGTAGACCTGCTGGAAGCCGCAGGGGAACACCTCCATCGCCTGCCGCAAGAGCGGCGCGGGGATCGGTGCGGCGCCATAGACGATCAGCTTCAGGCTCGACAGGTCGGTCTCGCGGATCTGCGGCGCCTGCACCAGGAACAGGATCATCGCCGGCACCAGCAGCATCACCTGAAGCTTCTCGCGCTCGACGATCTGGAGGATCTCCGCCGGCACGAACTCGCGTACGACGTGGTTGGTGGCGCCGGCGAACAGTCCCGCGATGCCCCAGCCGGCGCCGCCGATGTGGAACATCGGGAGGCAGACGAGGTTGGGCACGCCCGGCGCGAGCAGCCACTCGGCCGTCCACAGGCCCATCATCGACGAGAAGTTGCTGTTCATCAGCTCCGCGCCCTTGGGCAGGCCGGTCGTGCCCGAGGTGTAGAACTGCACCGCCGTGTCCGACGGCTCGGCGGGCAGCATCGGATCGATGGCGGGATGGGCATCGCGCCACGTATCGTAGGAGGGCCACTCGGCATGTCGCGCGCCGAACGCCACGATCGTGCGCACGGTCGTGAGGCTCGCGCGGATCTGCTCGATCACGGGAAAGAAGTCCTCGCCCACGAACAGGATCTCGGCCGCGGCGTCGTTCACGATCTGCGAGACCTCGGGCGGCGCGAGGCGCCAATTCACCGAGACCATCACGGCATTGGCCTTGGCCGTGCCGAACAGCAGCTCGAAGAAGATGTCGCTGCTCTTGTCGAGATGCGCGACGCGGGCCTGAGGGCGGATGCCCTCGGCGATCAGCGCCTGCGCCACGCGGCTCGCGGCGTGATCCAGGGCGCCGTAGCTCGTCGTATGTCCCCGATGGACCAGCGCCGCGGTGCCGGGCCGCTGCCGGCCGTGCACGCGCACGATGTCCGCGAGTCCCACGATCTCGATCCCCATCGGCGTCCCCTCAAGTCTTATTTGATGATTTCATTGGGTCGTTCGCCTAGTCTCACCGGCGAAGCGGGGACCTTTCAAGGGGCGTCATGGGCAAGCGGATTCTGGTTACGGGCGGTGCGGGCTTTCTCGGGTCTCATCTGTGCGAGCGCCTGCTGAAGGAGGGCAACGACGTCCTCTGCGTCGACAACTACTTCACCGGCAGCAAGGACAATATCGCGGCCTGTCTCGGCAACCCCCACTTCGAGCTGATGCGCCACGACGTGACGTTCCCGCTCTATGTCGAGGTCGACGAGATCTACAATCTCGCCTGTCCCGCCTCGCCGGTGCACTATCAGCACGATCCGGTGCAGACGACCAAGACCTCGGTCCACGGCGCGATCAACATGCTGGGCCTCGCCAAGCGCGTGCGCGCCAAGATCTTCCAGGCCTCCACCAGCGAGGTCTACGGCGACCCGACGGTGCATCCGCAGGTCGAGGCCTATCGCGGTTCGGTCAACCCGATCGGCCCGCGCGCCTGCTACGACGAGGGCAAGCGCTGCGCCGAGACGCTGTTCTTCGACTATCACCGCCAGCACAAGCTGCGCATCAAGGTCGCGCGCATCTTCAACACCTACGGCCCGCGCATGCATCCCAACGACGGGCGCGTGGTGTCGAACTTCATCGTCCAGGCACTGAAGGGCGAGAACATCACGATCTACGGCGACGGCATGCAGACGCGCGCCTTCTGCTACGTCGACGATCTGCTCGAAGGCTGGGTGCGACTGATGGACGACACGCCCGACGATTTCACGGGCCCGGTCAATCTCGGCAACCCGGTCGAGATGCCGGTGAAGCACCTCGCCGAGAAGATTCTCGAGCTGGTGAACGGCAAGTCGAAGCTGATCTTCCAGCCGCTGCCGGTCGACGACCCGATGCAGCGCTGCCCCGACATCACGCTGGCGCGCAACAGGCTGAAGTGGGAGCCCAAGGTCCAGCTCGAGGAAGGACTCGGCAAGACCATCAAGTTCTTCGACGAGCTCCTGAAGAGCAACAAGGCCGTCAGCCGAGTCGGTCGCTGAGACCGTTTTTTCCGTTTTAATAAGGGAAGAATTCGGCGCACGCCGCCAACCCGTTGATTCGATTGCAGGTTCGCGAAAAGCGGTCGGAATAAAACGACCGGAAAACGCGACCGGGGCAGGGCAAGGTCCTTCGCTGCGCTCGGGACGACGAGGAGAGACGTGCATCGCGCGAGTCTAGGCGCGTCGGCGCGAAACACCCAACATGGTCACGTAAGTCGATTTGTCGTTGGCCGGCTTGAAACGAAAAGGGGCCGCCCCGGCGCTGGAACGCCCCGGCGGCCCCCGATTTTCTCCTCAAGGCGGCGCTTACTGCGCGGCGACCTGCTTGGGCAGCGCGTTGACGACCGATTCCTTGCCGGAGGTCATCTCGTCGTAGATCCACTTGTAGGTCTTCTCCATGCCGGCCTCGAGCTTCACCGACGGCGCCCAGTTCATCAGCTTCTTGATGAGGGTGTTGTCGCTGTTGCGGCCGCGCACGCCCTTCGGCGCGTCGAGCTTGTAGGAGCGCTTCAGCTTCACGCCGGCGATCTTCTCGACGATGTCGACCAGTCGATTGATCGAGACCAGCTCGTCGGAGCCGATGTTCAGCGGCTCGATGATGTCGCTCTCCGCGAGCTTGATCGTGCCCTCGGTGCAGTCGTCGATGTACATGAACGAGCGGGTCTGCTCGCCGTCGCCCCAGATCTCGATCTCGTGCTTGCCCGACAGCTTGGCGGCGATGACCTTGCGGCAGATCGCGGCCGGGGCCTTCTCGCGGCCGCCGTCATAGGTGCCCTCGGGGCCGTAGACGTTGTGGTAGCGCGCGACGCGGGTCGCGATGCCGTAATCCTCGCGGTAGTGGCGCGCCATGCGCTCGCTGAACAGCTTCTCCCAGCCGTAGCCGTCCTCGGGGAGGGCGGGGTAGGCGTCCTCTTCCTTGAGCGCGGTCACGTTGGCGTCGGTCTGCTTGTCGCCGTTGTAGACGCAGGCCGACGACGAATAGAAGAAGCGCGGGACGCCCGCTTCCTTGGCGGCGACCAGCATGTGCGTGCTGATCAGCACCGACAGCATGCACTCGGCCTTGTGGGTCTCGATGAAGCCCATGCCGCCCATGTCGGCGGCGAGGTTGTAGATCATCTTGGCGCCCTTGGCGGCGGCGCGGCACGGCTCGAGCAGGGCGAGGTCGCCCACCTGATTCTCGACGCCCGGCGTCTTCTGGTACCACTCGTTCAGCGGCTTGTTGTCCACGCCCCGGATCTTGGTGTGGCCGCGCTGCTGGAGGGTGCGGATCAGATGGCCGCCGATGAAACCGCCGGCACCGGTGACGACCACGAGATCATTCTTGGACATTGAGAAACGCCTTTCGATCCAATCCGAGGGATATTTAACCGCTTTTTCAACGACTTGCGAGTTGGCGGCGCCTCGCCCCCGAGGGGCCAGTCGCGCGCGCGATGCTCGTTTGCTCGCCTCGCGCCTTTCCGTCAAGCGGCGGGGATGCCACAGAGCCTCTTTTGCGCCCAAAGATGGCGGAAAACCGGTGGTTCGGTCCGAAAAGCTCACTTATACCAGCCACATAGCCTGATTTTGCCCGTGCTCGCCCAGATCACCCCCGTCATCCTGACCTATAACGAGGCGGCCAATATCGGCCGGACCCTCGAACGGCTGGCATGGGCGCGCGAGGTCGTGGTGGTCGACAGCCTGTCGACCGACGACACGGTGGCGATCGCCGGCCGCTTTCCCAACGCACGGGTCGTCCAGCGCGCCTTCGACAGCCACGCCCGGCAATGGAAGTTCGCGGTCGAGGAGACCGGCATCGCGAGCGACTGGGTGCTGCGGCTCGACGCCGACTACATGCTGGAGCCGCCGCTGCGCGACGAGATCGCAGCACTTGCGCCGCCCCCCGACGTGGCGGCCTATCTGATCGGCTTCACCTACTGCATGGACGGCAAGAAGCTGCGCGCCTCGCTCTATCCCAGCCTGCCGGTGCTGTTCCGGCGGGGCCGCGGATCGTTCGTCCAGGACGGCCATACCGAGAAGCTCAGGATCGACGGTCCGGTCGTGCCGCTCAGCCAGCGCCTGCTGCACGACGACCGCAAGACGACCGAGCGCTGGCTGCAAAGCCAGTCGCGCTACCAGGCCGCCGAGGCCGAGAAGCTGATGAGCCGGCCGTGGTCGGAGCTGAGCTGGGCCGACCGGCTGCGCTGCACGCGCGTGCTGGGTCCGCTCGCCGTCGCGGTGCACTGCCTGTTCGTGAAGGGCCTGCTGTTCGACGGACGGGCCGGACTTCTCTATACGGCCCAGCGCGTGACTGCCGACATCATCCTCTCAATGCACCTCCTGCGCCGCGACATCGCCCGGTGATCTCCCTGCAATGACTTACATTCTCGGTCTCAACGCCTATCACGCCGATGCCGCCGCCTGCCTCGTCAAGGACGGCGAGCTGGTGGCCGCCGTCGAGGAAGAGCGCTTCCGCCGCATCAAGCACTGGGGCGGCTTCCCGAGCGAAGCCATCCGCTACTGCCTGAAGGAGGCCGGCATCACGCTGGCCGAGGTCGATCACGTCGCGACCAACAGCGACAACGCCGCCAACCGCTGGCGCAAGCTCGCCTATGTGCTGACCTCCGGCGTGTCGCCCGGCCTGATCCTGAAGCGCCTGCGCAGCCGCGGCGAGCGCGCCGACATCGCGGGCAACCTGAAGCGCGCGCTGCCGGACCAGGCGTTCCACGGCAGCGTGCACGCCGTCGAGCATCACCTCTGCCATCTCGCCTCGGCCTTCTACGTCTCGCCCTACGACAAGGCGGTGACGGTCTCGGTCGACGGCTTCGGCGACTTCTCGTCGGCCGCGTGGGGCCTCGGCGAGAACGGCAAGGTCGCGGTCGAGGGCCGCGTCTATTTCCC
>JAFEFH010000065.1 GCA_018240695.1 Pseudomonadota bacterium | reverse complement strand
GCCGTTCATCGAAGCCCCCTTCCCACACACCCCAAGGCTTCGATAATCCCACACCCAGGCGGGCTCCTAAGGAAGGCCGGTCGTTCCCCAAGCGACCGGCCTTTCGTATTTCTGGGGGTATCCTCCGCAGATCGGGCGCCATCCACAGGCGATGGCTTGATTCCCTTCAAAAATCAGGAAAAAGAGGAAGACCGCAGTGCGGTCGCGAGTAGTTGCGGCTTCACTGCAGTTTCAGATCCCCCAAAAGCGTCTATCTCAAAAAAAACAACGTAGAAAAATCAGAGATCGAATTTGCTGAGATATGCATTTTTGCAAGTGACGGACAAAAAGAGGCATGTTAACGTGTCCTCATTAAAGAAATTCTTATTCTATTGGTTTTAATATGAAAATTGTCGGATTCCCGGTCGATGTATCGCGATCCCAAGATGGCCGCATCGTTCGCGGCTTGCGCACCCGGCAGGGCCTGATCCAGGCCACGCTCGATCTGATCCAGGCCGGCGACGTGGAGCCGACCTCCGCCGCCATCGCCACCATCGCCGGCGTTTCCAGCCGGGCGCTCTTCCAGCACTTCACCAATCTCGCGGATCTCTACGCCGCGGCGTTCGATCTCGCGGTCAGCCGCGCCTTCGACGGCATCAAGCCCGTCGATACGGCCGCGCCGCTCAACAGCCGCATCGAACTTCTGGTCTCCGATCGCTCGGAGCTGTTCGAGGAGTGGCTGCCGGTGTGGCACTTCGCCGAACGCGTGCGCTCCGTGGCACCGGCCGTCGGCCTCGGTGTCGCGCAGCTGCGCAAGCTGCTGCGCGCCCGTCTCGCGGCGTGGTTCGAGACCGAGCTCTCCAACCTCGATCCCGGCTCGCGCGACCTCGTGCTCGACTCGCTCGATCTCGCCTTCGGCCTCGACAGCTGGATGAACATGCGCGAGCAACTCCGCCTGTCGCCGATCCACGCCTCGCGCACCTGGCGCTTCACTGCCCAGGCGATCGTGCACCAGGCACTCACCGTTCCCGCTCAGCCCGTGGCGGTGGCCTAACAAGCCACCACGGCGAAGTCCCTTCTCCCAACCCAAGGCTTCGCCGCCACCCTTCCCACCCCAGTCACGGGCAGTACAGGAGGCCGGTCGTTCCCCAGACGACCGGCCTTTCTTGTGTCCGGACCCGTGGCGACGCGCACAAAAAAGCGGCGGGTTTCCCCGCCGCTCTCGGTCGTCCGTCGAGGGACGATTTAGTTCTGCTTCACGCGATACTTGGTGTGGCAGGCGCCGCAGGCCTTGCCGGTATCGCCGAACGCCGCGGTGATCGCCGCCATGTCGCCCGAGCCCGCCGCGACGGCGAGCTTGTCGTAGGCCGCATCCGCCGCCTTGCCGGCCGCCTGGAAGCCCGCCATGTCGCTCCACACGGTGGGGAGCGCCTTGGTCTCGCCCTTGTCGGAGCCGGCCGGGAACATCTTGTCGAACGCCGCCTCGAGCTCCTTGAGCTTGGCCGCGTGCGCGACGATCGCCTTGGCGTCGCCCTTGGAATCGATCACGCCCTTGATGGCGCGCATCTCGGCGCCGGCCGCCTTGCGATTGTCCTGGCGCTGCTTGATCACGTCGGCCTGCGCGAACGCCACCGTCGTGGCACTCACCACGGCGCCGGCCGCCAGCGCGCCGATCATGGCCATGACCACGGTCTTCTTCAGCATGAGAGCATCCCTCTTTGTTATCTCGCAGCCGACTGTTGCAGAGGTTCACGGCAAAGCGAACAGCGCGGCAGGGAATTTTCTGTCACGACTGCGTGTATATTGTTGCGAACGACTTGCAGAGAGGCGGGGATGGCGACCAATAGCGGCGGCAAGATCAAGGTGTGGGACGTGCCGGTGCGGCTGTTCCACTGGACGCTCGTGATCCTGATGGCGGTATCCTACTTCACGGGCCGCGCCGGCGGCGAGGCGATGAAGTTCCACTTCTGGTCGGGCTACGCGATCCTGGCGCTGATCCTGTTCCGCATCGCCTGGGGCATCGTCGGCAGCACGACCGCGCGCTTCTCGAGCTTCGTGAAGGGCCCGGCGGCGGCCTTCCGCCATCTGCGCGAACTGCTGGGCAAGCACGGTCCTTACGACGCGGGGCACAACGCGATGGGCGGCGCGATGGTCGTCGTGCTGCTGCTGGCGGTGCTGGCGCAGGCGAGCACGGGCTTGTTCTCCGCCGACACCGACACCGGCATGGTGAGCGGCCCGCTGGCGTCGCGCATCGCCGACGCGATGGTCGACAAGGTCACGGCCTTCCACCACTATTGGGTCAACGTTCTGCTGGTGCTGGTCGCCCTGCACGTGGTGGCGGTGCTGGTCTATCTCGTGTGGAAGCGCCACAACCTCGTCGGCGCCATGATCACCGGCCGCAAGCCCGTCGATCAGGTCGTCCCGCCGGGCACGCCCGCGCCGCGGCTCTTCTTTGCCTCGAGCCGGTTGGCGATTTCGCTGCTGATGGCGGCCGCCGCGCTGGTCTATTTCATTGTCAGGGCGGGTGGGTGACCTCTAGGGTGCCGGTCACTCCCTGAACCTGGATTTTGCACCATGAAATTTACCGGTACCGACTCCTACGTCGCCAGCGATGATCTGCGCGTCGCCGTGAACGCCTCGATCGCGCTCGAGCGTCCGCTGCTCATCAAGGGCGAGCCGGGCACCGGCAAGACCGTGCTGGCGCACGAAGTCGCCAAGGCGCTGGGCGCGCCGATCATCGAATGGCACATCAAGTCGACCACCAAGGCCCAGCAGGGCCTCTACGAGTACGACGCGGTCAGCCGCCTGCGCGACAGCCAGCTCGGCGACGAGCGCGTCAAGGACATCGGCAACTACATCAAGCGCGGCAAGATGTGGGAGGCGTTCACCGCGCCCAAGCGTCCGATCCTGCTGATCGACGAGATCGACAAGGCCGACATCGAGTTCCCCAACGACCTGCTGCTCGAACTCGATCGCATGCAGTTCTACGTCTACGAGACGCAGGAGACGATCAAGGCCGAGCAGCGCCCGATCGTGATGATCACCTCGAACAACGAGAAGGAGCTGCCGGACGCCTTCCTGCGCCGCTGCTTCTTCCACTACATCCGCTTCCCCGATCGCGAGATCATGACCGAGATCGTGAACGTCCACTTCCCCGACTTGCAGAAGAACCTGCTGCGCGAGGCGCTGAACGTCTTCTACGACATCCGCGAAGTGCCGGGCCTCAAGAAGAAGCCGTCGACGTCCGAACTGCTCGACTGGCTGAAGCTGCTGATGGTCGAGGATATGTCGCCGGAGTCGCTGCGCTCGAAGGACAGCAAGCAGCTGATCCCGCCGCTGCACGGCGCGCTGCTCAAGAACGAGCAGGACGTCCACCTGTTCGAGCGTCTCGCCTTCATGGCGCGCCGGGAGCAGCGCACCACCTAAGGGAGTCACGTCATGTTCGTGAACTTCTTCCTCGAGCTGCGTCAGGCCAAGGTGCCGGTCTCCATCAAGGAGTACCTGGCGCTGATGGAAGGCATGGACAAGGGCGTCGCCGAATATTCGATCGACGACTTCTATTACCTGTCGCGCGCCATCCTGGTGAAGGACGAGCGCAACCTCGACAAGTTCGACAAGGTGTTCGGCAACGTCTTCAAGGGCCTCGAGAATCCGGTGGGCGAGGGCGTCCAGGCCGAGATTCCCGAGGAGTGGCTGCGCAAGCTCGCCGAGAAGCTTCTGACCGAGGAGGAGAAGAAGCAGATCGAGGCGATGGGCGGCTGGGAGAAGCTGATGGAGACGCTGAAGAAGCGTCTCGAGGAGCAGCAGAAGCGCCACCAGGGCGGCTCGAAGTGGATCGGCACGGCCGGCACCTCGCCGTTCGGCGCCTACGGCTTCAACCCCGAAGGCGTGCGCATCGGCCAGGACAAGAACCGCGAGGGCCGCGCCGTGAAGGTGTGGGACAAGCGCGAGTACAAGAACCTCGACGACACGGTCGAGATCGGCACGCGCAACATCAAGATCGCGCTGCGCCGCCTGCGCAAGTTCGCGCGCGAAGGCGCCGAGGTCGAGCTCGACATGCCCGACACGATCCGCTCGACGGCGCGCAACGCGGGCTATCTCGACATCAAGATGGTGCCGGAGCGGCGCAACAAGGTGAAGCTGCTGATCCTGTTCGACATCGGCGGCTCGATGGACGCGCACATCCGCGTCTGCGAGGAGCTGTTCTCGGCGGCGCGCTCGGAGTTCAAGCACCTCGAGTTCTTCTACTTCCACAACTGTCTCTACGAGAAGCTGTGGAAGGACAATCGCCGCCGTCACGTCGACACCTATTCGACGGCGCAGATGCTCAATACCTTCCCGCCCGACTACAAGATCATCTTCGTCGGCGACGCTTCGATGAGTCCCTACGAGATCGCCTATCCGGGCGGCTCGGTGGAGCACTGGAACGAAGAGTCGGGCCAGACCTGGATCCAGCGCGTCTCGGACACCTATCGCAGCATGGTGTGGCTGAACCCGGTGCCGGAACGGCACTGGAGCTACACGCCGTCGATCCAGCTGCTGCAGCAGCTGAGTTCCAACCGCATGTACCCGCTCACGCTCGGTGGGCTCGACAGCGCGATGAAGGAACTGAACAAGTGACAGGCGCAAGCCTGTCATCCTGAGCCGAAGGCGAAGGATCCTTCGCTGCGCTCAGGATGACAAAGAGGGAGAACGCAGATGAAGACCGGACCAGCCGTCGCCGAGATCCTCAAGCGCGAGGGCGTCGAGTATCTCTTCGCCTATCCGGTGAACCATTTGATCGAGCACTGCGCCGCGCTCGACATTCGTCCGATCATCGTGCGCCAGGAACGCATCGGGCTGCACATGGCCGACGCCATGTCGCGCCTGACCAAGGGCCGCAAGATGGGCGTGTTCTGCATGCAGAGCGGCCCCGGCTCGGAAAACGCCTATGGCGGCGTCGCCCAGGCGTTCGGCGAATCGGTGCCGCTGCTGGTCATTCCGGCCGGCTATCCGCGCCGCATCGCGCACGTGCCGCCCAATTTCAACTCGACGCTCACCATGGCGCATGTCGCCAAGCACGCCGAGCCGATCACCTCGGGCAAGGACATCGAGAACATCATGCGCCGGGCCTTCAGCCTGCTGCGCAACGGCCGCGGCTCGCCGGTCATCATCGAGTTCCCGGCCGAGGCCAATGCCGAGGATGCGCCCGATCCGCTCACCTACGAGCCAGTGGTCGCCACCAAATACGGGCCCGATCCCGCGGCGGTGAAGGAAGCGGCCAAGGTGCTGGTCGCGGCCAAGCGCCCGGTGATCTATGCCGGCCACGGCGTGCACTGGGCCGAAGCCTATGACGAGCTGAAGGAGCTGGCCGAGCTGCTGGCCATCCCGGTCTGCACCTCGCTGCAGGGCAAGAGCTCGTTCGACGAGACGCATCCCTTGTCGCTGGGCTCGGGCGGCCGCGCCTATCCGAAGGCGGTGCGCCACTTCCTCGACCAGTGCGACGTGCTGTTCGGCATCGGCTGCTCGTTCACCGAGACGAACTTCGGCATCTCGATGCCCAAGGGCAAGACGGTGATCCACACCACGCTCGACCCCAACCACCTGAACAAGGACGTGCGCTGCCAGTACGGCCTGGTGGGCGACGCCAAGCTGGCGCTGCGCGCCATGATCGACGAGTGCTCGAAGCTCGTGGGCGGCAAGAAGCGCGACCAGGGCCCGGTCGTGGCCGAGATCAAGCCGATGGCCGAGGCGTGGCTCAAGGAGTGGATGCCCAAGCTCACGCACAACGACGCGCCGCTCAATCCGTATCGCGTGCTGTGGGATCTGCAGCATACGGTCGACGTCGCTAACACGATCATCACCCACGACGCCGGCAGCCCGCGCGACCAGCTCTCGCCGTTCTGGAAGACGACCAAGCCGCACACCTATATCGGCTGGGGCAAGACCACTCAGCTCGGTTACGGTTTGGGCCTCGCGATGGGCGCCAAGCTCGCCTGCCCGGACAAGCTCTGCATCAACGTGTGGGGCGATGCCGCGATCGGCTTCACCGGCATGGACTTCGAGACGGCGGTGCGCGAGCGCATTCCGATCATGTCGATCCTGCTCAACAACTTCTCGATGGCGATCGAGCTGCACA
Organism: Pseudomonadota bacterium; assembly: GCA_018240695.1. Taxonomy (GTDB): domain Bacteria; phylum Pseudomonadota; class Alphaproteobacteria; order Reyranellales; family Reyranellaceae; genus Reyranella. Next base: position 15,258 of record JAFEFH010000065.1, on the reverse strand, counting down.
TCATGCAGGTCTCGACCGAGAAGTACCGCTCGACCGACATCTCCGGCGATTACGCCGCGATGGCCCGCGCCTTCGGCGGCTATGGCGAGCGCGTCACCAAGCCCGAGGACATCATCCCCGCGATCAAGCGCGGCATCGAGCAGACCAAGAAGGGCGTGCCGGTGCTGCTCGAGTTCATCACGTCGAAGGAAGTGACGATCTCGGTGCCCAAATAGCATCGACCGTCATCCTGACCGACGAGCGTAGCGAGGAGTGGAGGGACCTCTCTTTGCAACGCAAATTTACAGAAAGGCCCCTCGGCTGCGCTCGGGGTGACGAAAGGGTGGTGCCCAAATGACCAGGATACTGACGCCCACGGGCGAGCACGACGTCGCCGCGCGCGACGGGCTCTGGATGAGTCCGGCCGACGCCGCGACGGTGACCGGCTGGACCCTGAAGCCGGAAGGCATGTGCCGCGACGATCTATGCGTGCCGTTGCCCGAATCGGCGGTCGGCACCAACGAGGTCGATGTCGCGGCCTTCTGGCAGAAGCTCGGCGGTCCCGTCGTCTCGACCGACACGCGCGACGTGTGGGCGCTGGGCGCCCCGGCCGACGAGCGCAACGCGGCGCTCGAAGGGCTCGCGGCACCGGACTTCACCTTGCCCGACGTCGACGGCACGCCGCGCACGCTGTCCTCGCTGCGCGGCAAGAAGGTCTTCCTCGCCACCTGGGCCAGTTGGTGAGGATGCCGGTTCGACTTGCCCGTGTGGCAGCAACTCTACAGCGACCTCAAGGATAAGGGTTTCATGGTGGTGGCTGTCGCGGAAGAAAGCCGCGGCGCCGATCATGCCCGTCCGTGGATCGAGCAAGCCAAGTCCGACTACTGGCAGCTGATCGACACCGAGCACCGGCTCGAGGATCTCTACAATCTGGTGAACGTCCCGCAGGCGATCTGGATCGACGAGCAGGGGAAGATCGTGCGGCCGCCGGAGACGGCGGGCTCGACCGATCACTTCCGGAGCATGGACCTCAAGACGCGCACGATGTCGCCGCAGGCGATGGCCGAGCGCGAGGCGGCGCGCAAGGCGTACATGGACGCCGTCCGCGCCTGGGTGACCACCGGCCAGCATGTCCTGCCCGAAGATGCAGCGCGTGCGCAGTTGCCGAAGGTCACGCCGGAGATCGCTTCAGCCCGTGCGCACTTCCGGCTGGGCGTGTGGCTGCGGGCCCATGGCCGCGCGGCCGAAGGCGACCTGCATCTCGCGGACGCCAGCCGCCTCCATCCCGATTCATGGAGTATGTGGCGACAGGCTGCCGACCTCGACGAAGTCGGCAAGGCGTCGGGCCCGGATTTCTGGAAGCGCGTGCAAGCCCTCGGTGAAAGGCCGTACTATCCGCCGCCCAAGCTCTAGGGAGGGCGCATGCGCCTGTCGTGGCACGATCTCGGAAAGCCGCGCGCCGACAAGGCGCACGGCAAGAGGGTCGAGATCTCCGGGTTTCCGATCACCGTCCTGCCAGCGAAGAAGGCGGATCATTTCCTGCTGATGGCCGAGCCCGGCTGTTGCCAGGGCTGCGTGCCGAACAATCCGCTGGCGGTGATCGAGATCGTGGCCGACGCGCCGCTGAAGCTCGGCAACGGCGCGCTGCGTCTCACGGGAAGGCTTCACGTCGCCGACGATCCCGCCGGTTGGCGTTACCAGTTGCACGAGGCAGAAGTCGTTGCAGGCGTTTCGCGCCGCGCGATGCTGGCGGCGAGTCCGCTGTTCTGTCTGCCGGCCGCCGCGATGGCGCAGACCGATGGTGCGGCCGTCGACCTGCACAGCCACGCGGGCAATCTCATTCGCGCGTCGTACGGGCGCGACGGTCTGCTCGATGTCGCCTCTCCGATGAAGGCGGGCGGGATGTCGACGATCTGCCTCTGCATCGTGGGCGACTCGCCCATCATCGGCGTCTCGAGCGGCCGCCTGCGGCCCACCCGCAATCCACGTCCGGGTGAACTCTACGACTTCAGCAAAACCCAGTTCGCCAAGCTGCACGAGCTGGTGCGCACCCAGTCGATGACGATCGTCAAGACGGCGGCCGATTTGCGCGCGGCCCGCTCGAGCCGGCCGTCGGTGATCGTGACGTCGGAAGGCGCCGATTGGCTCGACGGCAGGATCGAGCGTCTCGACGAAGCCTATCAGCGCTGGCAGCTGCGCCAGCTCCAGCTCACGCACTATCGGCCCAACGAGCTGGGCGACATCCAGACCGAACCGTCCGAGAAGGGCGGGTTGACCGACTTCGGTGCCGAGGTGATCCGCCGCTGCAACGCGCTCGGCATCGTGGTCGATGTGGCGCACGGCACGTTCGATCTCGTGAAGCGCGCGGTCTCGACTGCGACCAAGCCGTTGATCCTGTCGCACACGGGCTTGAGCGACCGGCCCACGCCCTGGACGCGGCTGATCACCTCCGACCATGCGCGCGCGGTCGCGTCGACCGGCGGCGTGATCGGCATCTGGCCGGTCCAGACGGTGGCGAATGTCAGCTCTTACGCCGACGCCATGGCGCGGATGGTCAAGGTCGTGGGTGTCGATCATGTCGGCGTCGGCACTGACCAGCTGGGCCTTCTGGGCCCCAGCTCCATGCCGAGCTACGCCGACCTGCCGCAACTGGCCGCCGCGCTGCGCACCAAGTTCAACGACGCCGAGGTGGCGAAGCTGCTGGGCGGCAACTATCGCCGCGTCTTCGAGGCCTGCATCGGCTGAAGGGGGCACGCGGCTGTGAGGCGCGGCAGACGGCCGGGTGGAGTAGGATTTTCCCGTTCCGGGACAACGCCCTCTCACGCGCCGCGAGGGCCAGCTCAATCTCTCCTGCGCCAATTGCCACGACGACAATGCCGGCCGGAAACTCGGCGGTTCGCTGATCCCGCAGGCCCCTCCCATCGCCTATCCGGTCTATCGCCTGGAGTGGCAGACCGTGGGCTCGCCTATGCCTCCGATGCGCCGCAATATGTCGCGCTGTAAGTCTATTTGATGGATCGCGCGAAAGGCATGAAGATCGAAGGCGCGGGCCTGCGGCCCTGACAGGAAGAAGTCATGCGGCACGTACGGCGACGCTCGGTTCTCTCGACGATATCTCTCGCAACGATCGCGCCGCGCGTGGCGTTCGCCCAAGCGCCGACGCCGGAGCTGAAATTCACGTTCGGCACCTCGGTCGAGGGCGGCAGCTTCATGATCTACGCGCTGGCCCTCCTGGACGCGCTGCGCACCGTCGATCCCAGCCTCGAGATCGCCTCGGTCCCGACCAAGGGCACGGCCGAGAACGTGCCGAAGCTGGAGGCCGGCGAGCTCGACGTCGCCATGGTGTCGGGCGAGTTCGCCTACGAGCTGTTCATGGGCATCGGCCGGCCGGTGTCGAAGCTCAAGGTCGTGACGGCGATGTATTCGACGCCCGGCATGTTCGCCGTGCGCGCCGACAGCCGCTACCGCTCCATCGCCGACCTCAAGGGCCGGCCGGTGGTGTGGAACGCCAGGGGCTCGGGCCTCGCGGTGCAGGCGCGCTACATGCTCGACGGGCTCGGCCTCGATCCCGACAGGGACTTCCAGGCGATCTATCCCGAGACCCTGGCCGAGGGGCCGGCGATGCTGATCGAGGGCACGGCGGCGGCGCTGTGGGGCGGCGGCCTGCGCTGGCCGGGCTTCGTCGAGGTCGCGAGCAACCCGCGCGGCGCGCGCTTCGTCGTGCCCAATGCCCAGGAGATCGCGGCGATCCGCGCCAAGCACAGCTTCCTGAAGCCGGTCGTCGTGCCGGCCGGGCTCTACGCCGGCCAGTACGACGCCATCGAGACGGTGGGCGCGTGGAGCTACGTGCTGGCGCGCGACGGGCTCGACGACGCGGCCGGCTATCGCCTGGCCGCCGACCTCTACAGGATCGAGCGCGTCGGAACGCTGTCGCGCCAGCTCACGCAGTCGACGGTGAAGAACACGCTGGCGAGCCTGCCCAGCCCGGACCTGCTGCAACCGGGCGTGCGGCGCTTCTACAAGGACAACGGCCTGCTGCCTTAGGTGAATATTCTCCGGCCCGCGCGGCCGGCAGATATTTGTGCTGCGGGCGGCGGCAAATTCGGCGGCCGGTTTCATTGCCCGTGCGACCGCGCGGCTCCTAGAGTCGGCGCCATGTTGTCCCTCGCCAGCAAAGTCGCCCGCGCCACGCGCGTCCTCTTCGCCGAGACCGAAGATTCGCTGTGGACGATCTCGGCCAACACCCGCGTCGTGGGCTCGCTGGTCTGTGAGGCGGGGCAGTGGCGCCTGTCGTGGTTCGCCGGCGCCGACCGCCGGCTGGTCGACTATGCCGGTCCGGTGAGCGGCGACATCGAGGCCCTGGAGCGCGCGCTCGGCCTGCGTCTCGGCACGCCGGTGCATTTCGAGTCCCATCCGGTCTGAACGGCCTGTTGAGATTTTGCCCGGGCCGTCGGACAGTGGCGGCTCCTTCGCGACAGGTGACCCGTGGACATGGATGCAATCGACCGCAAGATCGTGGCGTTGCTGCAAGACGATGCCAGCCTGTCGCTGGCGCAAATTGCGCATCGGGTCGGCCTGTCGCAGAGCCCGTGCTGGAAGCGCATCCAGCGGCTGGAGAAGTCGGGCGTCATCCTGAAGCGCGTGGCGCTGGTGAACCCCGAGTCCATCGGCATGGGCCTGAGCGTCTTCGTCTCGATCGAGACCGGCGATCATTCGACGGCGTGGCTCGCCAAGTTCGCCCAGACGCTGACCGCCATGCCCGAGGTGATGGAGTTCCATCGCATGGCAGGTGACATCGACTACATGCTGCGCGTGGCGGTGCCCAACATGCAGGCCTACGACGCGTTCTACAAGCGGCTGATCGACACCATGCCGCTCAAGAACGTGACCTCGCGCTTCGCCATGGAGCGCATCAAGTCCACCACCGCCTATCCGCTGCCAGCCGACCCGCGAAACCCGGCCACGCCGAAGAAAAAGGTCTGATCTGCGGGACTGTGTCTGGTGGGCTCCCGACCCGGGGGTTACGGTACGGAACCGAATACCACCCGGAGCGTTTCCATGTCTGTGCACGCCCTCAAAACGTCCAACAGCCTGCGTTCCAAGGTTTCCGCCGAGGAATGGCAGGCGCGTGTCGACCTCGCTGCCTGCTACCGTTTGATGGACGTGTACGGCATGTCCGACCTGATCGCGAACCACGTCTCGGTGCGCGTCCCCGGCGAGCACGACGCCTTCCTGATCAACGCCTACGGCCTGCTCTACGAAGAGATCACAGCGTCGAGCCTCATCAAGATCGACCACGAGGGCAAGATCCTCTCCAAGCCCGACTTCGGTCCCGGCCTCGACTACGGCGTGAACCGCGCGGGCTTCGTGATCCACAGCGCGATCCACATGGCGAAGCCCGAGATCGGCTGCGTGATCCACACGCACACCTGGCCCGGCATGGCGGTGTCGACCATGGAGTGCGGCCTGCTGCCCAACACCCAGACCTCGATGCGCTTCGCCAAGATCAGCTACCACGACTTCGACGGCGTCGTGCTCGACGTCGCCGCGCGCGAGGCGCTGGTCAAGGACCTCGGCGACAACAACGCCATGATCCTGCGCAACCACGGCCTGCTCACCGCCTGCGCCACGATCCCCGAGGCGTTCAACGCGATGCACCGGCTCGAGCTCTCCTGCAAGACGCAGGTCGCGGCGATGTCGTGCAACACCAAGCTGATCGACGTGCCGGCCGACGTGGTCGAGGCGACGTACCTGAATTACCAGCCGCATGTCCGCCGGCCCTTCGGCCTGCTCGACTGGCCGGCGCTGCTGAGGAAGCTTGACCGGATCGACCCCAGCTTCCGGGACTGACGAAGGCCCGCCGAAGGCGTCGCTGCGCGAATTCGCGGCGATCGCCGCCGGCTATTGGACCGCGCCCGGCTATCGCGGCGCGGCCTGGCTGCTGACCGGCGGCATGGTGCTGCTGGGCTGCGCCAATGTCGGCATCCAGCTCTGGCTCAACCTCTGGAACCGCGACTTCTTCAACGCGCTGGAGAAGAAGGATCTCGGCCTGCTGTTCCACCTGCTGTGGATCCTGGCGGCGATCGTCGTGTCCGCCGGCATCGGCGTGGCCATCCAGCTCCACGTCAAGCGCAGCCTGCAAATCTACTGGCGCACCTGGCTGTCGCGCACCACCGTCGAGCGCTGGCTGAGCGCGGGGCGCCAGTACCAGCTCGGCCTGCTGGCCGACGAGGTCGACAATCCCGACGGCCGCATCGCCGAGGACATCCGCGTCTCGACCGAGTACGCCTGCGAATTCGCGCAGAGCATCCTGCAAGCCATCCTCCAGCTCTTCACTTTCCTCACCGTGCTGTGGACCCTGTCGGGCACCTTGCCGGTGCATGTCTTCGGCATGGAGCTCAACGTGCCGGGCTACATGGTGTGGGCCGCCGTCGCCTATGCGTTGTTCGGCTCGATCCTGACCTATGCGCTCGGCCGCGGCCTGATCGACGCGGGCAACATCCGCCAGAGCCGCGAGGCCGATTTCCGCTCGGGCCTGAACCGCGCGCGAGAGCATGCCGAGAGCATCGCGCTGCTGCGCGGCGAGGGCGACGAACGCGAGCGTCTGCGCGGCTCGCTGTTCGACCTGCGCACCGCCTGGCACCGCCAGACGCGCGGCCAGGGCAATCTCTCGCTGCTCACCAGCTCGCTGGCGTATCTCGCGCCGATCGTGCCGCTGATCGTGGCCCTGCCGCGCTATCTCGGCGGCCAGATCCAGCTCGGCGGCCTGATGCAGACGGCGCAGGCCTTCTCGAGCGTGCAGTGGGCGCTCTCCTTCCTGATCGACAACTTCCCCAAGTTCGCCGAGTGGCGCGCCTCGACCGACCGTGTCGTGCACCTGCACCATGCGCTGCACGACCTCGAGGACAGCGACAGCGAAGGCCATCATTCGCGCATCACCCTGCACGAGCCGACCGACGTCGACATGCTGGTGCTGAAGGAGCTCGGCCTGTCGCGGCCGACCGGCGAGATGCTGGTCGCCGACGCCCAGGTCGAGATCGGCCGGCCCGAGCGCGTCCTGATCCGCGGCCAGTCGGGCGGCGGCAAGAGCACGATCATGCGCGCGGTCGCGGGCATCTGGCCGTGGGGCAAGGGCGACATCTACCTGCCCACCGGCGACATCATCTTCATGCCGCAGAAGCCGTACTTCCCGCTCGGCACCCTGCGCGACGCCATCCACTATCCGAAGCCGCCGGAGGGCATCACCGACGACATCCTGAAGGACGCCCTGCACAAGGTCGGCCTCGATCATCTCAAGGAGCGGCTCGACGACGTCGACCGCTGGGACCAGATCCTGTCGGGCGGCGAGCAGCAGCGCGTGTCGTTCGCGCGTTCGCTGATCCACAAGCCGCAATGGATCTTCATGGACGAGGCCACCTCGGCGCTCGACGAGGCGGGCCAGGAGAACGTGATGAACCTCCTGATCGAGGAGCTGCCCGAGACCTCGATCGTCTCGATCGGCCATCGCCCCGGCCTCGAGGTCTTCCATACCCGCGAACTCAACCTCGAGCCGGGCAAGGGCAGCGAGGGCGCCACGCTCGTCCAGATGGTGCGCAAGAAGGCGGCGCGCCGCGCGCTGCGCGACGTCTACAGCCGCGTGTCGAGCGCCAGCCAGAGCCACCAGCGCGACCCCGGCTTCTGGTCGACCCTGCGCACGCGCGTCGGCAATGCCACCAAGCCCAAGGGCAAGGCGAAGCGCTGACTTCTGAACGATGAATAGAGCGGTACGCGAGACGCTTACGCTTACAGGACCTCGTGGAAGCCGATCGCGACGCGGTCGGGCGTGCGGGCGGCGACGCCCACGAAGGTCGAGGTCTCCAGCCACTTGAGTGACGGGTCCGACGTCTCGAAGCGTGGCGCGGTGCGGAAGCGGTAGCTGTCGAACGGCACGCGCTCGCCCCTCGACATGCGTGCCACGATCTCCGGCGATGCGACGCGCAGCCCGTCGTTCTGCACGTAGACCAGCGATCCCGATTTGCTTTTGATCGTGTAGCGCGCCACCACCTCGATCGTGCCATCGGGCCGCACCACCTGCCAGTCGGCGCCGCCCGGCAGGATCTCGCCCGAGAAGCGCGGACCCGTCGCCTCGCCACCCAGGATGTCGACGATGCGGCGATGGCCACGCGCGGTCTGGCCGAGATCCTGGATCGGGCCGACCACGACCTTCACCATGAAGGCAAAGCGCAGCGCGGGCGGCGCGGTCAGGAAGGCATCGACGTCGGCGGCGGTCATCGGCTTCTCCTCACGTGTCCCGATCGGTGCGCTGGACCACGCGCACCAGCAGCGCGGTCGACCAGCCGAACATGAGCATGCCGACGGCGGCCTCCAGCGCGCCCACCATGCGATGCGTCGGCGAGAGCTCGAGTTCGGAGGCGCCCACGGTGGTGAAGCTGGCCAGCGAGAAGTAGAGCGCGTTGCCGAAGCTGCCGAGTTCGCCCCATTCGAAGTGATAGAGCACCGCCCAGATCGTGACCTGCACCATGTGTCCGGCCATCAGCACCAGGACCGCCAGCACGCTGTGAGTCAGCATGAAGAACGTGGGATGCCGCGAGAGCTGCGGCTGCGGCAGGATGCGTGTCATCCGGCTGAGCGTCGCCTGTGCCATGACCTGGGCGATGCCTGTCCCGCCGACCAGCAGGATCCCGCGAACCACGCGGATCAGCGTGTCGAGGTCCATCGCTCAGACAGCCTTCTGCTTGCCCAGCAGATGATCCGAGATGATGCGCTGCTGGATCTCCGACGTGCCCTCGAAGACCTTGGTGAGGCGGGCGTCGCGCCAGTAGCGCTCGACGGCATGGAGCGTCGTGTAGCCCGCGCCGCCGAACACCTGGAGCGCCTCGGACGTCACGCGCTCGGCCATCTCGGAGGCGTGGTACTTCACCATCGCGGCTTCCTTGTCGCAGCGCCGCTTCTGGTCGATCTCGTCGCAGACGAAATACATCAGCTGCCGCGAGGCCTCGATGTCGGTCGCCATGCGCGCCAGCCGAAAGCGCGTGTTCTGGAAGTCGCCGATCGCCTGGCCGAACTGGTGGCGCTCCTGCGCGTAGGCGGTCGCATCCTCGAGCGCGCCGCGGGCGAGGCCTATGGCGCGGGCGGCGGTATGGGCGCGGGCGCGTTCGAGGCCGGCGGAGATGTAGTAGAAGGCGCGGCCTTCCTCGCCGATCAGCGCCTCGGCCGGCAGCCGCACATTGTCGAAGGCGAGCTCCCACGTTTTCCAGCCGAAATAGCCGATCTTCGGGATCGGTGCGCCCTTCACGCCGGGCGGCAACTGCCCGCGCGGCTTCTCGATCAGGAACGACGACAGGCCGACATGCTTGCGCTTGGGATCGGGCGCGTCCGAGGTGCGCGCGACCAGCATGATGTAGTCGGCGCCGTCGGCGAACGTGCACCAGTATTTGTTGCCGTTGATCACCCAGCTGTCGCCGTCCTTCTTCGCCCGGCACGAGATGCTGCCGAGATCCGAGCCGACGTTCGGCTCGGACATGGCGGCGGCGCCCAGGAACTCGCCGCGGGCGGCGCGCGGCAGGTAGACCTTGCGCTGCGCGTCGGTCATGCCGCGGCCGGCGCTGAGGCCGTTGCCGCGCGCGAGGATCGAGGCGACGCTCATCCAGGCGCGCGCCAGCTCCTCGGCGACCAGGCAGTATTCGAAGACGCCGAGGCCCAGCCCGCCATATTCCTCGGGAATGACGATGCCGAAATAGCCCATGTCGGCGATCTTCCGGATCAGCTCCTGCGGGATGTCGCCCTTCTCGGGGTCGAGCCTGTTGGCGACCGGCAGCACCTCCTTCAGGGCGAAGGCGCGCGCCGTCTCCTGGATCATCCGGCGCTCGTCGGTCATGTAGCCCATGGTGTTTCCTCTCGCGTTGACGCAGCATAGTAGCGAATTCGCCCCCCATGAGGAGACGTCGAGTGCCGAGAACATCCCTGCGCACGCTTGCGGTTTTCCTCTGTGCGGCTGCGCTGTCGCTGCCCGCGATGGCGCCCGCCCAAGCCCAGGCCCAGGCCCCGGCCCACGCCGATTGGCCCTCGCGGCCGATCACGATCTACATGGGCTTCCCGGCGGGCTCCGGCGTCGACGTGGTGGCGCGCATGCTGCAACCCTCGCTCGACCAGACGCTGGGCCAGCGCGTCGTGTTCGACTACAAGCCCGGCGCCGGCGGCAACGTGGCGTCCGAGGTCGTGGCCAACGCCAAGCCCGACGGCTACACCTTCCTGCTGGGCACCGCCGCGACGCACGGCGTCAATCCCGCGCTCTACAAGAAGCTCTCCTTCGACGTCGAGAGCGACTTCACGCCGATCTCGACGCTGGTCGACGTGTCCAACGTGCTCACGATCAATCCGAAGGTGATCGACGCCGCCTCGGTGAAGGACTTCATCGCCAAGGTGAAGGCGGCGCCCGGCAAGTACAACTACGCCTCGACCGGCAACGGCACGGGCACCCATCTCGCCTTCGCCGAGTTCAACGCCAAGGCCGGCCTCGAGATGGTGCACGTGCCCTACAAGGGCGGGCCCGATGCCATCCAGTCGGTGGTCAAGGGCGACACCTGCTGCATCTTCAACCAGGTCCAGACGGTGCTGCCGCAGGTCGCCGCCGGCACGGTGCGGCTGCTCGGCGTCACGACGAAGAAGCGGGTCGCGGCGATCCCCGACGTGCCGACGATCGACGAGGCGGGCGTGCCCGGCTACGAGAGCTACACCTGGTTCGGCATCTTCGGACCGAAGGGCCTCGACCGCGCGATCGCGCTGCGCCTCAACCTCGCGATCAAGACCGCGCTCGCCGATCCCGAGACGCAGAAGAAGCTCGCCGCCATGGGCAACACGCCGCGCTACGAGACGCTCGACCAGTTCAAGGCGACCGTCCACGCCGACCGCGCCAAGTGGGCGGACGTCGTGAAGGCGGTCGGCGCCACCATCGAGTAGGGCGGGCCGTTTTCCCCGTTTTAGAAACAGGAAAATTAATCGAGGCGTGTTCCGCATTGTCATTGCGGATTATACTTGCATAATCCGCAATGAATGTCTATAGTCATGGACAGGCAATGCGAAAGGAACACGTCATGGCGAAATTCGAGAAGGGCTGCCCGCCCGGTCCGGGCCGGCCGCGCGGCTGCCGCAACAAGGCGCCCGTCTGGTTCGACCAGCTGGGCGAGCAGGGCACCGCGAGGGTGATCGAGGTGGTGAGCGCGCGCGCGCAAGCCGGCGACATGCACGCCGCCGCGATCATGCTCCGCCGCACCTGGCCGCAACGGCGCCGCCTGCGCGGACCGCTCGACCTGCCGAGCGTCGAGACCTCGGGCGGGCTGGTGGCGGCGCAGGCGGCGGTGGTGGCCGCGATGGCCCGCGGCGACCTCACGCCGGACGAGGCCGCGTCGGTGGCGTCGGTGCTCGAGAACCAGCGCCGCGCCATCGAGACCCACGACCACGAACGGCGCATCCGCGAGCTGGAAGAGGAGGAGGCCAAGCGCGCTCGTCCGGCCGCGGCCGACGTGATCTCGTGGCTCTGAGGCACGCCGCGCTCGACCGCCGTCTCGGCCGGCTCGGCAAGGTGACGCGGCGCGGCCCGACTTTCAGCGAGGTGGTCGCGGAAGCCGATCGCCCCTACAGGGCGGCGCATATCTTCGGCCTGTTCGCGCGGGCGCTCGCCGGCACCGACATGCCGCCGGCGCCCGCTGCTCCCGCTGCTCCCGCGATCGCGGCACGTCCGTCCACGCCGGCGGTCGTCGCACCGCCGCGCGAACCGGTCCGGCCGGACCAGCATACTTTGGTCAGCTGGGAGGAAGTCCGGCGTATCCCGTGGATCGAGCCGGGCCGCATCGAACCCTATGTCCGTCCCCTGTCGTCGGAAGAGGGGTCGCCCGAAGACGAGCCGAAGGACTAGGTCGAAGGAGTAGGCCGAAGGACGAGACTGTCGCCGCGTCAGCGGTCGGCTTGCAGGGCCTGGAGGATTTCGTCGGGCTGCGCGGAGGGCGAACGCTCGGCCCGCTCGACGCAGTAGCGATAGGCGTCGCCCGTGCTGGCGATCGCCGCGCAGCGCGCCTCGGTGGCCTTCGAGACCGGCTGGAGGTCGAGCGAGGCGATCTGGGTCTCCTGCTGCGCCGCACAGGCGCCGAGGCTGGCGGCCAGGATCATCGTAGCGAGGATCTTCCACATGATCGGACTCCCGTTTCGAGGTGTCGCGTCCCAATCAACGGCGCGGCGGAAGGGCCGTTGCCGGCAGGGCGCGGGTTCGCCCGATGGTGTGATTTCTGTGCCACATCGGCGTGCGGGCAAGCCGGGATCCAACCCGTTCCCTGCCGGGGGCTAAAACAGCGCGGTGCCGCCGGAGAGTACGAGGAAGAGCGTCACCAGCACGCTGGCGATCAGGGACAGGGCCACGCTCCAACAAAGGATACGAATCAGTCGGTCGTCGGCCACGCTACGCACTCCCCCTCGAGCCACAATCGTGCCTTAATTACGCGGCGGACCGGGAGACCATCCCCGGCGGGCTTTTACGTGATTTCGATTGCGTCGATTCGCGGGAAACGGGAGAAAGTGCGCCCATGAAGAGCGGGCTTTTCATCTACCACCTGACAGCGGTGTTGCTGTCGGGTTTCGCGCTATGGTCGATGCGGCACGAGCGGAACGAGAAGGCGACGGGCGTCGGCACCTGGGTCCTGCCGGTGGTGCTGTCGCTGATCACGGCGGCCATCCTGCTGATGGTCTCCCCCGGCAAGCGGATCGAGCTGTGGGTGATCGGCATCGTGGTGGGCTTCGGCGCCGGCCTGGGCGCGGGCACGATCGTGCACGTGAACAAGGACTTCGAGCGCCGGCTGGTGCGCATGCACCGCACCTGGGACGGCATCGTCGCCACCACCCTGCTGTTCCTGCTGGCACTGGCGCGGATCATCTCGTCGGACTTCACCAGCCGCCAGTCGAGCAACTCCGGCCTGCTGGGCGCGATCGCGGTCTGTATCGCGGCCTATCTGCTCGGCCGCGCGCTCTCGCTCTATTTCTACACCGCGCCGCGCACCATCCATCTCGACATGGTCCGCGGCGAGCGCGCGCCGCTGGAGTAGGCGGCAGTCTTATCTATATCTGCACCGTGCGGCGCCCGCGTTTCGGGCGCTGCGCGCCCTGCAACGCTACACGCCGCCAGGAGTATGCGCTAACGCGCATCCTCCTTGATCATCTGCGCACCCTTTTCGCCGATCATGATCGTGGGGGCGTTGGTGTTGCCGGTGGTGAGCGTCGGCATCACCGACGCATCGATCACGCGCAGGCCCTGGAGGCCGTGCACGCGCAGGCGCGAGTCGACCACCGCGCGCGGGTCCTCGCCCATCTTGCAGGTGCCGACCGGGTGATAGAGCGTGCTGCCGGTGCGGCGCGCATAGTCGAGGATGTCCTTGTCGCTCTCGACGGCGGCGCCGGGGACCAGCTCGCCGGTGCTGTGCTGGCGCAGCGCCGGTGTATCGAAGATGCGGCGCACGTGGCGGAAGCCGCCGATCAGCGCCAGCTCGTCGGTGTGGGTCGACAGATAGTTCGGCTTGATGTGCGGGCGCGCGAACGGGTCGGACGAAGCCGCCATGATCTTGCCGCGGCTGTCGGGCTTCACGACGCAGACCACGCAGGTCATGCCGGGCTTGTCGCCCAAGGTGCCGGGCAGCGCGCCGCTGCTCGCGGGCTGGAACAGCAGCTGGAGATCGGGCGAGGCCAGCCCCTCGCGGCTGTCGCAGAAGACCTGCGCGGTGGTGACGCCCCAGGTGAGCGCGCCCTTGCCGGTCAGGAAATACTTCACGATCTCGGGCAGCACGCGCGGGAAGCGCGCCACCTCGTTGACCGTCTCCGCGTCGCGCACGCGATGGGTGATGCGCACGACATAGTGGTCGATCAGGTTCGCGCCGACGCCGGCCAGGTCGTGCACGACGGGAATGCCGAGCGATTGCAGGTGCGCCGCCGGCCCGATGCCCGAGATCTGGAGGATGTGCGGCGAGTTCACCGCGCCGCCGCTGACGATGACCTCGCGATTGGCGCGCACGGTGGTGGTGTTGCCGCCGCGGATGAACTCGACGCCGACGCAGCGCTTGCCCTCGAAGATCAGCCGGCCGCCCTGCGCATCTGTCTCGACGCGGAGGTTGGGGCGCTTGCGCGCCTCGCGCAGGTAGGTCTGCGCCGTCGAGCCGCGCCACTGGCCGCGCCGCGTCATCTGCGAATAGCCGACGCCCTCACGCTGCTTGCCGTTGAGGTCGGGATTGAACGGAAAGCCCGCCTCCTGCGCGCCTTCGACGAAGCGGTGCGTCAGCGGCAAAATCGTGCGGTAGTCCTCGACCTTGAGCGGCCCGTCCTGGCCGCGGATCTCCGGATCGCCGCCCTGCTTGTAGCTCTCGGACTTCTTGAAGAACGGCAGCACGTCGTCCCAGCTCCAGCCGCGGCAGCCCATCTGCGCCCAGCCGTCGAAGTCGGCCGGCGCGCCGCGCACGTAGAGCATGCCGTTGATCGACGACGAGCCGCCCAGGGTACGGCCGCGCGGCCACTCTATGCGGCGCTCGCCCGACACCTTCTCGGGCTCGGTCGTGTAGTTCCAGTTGACCAGCGGGTTGCGGATCAGCGAGCGCATGCCGGCGGGAATGTGGATCATCGGATGCCAGTCGCTGGGTCCGGCCTCGAGCAGGATCACGGACGCGCCCGTTTCCGACAGACGAGACGCCACGGTGCACCCTGCCGAACCGGCGCCGACGATCACGTAATCCGCTTGCATGCGTTTCTCCCGTATGACTTTGTTTATCGCACAACCGAGGGAGTGGGAAAATGCGCGGCCGCCAGGTGTTGATGGAAACGCTGATCAATCACGGCGTCGACCGCATCTTCGGCAATCCCGGCACGACCGAAAGCCCGCTGCTGGATTCCTTGCCGGATTTTCCGCAGATCGAATACATCGTGCACCTGCACGAGGGCGTCGCGGTCGGCGCGGCGAGCTTCTACGGCCAGGCCTCGGGCAAGACCGCGTTCGTGAACCTGCATGTCGCGCCGGGCCTCGGCAACGCGATCGGCATGATCTACGGCGCGCTGAAGAACAACACGCCGATGGTGGTGACGGCGGGCCAGCAGGACACGCGCCTGCGGCTGCGCGATCCGATCCTGGGCCACGACCTCGCCGCGATCGCCGCGCCCGTCACCAAGTGGAGCGTGCAGGTCGAGCGCGCCGACGAGCTGGGCCCGATCCTCCAGCGCGCCTTCAAGATCGCCAACGAGGCGCCGGCCGGCCCG
>JAFEFH010000064.1 GCA_018240695.1 Pseudomonadota bacterium | reverse complement strand
AGCAGGCCCAGCAGCACATGCCCCACATGGCGTTGCAGCGCTTGCCGCCAGGCCATGCCGCGATCGCCCCGTGGCTGGGACGGCCAGCCGACCGCGTTGCCGGTGAGGATGCGGACCACGAACGATGTGTGGAACAGCATCATCACCGGCGCGAGCAGCGCGGAGAAAATCACCTCGAGGACGAAGCTCAGCAGGAGCGCCAGCCTGCCGCCGAAGCGGCGCGCGGCACGCGTCGACCAGATGCGCAGGATCAGGGCCAGCACCTTCGGGCCGAACAGGAGTCCCGCCGTCAGGCCCAGCAGGCCGTGGATTTCGGGCCAGTGATAGCTCGGCCACATCGGGAAGAGCGTTCTCGTCGCGCCGAAATAGACATCGCCGGTCAGATGGTGGTCGACCGCCATGACCGAGCTCAAGGTCAGCAGCACCAGCCATAGCGGCGAGGCGAGATAGGCAAAGATGCCCATCGCGAAGTGCAGCCGGTTCATGCCGTGCAGACCGGGCGCGAACAGAAGCCGCGCATGCTGGAGATTGCCCTGCACCCAGCGCCGGTCGCGCACCGCGTAGTCGAGCAGGTTCGAGGGCACTTCCTCGAAGCTGCCGTGCAGCTCGGGCAGCAGCCAGCAATGCCAGCCGCCGCGGCGCAGGAAGGCGGCTTCGACGAAATCATGACTCAGGATCTCGCCGCCCAGAGGCGGCTTGCCCGGGAGCACCGGCAGCCGGCAGCACTCGGCGAAGGCCGCGACGCGCAGGATGGCGTTATGGCCGTAGTAGTTGGCCTCGCCCAGCTGCCAGAAGCTGTGGCCGATCGCCAGCACCGCGCCGGTGAGCCGGGTCGAGAACTGGAGCGCGCGGGCGAACAGCGTCTCGCGCCCGACCGGCACGATGTGGGTCTGGACGATGCCGGTGCGGGGGCTCGCCTCCATCAGCGCCGCGAGCCGCACCAGGGTCGTGCCCTGCATCAGGCTGTCGGCGTCGAGGATGATCATGTGGGCGTACTCGGGCCCGCGCGTGTCCACCCATTCGGCGATGTTGCCCGCCTTCTTGCCGGTGTTGGCTGCGCGCCGACGGTAGCGCAGCCGGTCGCCGGCCCCGAGCTCCTCGCACGCCTTGCGCCATGCCGCCTGTTCCTGCTCGCCCACCGCGACATCGGTCGTGTCGCTCAGCACGAAGAAATCGAAGGCGGCCGAGCGTCCCGTCGTCTCCAGCGAGCGGTACACCGCCGTCAGCCGGGCGAAGACCTCGCTCGGCTCCTCGTTGTAGACCGGCATCAGGATCGCGGTGCGTTCCCGCAACTCGGGCACCGGCCCTGAGGCAGGACCGTGCCGGCGCAGCGACACCGGATGAAGCCGCAGCACGCCCAGGACGAAGCCCAAGACGCCCGCCCAGAACGACAGCGCCGCCCAGGCGAACAGCAGGACGAAGACGGCCAGGAAGATCGCCTTCAGATAGTCGGGGCCGCGGGCGCTCACGACCTCGACCATCAGCCGGGCGCCGACCGCCGACGTACCCGCCACCAGCAGGAACATCAGAAGACGCCGCCAGCCTGCACGTCCCGCGAACCGATCGAGGTTCCAAGCCGGCGCGGCGTCCGTCACGGACGCCATACCATCGCCCAGGTCTCGGTCAGCTTCTGGCCCCGCAAGGCGAGCGACGCCCGCAAATCTACCGACTTCCTGCCGTCGGGTTGGAAGTCGATGACCACGCGCCAGCGGCCGGGCGTGCCGACGCGCTCGACGTGAGTGCGCAGCAGCTTTCCGCTCGACAGCGAGACGTCGGCCGAGACGGGCTGCTCCGCCGCCAGCGCGTCGAGAGCGCTTCCGGCGAATTCCACGACATAGCGCCGCTGTCCGTCGGCCGCCGGCACGACGCCCGAGCGGGTGGACACCACCCGGGCCAACGGCGACAGCGCGGCCTCGTCGTCGAGCGCGGAGAGGCGGTACTTGTATTCCTTGGTCTCGCCCTTGCGTGCCGGCCAGCGCGACACCCACAGGGCCACGATATTGTCGTTGGTTTCGGCAGGGCTCGGGATCTCGACCAGCCGCACTTCGCCGTCGCCCCAGTTGGGCTCGGGCTCGACCCAGAGACTGGGCCGCGCCTGCAACTGCGCGCCGCTGTCCTGATAGTGCTCGAAGTCGCGATCGCGCTGCATCAGGCCGAAGCCGCGCGGGTTGGTATCGGTGAAGGAGCTGATCGCCAGCCCCGACGGGTTGGACAGCGGCCGCCAGATGCGCTCGCCCGAGCCGGTCGCGATGTAGAGTCCGTCGGAGTCGTGGATCTCGGGCCGGTAGTCGTCACGCGGCGGCGACATCTTTCCCGCGAAGAACATGGAGGTCAGCGGCGCGATCGCCAGCAGCTTCACGTCGTTGCGCATGTAGAGGAAGGCGTGGGTATCCACGACGGTGCGTCCGCCGGGCCGGATGACGAAGGCGAAGGCGCCGGTGGCATCGGGCGCGTCGAGCAGCGCCCACACGGTGACCTCGTTGGCCCCGTCGGCGGGCTTCACCAGCCAGAACTGGCGGAAGATCGGGAATTGCTCGGGCTCGCCGATGCCGGTGTTGATGGCCAGCCCGCGCGCCGACGCGCCATAGACCTGTCCCCGGCCGATGGCGCGGAAGTAGCTCGCGCCCAGGAAGGAGATCACCTCGTCGAACTTGTCGGGCCGGTTGATCGGATAGGTGATGCGGAAGCCCGCCAGCGCGAGATCCTTGGGCGGCTGCTTGAGGCCGGTGTCGCTGAAGTCGAACTGGTCGGGCGAGATCGCGACCGGCGTGGACGCGCCCTTGTCGACGACGTCTATCTGGACCGGACGATCGTAGATGAAGCCGGCGGGGAAGAACTCCACGTGGAACAGGCTGTTGCCGTCGCGCCACAGTGCCGTATCCGGCCGCGACCGCAGGGCACGGTACTGATCGTACGACAGCTTACGCAGGTCGCCCTGAATGACGGCCGGCTCCCTGTAGGGCTCCGCCGCCAGTTTGGCCGCCATCGCCTTCACCGCCTCGAAGTCGACGGTGCCTTGCGGCATGACTTCAGGCGCCGCGGCCGGCGAGGCGAACGCCGTTGCCGCCAAGAGGCAAGCGAGCGAGATCAGGACGTGGAGCTTCCCCATGGCCCTGCGAATCCAAGACACCACTGATGGCATGCAGGATCAACGACGATCCCGGCACGCCGTTCCCGTCTCGGCGGCGAGGCGCGCAACCCATGAAAAAAGCCCCGCATCGCGGGGCTTCTTCGTCTCGGGGATTGGTGGGCGATGTAGGGCTCGAACCTACGACCCGCTGATTAAGAGTCAGCTGCTCTACCAACTGAGCTAATCGCCCAATCCCGTGGTGAGGCGCGGGGTTTAGCAAGGACCCCCGGCCTTGTCGATAGCCCTGAATCGGCAATTTTCCCGGGCGGATTTCGCCGCGGAAGACGCCCGAATCAGCGGCCGGCGCGCGGCAGTTGGGCGTCGCGGTAGACGTTGACCCCTATCAGCAGGCCGCAGGCGAACATCACCGACACCATGGCCGTCCCGCCGTTGCTGACCAGCGGCAGCGGCACGCCCACGACCGGCAGCAGGCCCATCACCATGGCGGTGTTTATGAAGACGTAGAGGAACATCATCGCCGTGACGCCGAGCGCCACCAGCCGGCCGAAATGGTGCTGGCTGCGCATCGCGATCGAGAAGCCCCAGACCAGCACCAGCGCGAACAGCGCCAAAAGCACCAGGGCGCCGACCATGCCCCACTCCTCCACGAAGGTCGTGAAGATGAAGTCGGTCTGCTTCTCGGGCAGGAAGTTCAGCGACGACTGGGTGCCTTGCAGGAAGCCCTTGCCCAGCAGGCCGCCCGAGCCGATGGCGATCTTGGACTGGGTGATGTGATAGCCGGCGCCCAGCGGGTCGCGGTCGGGATCGAGGAAGGTGAGCACCCGCTTGCGCTGGTATTCGTGCATGAACGACCAGGCGACCGGCAGGCAGGCCACGGCCCCCACGCCCGCCGTCAGGAACATCCAGATCCGCACGCCCGCCACGAAGAGCAATGCCGCCCCGCCCAACAGCACCATCAGCGCCGTGCCGAGATCGGGCTGGACCATGACGAGACCGACCGGCGCCAGGATCACCAGCAAGGGCGGCAGGGTGTAGAGGAAACGTCCCGCCTGCTCGCGGGTGAGGCCGTGATAGTAGCGCGCCAGCACCAGGATCACCGCGACCTTGGCGATTTCGGACGGCTGGATCTGGAGCGGTCCCACCACCAGCCAGCGCTGGGCGCCCATGCCGGTCTTGCCGATCACGTCGACCGCCACCAGCAGCAGCATCGCCAAGGCGTAGATCGGCCAGGCCAGCGTCAGCCAGACCCTGGGATGGATCAGCGCCACGATCAGCAGCACGCCGAGCGCCGCGCCGTAGCGCATCGCGTGGCGCGCCGCCCACGGATCGTAACGGCCGCCGGCCGCCGAATAGAGCGCCAGAACGCCGATGCCTGCGATCGCCGTCAGCACCAGCACGAGGCCCCAGTTGATGCGCCAGATGCGCTCGGAGAAGGCCGGCGCCGGCGGGGCGCCCAGGGAAACCGACGTCATCGCGCCGCCATCTTCTTGTAGCGTTCCATGTGCCGCGAGGGATCGCGCCGCATGGTCTCGACCAGAACGTCCTTGCCGATCTTGCCGGCGTTGAAGCCGGCCATGCCGTGCTCGATCACGACGGCGCAGGCATAGCGCGGGTTCTCGACCGGGCCGAAGCAGACGAACAGGCCGTGGTGGCGCAGATGCCAGGGCAACTGCTCCTGGGTGATGCCCATGGCGCGCTCGTGCTCGGTGATGCGCTTGACCTGCGCGGTGCCGGTCTTGCCCGCGAACTGCAAGGCGGGCTCGAGCGGCCGATTGGTGGTCGGATCGAAGCGCAGCGCGTTCGCGGTGCCGGCACCGGTGTTCACCACGTCGGACATGCCCTGGCGCACGATCGCCATGTGCTTGGGATCGATGCGCAGGTTGGCCGCCGTGGGCTTGGTGCGCACCGGCGGCGGCGCCAGTTCCTCGCGCGGCGCGGCCTTGGCCAACAGGATGTTGGGCTGGACCTCGTAGCCGCCGTTGGCGATGCGCGCGGTCATGATCGCGAGCTGCAGCGGCGTCGCATTCATGTAGCCCTGGCCGATGCCGAGGTTGAACGTGTCGCCCTGCTGCCAGGCCTTGCTGTACTTCTCCTGCTTCCACTGGCGCGACGGCTGGATGCCCGCCGATTCGCCCGGCAGGCCGAGCTCGCTCACCCGGCCGAAGCCCAGGCGATTGGCCATCTCGCTGATGCGGTCGACGCCGGCGCGGCGCGCGCATTCGTAGAAGAAGCAGTCGCACGAGGCCGCGATCGCGCCCTGCACGCTCAATCCGCCGTGGCCGCCCTTCAGCCAGCAATGGAACTTGATGTCGCCCAGCTCGATGAAGCCGTTGCACGGAAGCACCGTCCACGGATCGATCGCCTTGGAATCGAGTGCCGCGAGCGCGGTCACCATCTTGTAGGTCGAGCCCGGCGGATAGACGCCGGAGATCGCCTTGTTGTTGAGCGGCCGCTCGGGATTGTCGAGCAGGTCGCGCCACTCGGTCTGGGTGATGCCGCGCGCGAACATGTTCGGATCGAAGCCCGGCTGCGACACCATCGCCAGGACGTCGCCGGTGATCACGTCGAGCACGACCACCGCGCCGCTCTGATGCTCGGCGCCCGCCTGCTCCTGCTGTTGCTTGAGCTTGGTCGCCGCGAAGCGTTGCAGGTCGAGGTCGATGGTGAGCAGTGCGTTGGCGCCGGGCTGGCCCTCGGTGCGGTCGAGTTCGCGCACGACGCGGCCGACGGCATTGACCTCGACCTGGACGGCGCCGGCGCGGCCGCGCAGATCGTCCTCGAGCGAGCGCTCCGCGCCCTTCTTGCCGAAGCGCATGGTGGCGAGCTGCAACACCGGATCGTCGCGCCCGTTCAGATCCTCGTCCGAGACGCGGCCGGTATAGCCGATGATGTGGCTCATCAGCTCGCCCTCGGGATAGTCCCGGGTCTGGCCGAGGTCGATGAACACGCCGGGCAGGTCGGGCGCGTTGAACTCCAGCCGCGCGACCTCCTCCCAGTTCAGGTTCTCGCGCACCACCGAAGGCTGGGCGTTGCGGCTGCGGCGCAGCTCGCGCAGCAGGCGGACCTTCTCGGCATCGGCCAGGCCGAAGACCTGGTCGAGCCGCTCGATCAGCATCTCCGCGCCGCGGCCGCGGTCGGCGCTCACCATGGCGCGGTAGTTGTTGCGGTTGACGGCCAGCGGCTGGCCGGTGCGGTCGAAGATCAGCCCGCGCGACGGCGGCAGCAGGCGTAGGTTGATGCGGTTTTCCTCGGCGAGCGTCGCGAAGCGCTGCGTGTCGAGCACCTGGAGCTGATAGAGGCGGCCCGCCAGCGCCGACAGCAGCACCGCCTGCGCGCCGCCCAGCAGCAGCGCCCGGCGGGTGAACAGGCCCGACCGCTCGTTGTCGCCCTTCCGGAAGCGGATCATGACGTGGTCTCGCCCGGCCGCGCGGTGCCGCGCGAGAGTTCCGGCACGTTCAGCGGATCGCGCGGCCGCACGCGCGCGAGCAGCGGCCCGAGCAGCGGGTAGATCACGATCACGACGGCGTACTGCATCATCGCCGGCGTCGGATCGATCGCCGTCCACGTGAACAGCGCCGTCAGCAGCCACACGACGATGACGTACCCCCACGACAGGAGGCAGAAGCCGACCCACTGGAACAGGAACGGCACGCCCACCAGGTAGCGGCGGTTGGCCATGACGGCGGCGCGGATCAGCACGAAGCCCAGCGCACTCACGCCGACCGGCGCGCCGGGACCGCCCAGCAGCAGGTCGAGCAGCACGCCGGCCGCCAGCAGGAACGGACCCGGCAGGCGCTCCGGCGTGGCGAGGCTGTACTGGAAGACGACCAGCGCCGGCAGCAGCGGCAGCGCATCGGAGAGATAGGGCACCCGCAGCGGCGCCAGGGTCAGTACGACGAAGTAGAGCAGCACGGTGCCGGGCAGCGCCGCGCGCCCCATCCGGTCGAGCAGCGCGATGGTGCCGTCGGCCCGCATCTCAGCGCACCTTCTGTCCGGCCGGCGGCGCCGGAGCGGCTTGCGGGTTGGCGGTGACCAGGCCAGTGACGCCGTAGTTCACGACGCGCACGAATTCGAGGCGCGAGAAGTCGGCGAACGGGCGGATGCGGATGTGGCCTTCGCTGCTCTGGATCACTTCGCCGACCGGGATGCCGACCGGGAAGCTGCCGCCGTCGCCCGACGTGACGATGCGGTCGCCGCGCTGCACGCCCGCCACGCCCTGCAACAGGTTGAGGCGGAGCTGGGAGGAGTTGTCGCCCGCCAGGATCGCGCGCTCGCGCGTGCGCTCGACCAGCACCGGCAGGCGCGAGTTCACGTCGGTGACGAAGAGAACGCGCGAGCTGTTGTCGCCGACCTCGGCGATGCGGCCCGCGAGGCCCTCGCCGGTGACGACCGCCTGGCCGGTGGTGACGCCGGCGCGGCGGCCGACATTCAGCAGCGCGCCGCGCACATAGGCGCTGACGCTGTCGCCCACGATGCGGGCGGTGATGAAGGAAGCTTCCGGCCCCTCACGGAACTGCGACAGTTCACGCAGCCGGTCGTTCTCGTTCTCGAGGCGGCGGGCGGCGGTCTGCCAGGCCAGCAAGCGGCTGTTCTCCTCGCGCAGGCGGGCATTCTCCTCGCGCAGCGAGGCGAATTCCTTCAGGTCGGCGATGACCCGGTTGGCGTAGGCGACGGGCCGGGCGATGGCCTCGAGAGCCGGGCTCGCGAGATCGAGGGCCAGCACGCGGGCGTTCTCGACCAGCACGGTGTCGGCCTTGCCGATCAGCATGGCGGCGAAGGCGGCGACGACCAGCAACCCCAGGGCGAAGCGCTGGAGCACCACGCGAACCTGGCTAGCGACTACCTCGAAATCGTCCCGAATCGCCATATCCTGCCATTCTACCCTAAGCAGGTGCGGATGGCGCGGCCCTAGTACATCGAGGACAGGACGCCGCGCAGTTGATCGATGTTCTCGACGGCATGGCCGGTGCCGAGGGCGACGCAGAGCAGCGGGTCCTCGGCGACCGAGACCGGCAGGCCGGTCGACTGGCGCAGCACGGTGTCCATGTTGGTGAGCATGGCGCCGCCGCCGGTGAGCACGATGCCCTTGTCGACGATGTCGGCGGCCAGTTCCGGCGCGGTGTTCTCGAGCGCGACCTTCACGGCCTCGACGATGGCGCTGACCGGCTCCTGCAGGCTCTCGGCGATCTGGCGCTCGGTGATGATGAGTTCCTTGGGAACGCCGTTCATCAGGTCGCGGCCCTTGATCTCCATGGTGCGGCCCTCGCCCTCGTCGGGCGCGCAGGCGGACGCGATGGTCTTCTTGATGCGCTCGGCCGAGCTTTCGCCGACCAGCAGGTTATGGTTGCGGCGGATGTAGGCGATGATCGCCTCGTCCATCTTGTCGCCGCCGACGCGCACGGAGCGTGGATAGACGATGCCGCCCAGCGACAGCACCGCGACTTCCGTCGTGCCGCCGCCGATGTCGACCACCATCGAGCCGGTCGGCTCCGTGACGGGCAGGCCGGCGCCGATCGCGGCGGCCATCGGCTCCTCGATCAGCCAGACCTTGCGGGCGCCGGCGCTCTCGGCCGACTCCTGGATGGCGCGGCGCTCGACGGCGGTGGAGCCGGAGGGCACGCAGACCACGATCTGCGGATGGGCGAAGGAGCGGCGATTGTGCACCTTCGAGATGAAGTGCTTGATCATCGCCTCGGCGACCTCGAAGTCGGCGATGACGCCGTCGCGCAGCGGGCGGATCGCCTGGATGTTGCCGGGGGTACGGCCCAGCATCATCTTGGCTTCTTCGCCGACGGCGAGGACCTGACGCTTGCCGCTCTGGGTGGTCAGCGCGACCACCGAGGGCTCGTTGAGGACGATGCCGCGACCCTTGACGTAGACCAGCGTGTTGGCCGTGCCCAGGTCGATGCCCATGTCCGCCGAAAATAGCCCGATCAGTCGCGACAGCATTCGGTTAAGTCTCTGTAATTACAGGAGAAACAAGCGAGCGGCGCGGGGCCGAGGCCCAGCGCCGGGTTGGTGGGGTTTAACCCTCCTGCGAAGCTCTCGCAAGGCTATTCAAAAGCCCGTTCCTGGCGCTTCAGCCACTCGACGATCTCGGCCCGGCTGCCCGCCTCGACCTGGGCCCATTGCAGGTCGCGGGTGCTCTCGCCGCGGCCATCGCGCCAGTATTCCTTCACCACGCGCAGCCGCCAGCCGGGCCGCGCCGTCCGCTCGCCGGTCGTCACCTCGATGGTGAAGCCGTGCGTCGCGCCCGAGAAGCTGTGGCGCTCGCGCTGCCACTCGACGCCGTCGATCGACCAGTGGGTGCGCGGCACGCGACCGGTGCCGGCGCTCAACAGCCGATCGACGATGCGGAAGAACGACGCGTCGCCGATCTTCTTCAATCGAACACCACCACGCCGCGCGCGACCTCGCCGCCCATCATGCGCCTGAAGCCCTCGTTGATCTCGTCGAGCCTGTAGGTACGGCTGATCAGGTCGTCGATGTTGAGCTTGCGGTTCATGTAGTGGTCGACCAGCGCGGGAAAGTCGAGGTTGGGCCGCACCGATCCGTAGAACGTGCCGCTCACCGTCTTCTCGCCGAACACCATCATCATCGGCGAATACTGCGCCTTCACCGTGGCGGCCGAGATACCGACCGCGACGGCATGACCGCCCGGCGCCAGCGCATCGAACGCCAGCGCCTGCGTGGCGCCCACCGACACCGCGTCGAACGAATAGTCGACGCCGAGGCCGGTGATCTCCTTCACCTTCTTCGCCGCGTCGTTGTCCTTGGCGGTGTTGATCGTGTGCGTGGCGCCGAAGGTCCGCGCCATCTCCAGCTTGTTGTCGAGGATGTCGGCCGCGATGATCGTGCGTGCGCCCGAGATCATCGCGCCCTGGATGGCGTTGAGGCCGACGCCGCCGCAGCCGATCACCAGCACCGTCGAGCCGGCCTCGATCCTGGCATGCCGCGTCACCGCGCCGACGCCGGTCGCCACGCAGCAGCCGACGAGCGCCGCCTGCGGCCACGGCATGTCCTTGCGGATCGGCACCACCATCTCCTCGGGCACCACGACCTGTTCGGCGAACGTGCCGATGCGCGCCATCTGGTGGAGTCCCTGCCCCTTGTGCTTCAGCCGCAGGGTGCCGTCGTTCAGCGTGCCGGGCGGCACATTGGCGTAGCCGATGCACAGCACCGAGCGGCCCTGCGTGCAGTAGCGGCAGCGGCCGCAATGCGAGCGGAACGAGAAGATCACATGGTCGCCGGGCTTCACCGTGGTGACGCCGGGCCCGCAGTCGAGGATCTCGCCGGCCGCCTCGTGGCCCGGCACGATCGGCATCGGCGAGGGCCAGTCGCCGTTCAGGATGTGCCAGTCGCTCTGGCAGACGCCCGACGCGCGCATGCGCACGCGCACCTCGTTGGCCTTGGGCGGATCGAGCTCGCACTCGACCACTTGCAGGGGTTCGTTGGGCTTGAACAGGACGGCGGCCTTCATCGCGTTTCCTCCGGTCGGCGGGTCGCGCGAGTGTGGCACAGCCCGGGGCGGCGGGCGATCAGCCCGCGCGCCGGCGGCGCTTCACGTTCCGCCCGACATTGCGCGCCGTACGGTCGAGCAGCGCCGTCATCGCCTGCTGCGCCTTGGCCGCGTCGCGTTCGCGGATCGCCTCGAGAACAGCCCGGTGCAGTGGCACCGACGGCAGCGGTGCGCCGGGGTGACGCGAGGCGATGCGCACGAACGTCCCGAGCGCGGCCTCGGTAAGGGCCGCGAACGCCGCCAGGAAGTCGTTGCCGCTGGCGAGCAGGATGGCCTTGTGGAAGCGCCCGTCGGGTTCGACGAAGAGCGCCGCATCGTGTGCGGTGCGCTCCATGTCGGCGAAGGCCCGCTCGATCGACTTGAGCGCTTTCGTCGTGCGATGGCAGGCGGCCAGGGCCGCCGCGGCCGGTTCGATGACCGCGCGCACGGCCAGAAGGTCGGCGACGAACTTCGGTTCCGCGCGCCGGCTCTCGAGCCGCCACGCCAGTACGTCGGCATCCAGCATGTTCCACGCATCGCGTGGCATCGCGCGCGTGCCGGCGCGCTTGCGGGAGGCGATCAGTCCCTTGGCCGACAAGAGCTTGAGGGCCTCGCGCACCACCGTGCGCGAGGCGCCGTAGCGCCGGCCGAGCTCGATCTCGCCGGGCACCAGCGCACCCGGCCGGTAGCGGCCGGCGACGATCGCGGCGCCGATCTGCTTGGCGATACGGGCGGCGCCGTCGACGCGGGTCTTGGGCGGACGGATGGCGGAAGGGGACGTTGACATGGGCGCGAAGTCACCGGACGATATGTCAGACATAATGGCGCGCCAAGCCCCGAGGCGGCGTGCAGCTTCTGGGAGGAAGCCGATGGCAAAGCTCAACCGCCGCACCCTTCTGGGCGGCTCGCTCGCCGCCACCCTCGCCGCGCCCGCGGTCAACGCCCAGGGCGGCAAGCCGTACAACGGCGTCACGATCAACGCCTCGTGCTTCCAGACCACCTACTACGAATACCTGAAGAACTACTTCCCGCAGTTCCAGGAGAAGACCGGCATCAAGGTGAACTTCACCATGCAGGCCTTCCCCGTCTACAACCAGCGCACCGACCTCGAACTGTCGACCAAGGGCTCGGCGATGGACGTGTGCAACGTCACGTTCATCTATTCCGGCCGCTGGATCGGCGCCGGCTGGATGACGCCGCTCGACCCTTTCTTCAAGGACGCGAAGTACACGCCGGCCGACTGGGATCCGGACGATTTCGTGAGCGGCGCGCAGTCGGCGATGAAGAACGCCAAGGGCGAGACCTTCGCCTTCACGCACGAGGCGGGCGCGATGCTGAACATCGCCTCGCGCTACGACCTGATCGAGAAGGCCGGTCTCAAGATGCCCGAGACCTTCGACGACCTCGTCAAGGTGTGCGACGCGATCGACGGCAAGGACGGCGTGAAGGCCTTCGTGGCCGACAAGCTGCATCACTGGAACTGGATTCCCTACCTGATGGGCAACGGCGGCAGCGTCTTCAAGGCGCCGCCGGAGAACCTGACGCCGACCTTCGCCTCGCCCGAGGGCGTCGCCGCGGCGGAGTGGTACGCCAACCTGCTGATGAAGTACGGCCCGGACGGCCAGCTTTCCTATTCCGACGACCAGGCGATGCGCGCCCAGATGTCGGGCCGCGCCAACATGCGCACCCAGGCCATCACCTGGGGCGTGCCGCTGGTCAAGGATGCCACGAGCAAGGTCGCGGCAACCACGCGCTTCGCGCTGATGCCGGCGGGTCCGAAGGGCAACTTCCCGGGCTCCAACAGCCACGGCCTCGGCATCCCCGCAGGCTCCAAGAAGAAGGAAGCCGCCTGGGAGTTCATCAAGTGGGCCTTCTCGAAGGAGACGATGAACATGATCGTCGAGAAGCACGGCTATCCCAGCGTCTGCCGCACCTCGGTGATCAAGTCGCCGAAGTTCAAGGAAGTGATGACGCTGAACGGCCAGGACGTCGCGGCGCTCTACCTCGAGGTCCTGCAGCTCGGCGGCAAGACCGGCTACATGAAGTACCGCACCGTGCCGGTGTTCCCGCAGGTCGGCGACAAGATCAATCGCGCGATCGACAAGATCGCCACCAAGCAGCAGGCTGCACCCGAGGCCATGAAGCAGGCCCAGACCGAGGCGGTGCAGGATCTGCAGAAGGCCGGTTTCAAGGTTGATCCCTAGTCGCGTATCACGGGCACAGCGTCGCTTCTACGTATGGTGCGTGGCGCCGTCGCTGGCGGTGCTGGCGGTCGTCACCCTGCTGCCGTCGCTGTACCTGCTGGTCACCAGCTTCACGCCGCTCAACCTGACGCGGCCCGAGACGCAGTGGGACTTTTCCCAGCCGCTGATCAGCTACGGCCAGCTCCTGCAGGACGAGCGCCTCGCCAACTCCGTCTGGGTCCAGGTCAAGCTCTCCTTCTGGACGGTGACGCTTCAGCTGCTGATCGGCGTGGCGCTGGCGCTGCTGCTCAACGTCAAGTCGAAGCTGCTCGAGGCGCTGCGCACGGTCTTCCTGATCCCGATGGTGCTGCCGCCGATCGTGGTGGCGATCATCTGGAAGGTGATCTACACGCCCGACATCAGTCCGATGCACCAGGCGCTGGCGGCGATGGGCTGGAACGTGCCGGCGCTGATCACCGACCCGCAATGGGCGCTCACGTCGATCATCATCGCCGACACCTGGGAGTGGTTTCCCTTCACCATGCTGATGGTGCTGGCGGCGCTGCAGATGCTGCCGCAGGAGCTGCTCGACGCCGCCAAGGTCGACGGCGCCTCGCCGTGGCAGCTGACGCGGCACGTGACCCTGCCGTTCATCCAGGGCGTGCTGCTGGTCGCCGGGCTCTTCCGGCTGATCGATTCGATCAAGGCGTTCCCGCTGATCTACATCCTGACCGACGGCGGCCCGGGCAGCCTGACCGAGGTGACCAACTACTATTCGTTCCAGCAGGCGTTCAACTTTTCGTATCTCGGCTTCTCCAGCGCGATCACCGTCGTGCTGCTGGCCGCCACGATCCTGCTGAGCTGGATCATCATCCGCTCCGTCGGCTGGGGGACGAAAATTGACTAGCCGCGGCGCCCGCCTCTCGATGAACGTCTTCGCCGCCGTGCTGGCGGTGCTGGCGCTGTCGCCGTTCCTGTGGCTGCTGGTCATGTCGTTCAAGACCAACGCCGAGATCTTCCGCTTCCCGCCGCGGCTGTTCTTCCCGGTCACCTTCGATAACTACGCGGCCCTGTGGGAGACCGACTTCCGCACCTCCTTCGCTAACAGTCTCGTGGTCAGCGTCTCCTCGACGGTCGTGTCGCTGGCGATCGGCGTGCCGGCCGCCTACGCCCTGTCGCGCTGGACCGGGAGCGGGGGCGCCGCGATCACGCTCTGGATCCTGGCCAGCCGCATGGCGCCGCCGATCGCCTTCACCATCCCCTACTTCCTCGCCTATCGCTATCTCGAGCTGCTCGACACGCTGACGGGCCTCGTCGTGATCTACCTCACCTTCAACCTGTCGCTGGTGATCTGGATGATGCGGCCGTTCTACGACCAGCTGCCGCGCTCGCTCGAGGAAGCGGCCTGGATCGACGGCGCCACGCGGTGGCAGGGCTTCACCCGCATCATCCTGCCGCTGTCCGGCCCCGGCCTGGCGGCGACGGCGATCCTCTGCTTCCTGTTCGCCTGGAACGACTTCTTCTTCGCCCTGATCCTGACGCGCACCGAGGCGATGACCGCGCCGGTCGCCGTGGTGAACTTCATGAACTACGAAGGATGGGAGTGGGGCCGCATCGCGGCCGGCGGCACGATGATCATGCTGCCGGTGCTTGTCTTCTCGTTCGTGGTGCGGCGATATCTGGTCAGCGGCCTGACCGGAGGAGCGATCAAGGGATGAGCAAGGTTCTTCTTATCACCGGCGGCGCGTCGGGCATCGGTGCGGAAACGGCGCGAATGGCGGCAACCCGCGGCTACAGCATCGCGCTCAACTACCGCACGCGCGACGCGGAGGCCAGGAAGGTCGTGGCCGCGGTCGAGGCGGCCGGCGCCAAGGCGGTCGCGATCAAGGCCGACATGGCGAGCGAAGCCGACATCGTGAAGATGTTCGACGCGACGACCAAGGCGCTCGGCCCGATCACCCACCTGCTGAACAGCGCCGGCATCAGCCGCCAGATGCGGGTCGACGAGTACGACGCCCGGCAGCTCGCCAGCCTGTTCGCCACCAACGTCACCGGCCTGATGATCTGCTGCCGCGAGGCCGCGAGGCGGATGTCGACCCGGCACGGCGGCAAGGGCGGGGCGATCGTGAACGTCTCGTCGATGGCCGCGACGCTGGGCGGCCGCCCCGGCTCCTCGGCCTATGCCGCGACCAAGGGCGCCGTCGATTCCTTCACCAGGGGCTTCGCGCGCGAGGTGGCCGACGAAGGCATCCGCGTGAACTCGCTCAGGCCCGGCATGGTGCTGACCGAGATGACCGAGGGCCGCCTCGAGGACCCGACGTTCAAGGCCGGCATCGAGGCATCGATCCCGATGCGCCGCGTCGGCAAATCCCACGAGATCGCCAACGCCGCTTTGTGGCTCCTGTCCGACGAAGCCTCGTTCATCACCGGCAGCATGCTGGATGCTGCCGGCGGAGGTTACAGAATTTAGTTCTTGGCCTTATCAACCAAGGCCTTTTCCTTGATCCACGGCATCATGCCGCGCAGCTTCTCGCCGATCTCCTCGATCGGATGATCGGCCATCTTCTTGCGCATCGACTTGAACGAGGCCTGGTTGACCTTGTTCTCGAGCATCCAGTCGCGGGCGAAGCGGCCCGACTGGATGTCGTCCAGCACGCGCTTCATCTCGGCCTTGGTCTCCGCGGTCACGATGCGCGGGCCCGAGCGGTACTCGCCGTACTCGGCGGTGTTCGAGATCGAGTAGTTCATGTTGGCGATGCCGCCCTCGAAGATGAGGTCGACGATCAGCTTCACCTCGTGCAGGCACTCGAAGTACGCCATCTCCGGCGCGTAGCCCGCCTCGACCAGCGTCTCGTAGCCCGCCTTGATCAGCTCGACCAGGCCGCCGCACAGCACGACCTGCTCGCCGAACAGGTCGGTCTCGCACTCTTCCTTGAACGAGGTCTCGATCGTGCCGGCGCGGCCGCCGCCGACCGCCGACGAGTAGCTGAGCGCGATCTCGAGCGCGTTGCCCGAGGAGTTCTGCGCCACCGCGACCAGGCAGGGCACGCCGCCGCCGCGCACATACTCGGAGCGCACGGTGTGGCCGGGGCCCTTCGGCGCGATCATGAACACGTCGAGATCGCCGCGCGGGGTCAGCAGGTTGAAGTGCACGTTGAGGCCGTGCGCGAAGGCGAGCGCCGCGCCCTGCTTCATGTTGGGCGCGAGATCGGCGTTGTAGATGTCCGACTGCAGCTCGTCCGGGGTCAGCATCATCACGATGTCGGCCCACTTGGCGCCCTCGGCCGGCGTCATCACGGTGAAGCCCGCACCCTCGGCCTTCTTGATCGTGGCGGAGCCCGCCTTGAGCGCGATGCGCACGTCCTTCACGCCCGAGTCGCGGAGGTTCATGGCATGGGCATGGCCCTGGCTGCCGTAGCCGACGATCAGGACCTTCTTGCCCTTGATCAGGTTCACATCGGCGTCACGATCGTAATAGACACGCATCTTCCTGCTCCCTCTGAATGGCGGGCTGTCTACCGGTTCCCAAGGGCCAGGCGCAAGCCCAGAAGGCCGAGCGCCCCGCCCATGAAACGGTCCAGCCAGAACTTGGCCCGACGGTAAAAGGCCCGCGCCGTGCCGCCCGAGAAGACGAGGGCCAGGATCGCGAACCAGGTGAACTCATTGAAGGCGACCAGCGCCAGGACCGTCCCGTTCATCCAGGACGGCATGTCGTGTGGCAGCACGGATAGAAAGATACTGCCGAAGAACACCATGATCTTGGGGTTGCTGAGCTGAAGCAGCAGCACCCGCAGGAATCCCGTCCAGCCCGTCAGGTGCCCGGCGGCGCCGGCGGGAATTTCGGGCAGCGGGTCGCGCGCATGGCGCCACAGCTGGACCGCCAGGTAGATCAGATAGAGACCGCCCGCGACCTGGAAGGCGAGGTGCAGCCACTGGAAGCGGGCGAACAGCGCTTGCAGGCCGAACAGCGCTGCGGCGGCCCACAGGACCGACCCCGTCATCATCGCGACCGCGGCCAGCAGGCCGCTGCGCCGCCCCGCCACCGCCGAGGTCTGGACGATCAGCACGGTCGACGGCCCCGGGCTCGCCACGGCGAGCAGGTGCACGACCGCGAGACCCGCCAGCGTGACGGCATAGTCCACTAGAACGCCTCGCCGCCGCGGGTCATCGCGACGATGCCGGTGCGGCCGACATCGACCAGCCCCAGCGAGCCCATCAGCTCGACGAAGGTCTGGACCTTGTCGGAGGCGCCCGTCACCTCGAAGACGAACGAGTCGGTCTTGGTGTCGATCACCTTGGCGCGGAAGATGTCCGCGAGCCGCAGCGCCTCGGCGCGCTTCTCGCCGACGCCCTTGACCTTCACCAGCGCCAGCTCGCGCTCGATGTGCGGACCCTCGAGCGTGAGGTCGTGCACCTTGTGGACCGGCACCAGCCGGTCGAGCTGGGCCTTGATCTGCTCGACCACCATGGGCGTGCCCGCCGTCACGATGGTGATGCGCGAGAGGTTCTGCTTCGCGTTGGTCTGCGCGACCGTCAGGCTCTCGATGTTGTAGCCGCGGCCCGAGAACAGGCCGACGACGCGCGCGAGGATGCCCGGCTCGTTGTCGACCAGAACGGCAATGGTATGGCTCGAAGCGACTTCCATCGGACTCACACCAGCACCATGCCTTCCTCGGACACCGGACGCGCGGCGCGGTCCTCGGGGCCGAGCAGCATGTCGTAGTGCGCCGCGCCCGACGGGATCATCGGGAAGCAGTTCTCGGCCTTGTCGACGGCGACGTCGACGATGACCGGCCCCTTGATCGCGATCATCTCCTTGATCGTGTCGTCGAGCTTCGACGGCTCGTGGCAGCGCAGGCCCTTGGCGCCGAACGCGTCGGCGAGCTTCACGAAGTCGGGCAACGCCTCGGAATAGCTTTCCGAATAGCGCCCGCCGTGCAGCAGCTCCTGCCACTGGCGGACCATGCCCATGTACTGGTTGTTCAGGATGAAGATCTTCACCGGCAGCCGGTACTGCGCCGCCGTCGACAGCTCCTGGATGTTCATCATGATCGAGGCCTCGCCCGCGACGTCGATCACGAGCGCCTCGGGATGGGCGATCTGCACGCCGAGCGCGGCCGGGAAGCCGTAGCCCATGGTGCCGAGGCCGCCCGAGGTCATCCAGCGGTTGGGCTGCTCGAACTTCAGGAACTGCGCCGCCCACATCTGGTGCTGGCCCACCTCGGTGGTGATGTAATGGTCGCGGTCCTTGATGTGATGGTACAGCCGCTCGAGCGCGAACTGCGGCTTGATCACGTCCTTGCCCTGCTTGTAGGCGAGGCAGTCGCGGCCGCGCCACTTGTCGATCTCGGCCCACCACGCCTTCAGCGCCTTCTGGTCGACCTTGGGCTGCCTGGCCTTCCACAGCTTGATCAGGTCCTCGAGCGCCTGGCCGGCATCGCCCACGATCGGCAGGTCGACGCGCACGTTCTTGTTGATCGAGCTGCCGTCGATATCGATGTGGATCTTCTTCGAGTGTGGCGAGAACTCGGCCAGCTTGCCGGTGATGCGGTCGTCGAAGCGCGCGCCGATGTTGATCAGCACGTCGCAGTGATACATCGCGAGGTTCGCCTCGTAGGTGCCGTGCATGCCCAGCATGCCGACGAACTGCTTGTCCGACGCCGGGAACGAGCCCAGCCCCATCAGCGTGTTGGTGATCGGATAGCCGGTCATGTGCACGAACTGCGTCAGCAGCTTCGAGGCCCTGGCGCCGGAATTGATCACGCCGCCGCCGGTGTAGAACATCGGCTTCTTGGCGTTGGCGATCAGCTCGAGCGCCTGCTCGATCTTCTTCGCGTCGGGCTTGGTCACCGGGCGATAGCTCTTGTGCTGCACCGGCATGTCGGGCGCGGTGTAGTCGTGCTTGTTCATCAGCACGTCCTTCGGCAGGTCGATCACGACCGGACCGGGACGGCCGGAGCGCGCCACGTAGAAGGCCTCGTGCACGGTGCGCGACAGCGCGTCGACCGACTTCACCAGGTAATTGTGCTTGGTGCAGGGCCGCGTGATGCCGGTCGTGTCGGCTTCCTGGAACGCGTCGTTGCCGATCAGGTGCGTCGGCACCTGGCCGGTGAGGCAGACCAGCGGGATCGAGTCCATCAGCGCGTCGGTGAGGCCGGTCACGGCGTTGGTCGCGCCCGGACCCGAGGTCACCAGCACGACGCCGACCTTGCCGGTCGAGCGCGCATAGCCTTCGGCGGCATGCACCGCCGCCTGCTCGTGGCGCACCAGGATGTGGCGCAGCTTGTTCTGCTTGAAGAGCGAATCGTAGATCGGAAGGACCGCACCGCCGGGATAGCCGAAGACGACCTCGACTTCCTCGTCGATCAGGGCTTTCACCAACAGATCGGCGCCGGTAGTGGCGGTCTCCTCAGGCTTCTTCACGACAGTCTCCCTCCAGACGAATGCGCCGCAAAACAGGGTTTGCGGCGGCGCGGAACATAGGGGTCGCCCTGTGGACAGGTCAACCGAAAACAGCACGAAACGTAAAGTTTCAGACCCCGATTTTGTCCAATAATTTCTCGGGCGCGCCCAAATCTGGATTTGCGGTCGGATTGAACACAAGATCTGGTGTCAGTTGATGCCTGAACCACGTCATCTGGCGTTTGGCATATTGACGTGTGTGGTCGATCGCCACCCGGCGCGCGTAATCGAGCGACAGCTCGCCGCGGAAATGGCGGAAGAACTCCGGCGCGCCATGGGCCTTGAGGCCGAGCCAGGTCGGGTCGGGACGGTTGTCGAAGACGCGCCGCGCCTCGGCCAGCACGCCCGCCGCCAGCATCTGGTCGAAGCGGAGCTCGATGCGGGCGCGCAGCCACGGCCGGTCCGGCGCCAGCAGCAGGGTGGCGAAGCGCCAGGGCGCGGGCGTGCCCTCCTCCTTCTGCCAGGCGCTGAGCGGCTTGCCCGTGCCTTCCAGCACCTCCCAGGCGCGCACGTGGCGCTGGCGGTCGTTGGGCTTCAGGCTCGCCACGACCTCGGGATCGCGCTCGGCCAGCCGCGCACGGAACGCCTCGGCGCCCATCTCCTGCCACGCTTCGTTGCCGCGCGCGCGGATTTCCGGCGCGACCTCGGGCACCGGCGAGAGGCCCTGCATCAGGGTGCGGATGTAGAGGCCCGAGCCGCCGCACAGGATCGGCAGCCGGCCCGCCGCGACGCAGCGCTCGATCTCGGCCGCGGCCATCGTACTCCAGCGGCCGGCCGACAGGTTCTCGCGGAGCGGCAGCACGCCGTAGAGCGCATGCGGCACCCGCGCCCGCTCCTCGGCCGACGGCTGCGCCGTCAGCATCGGGAAGGCGTCGTAGGTCTGCATGGCGTCGGCGTTGATGATCGTGCCGCCGCGCTTCTCGGCGAAGGCGAGCGCCAGCGCCGACTTGCCGGAGGCGGTCGGGCCGGTGACGACGAAGACGGTGGGCTTCTCTGTCATGCTCTCTTCACGCGTGGAGCGGCAGTTTGCAAATAAGCGGCGCCGCCGCTAGAGCCGGGACGTGAAAAACATTCTCGTCCTCTTGTCCAATCCCGCCCGTCCCGCGCTCGATGCGGGCACCGTGCAGTCCGCCGCCGACATCCTGCGCAGCACCGGCGCCACGGTCGGCGCGCCCGACTGGCTGGCGCCCGGCGTGGCCTGCGACATTCCCTATGACGGCGCGCCG
This sequence comes from Pseudomonadota bacterium, assembly GCA_018240695.1. Lineage (GTDB taxonomy): Bacteria > Pseudomonadota > Alphaproteobacteria > Reyranellales > Reyranellaceae > Reyranella. The sequence goes on along the minus strand of JAFEFH010000064.1, from coordinate 1,314 downwards.
ATGGACATGACCATGACCGGCATCGACGCCGTCACGGTGCCGTCCGACGGCCGCCGCAAGAAGCTGCTCGTGGCCGACATGGAATCGACCATGATCGAGAACGAGATGCTCGACGAGCTGGCCGACTTCCTGGGCCTGCGGGAGAAGATCGCGGGCATCACGGCGCGCGCCATGAACGGCGAGATCGACTTCGAGGCGGCGCTGAAGGCCCGCGTCGAGCTGCTGAAGGACCTGCCGGTCGCGACCCTCGACGAGGCCGCGCGCCGGATCGACTACATGCCGGGCGGCGCCACCCTGGTCGCGACCATGAAGAAGCATGGCGCCTACTGCGCGCTGGTCTCGGGCGGCTTCACCTATTTCACGAAGATGGTGCGCGAGAAACTGGGCTTCGATTTCGACGCCGCCAATACGCTCACCGTTGCGGGCAGCGCGCTCGCCGGCACGGTCGGCCTGCCGATCCTCGGCAAGGAAGCCAAGCTCGCGACCCTGCGGCAGCTCTGCGCCGGGCGCGGCCTGACGCCCGCCGACGCGATCACGGTCGGCGACGGCGCCAACGACCTGCCGATGCTGCAAGCGGCCGGCCTGGGTGTCGCCTTCCGCGCCAAGCCGACGGTCGCCGCACAGGTGCCCGCGCGCATCCGCAACGGCGACCTGACCGCGCTTCTTTACCTGCAAGGCTATCGCCGCAGCGACTTCATCGAGAGGTAAGCCATGACCGACGCCACCCAGATCGTCCTCGCCAAGCGCCCGGTGGGCGACGTCACCGCCGACTGCTTTCGCGAGGAAGCCGCCAGACTTCCGGCGCTGAACGACGGCGAGCTGCTGGTCGCCTCGCGCTTCCTGTCGCTCGACCCCTACATGCGGCCGCGCATGAGCGAGCTGCGCTCCTACGTCCCGCCGTTCGAGATCGACCGGCCGCTGACCGGCGGCTCGGTCGGCGAGGTGGTCGAGTCGCGCAATCCGAAGTTCGCGAAGGGCGACGTCGTGATGGGCCTGCTGAACTGGGCCACGCACACGGTCCATGACGGCAAGGGCCTGCGCAAGATCGACCCGGCGGCCGCGCCGTTGCAGGCCAATCTCGGCGTGCTCGGCATGCCGTCCTTCACCGCCTGGTACGGCATCCGCCACATCTGCAAGCCCAAGGACGGCGAGACGGTGTTCGTGTCGGCCGCGACCGGCGCCGTCGGCCAGGTCGCCGGCCAGCTCGCCAAACTCTCCGGCGCGCGGGTCGTGGGCTGCGCCGGCGACGAGCAGAAGTGCCAGTGGGCGGTGCGCGAGGCGGGCTACGACGCCTGCTTCAACCACAAGACCGAG
>JAFEFH010000063.1 GCA_018240695.1 Pseudomonadota bacterium | reverse complement strand
GGGGACTGAAGCGCGGCGACCATCTCCTGCTGGTGCTGAACAACGTGGCGCCGCTGTGGGAGATCATGCTGGCGGCGATGAAGCTCGGCGTCGTGGTGATCCCCGCGACCACCCTGCTCACCACGGACGAACTCGCCGATCGCGTCGAGCGCGGCCGCGCCAAGATGATCGTGTCCGACGAGCAGCAGGTGGCGAAGTGCGCCGGCCTGCCGCGCGCCGGCGTGGTGTTCGTGAACACCAGCGACAAGAAGATCGACGGCTGGCAGCCGCTGTCGGATGCCTACAAATGCTCCGCCGACTTCAAGGCCGACGGCAAGACCAACGCCGAAGACCCGCTGCTTCTCTATTTCACCTCGGGCACCACCGCGAAGCCCAAGCTGGTGCGCCACAGCCACCGCTCCTATCCGGTGGGCGGCCTGTCGACCATGTACTGGCTCGGCCTCAAGCCCGGCGACGTGCACGTGAACATCTCCTCGCCGGGCTGGGCCAAGCACGCGTGGAGTACCTTCTTCGCGCCGTGGAACGCCGGCGCCACCGTGCTGATGGTCAATCAGGCGCCGTTCAACGCCAAGGCCCTGCTGGGCGTGCTCGAGCGCTGCAAGGTCACGACCTTCTGCGCGCCGCCGACGGTCTGGCGCCTGCTCATCCAGGAAGACCTCAAGGCGCCGAAGCTGTCGCTGCGGGAAGTCTGCGGCGCGGGCGAACCGCTGAATCCCGAGGTCATCAACCAGGTACAGGAGGCCTGGGGCCTCACGATCCGCGACGGCTACGGCCAGACCGAGACCACGGCGCAGGTCGCCAACCCGCCCGGCCTGCCGGTCAAGGCGGGCTCGATGGGCCGGCCGATGCCGGGCTATCGCGTGCTGCTGCTCGATCCCGACGGCAAGCCGGCCAAGGAAGGCGAGGTCTGCCTGGCGCTGGGCAAGGACCGTCCCGCCGGCCTGATGCAGGGCTATTGGGATCCGGCGGGCGCGCTCGCGGGCGCCGACGGCGAGGTCTATCGCACCGGCGACGTGGCCAGCGTCGACAGCGAGGGCTACCTCACCTTCGTGGGCCGCGCCGACGACGTCTTCAAGTCGTCCGACTACCGCATCAGCCCCTTCGAGCTCGAGAGCGTGCTAATCGAGCACGACGCCGTGGCCGAGGCCGCGATCGTGCCCTCACCCGACGACATCCGGCTCTCGGTACCGAAGGCCTTCATCCTGCTCGCCGGCAACACGCCGCCCAGCAAGGAGACGGCGCAGTCGATCCTGAAATACACCAACCAGAAGCTGGCGCCCTTCAAGCGCATCCGCCGGCTGGAGTTCGTGAAGGAATTGCCCAAGACGATCTCGGGCAAGATCCGCCGCAACCAGCTGCGCAAGGTCGAGTACGAGGGCTCGGCTCCCGAAGTGACGCGCGGCGTCGAGTTCCACGAGAAGGACCTGATGGCCTAGAGGCCAGTCACCGCGGGAAGGCGTTGGTGGCGAGCCACTTGCGCGCCTCGTGGATGCTGCGGAACACCTCGGCCGGGCGGCCCTCGCCGGTCACGCCGGCGAACAGGCGCGCCATCTCGTTCGCCTTGTCGTCGGCCACGATGGCCATCGCGCCACGCGGCGTGTCCTTCAGCGCCTCGCGCAGCCCCTCGCCGAACCGAGAGAGTTCCTCGCTGCTGAGCACGGGCTTGGCGGCGCTGATGTCGATGATCTTGCGAAAGCGATGCAGCTCGCCTTCGGTGAGCTGGTGCAGGAACTCCGCGAGGTCGGCCAGCGATACGGTGTCGCTGGCGATGCCGACGACAAGACGGTCGGGCCGGGAAACGGTTAGTCTGATGGGCATGATGACAGACGAAGGATAGGCTGGAACCGCGCGAAACCCAAAGCGTTCCTTGCGCAAGCCACCGAAGGACCCGACGTGAATTTCGACTGGCCGTGGCAAAGCGGGATACTCGACCCCCAGGGGCCGATCGGTGCGGCGGAGCGGACCATCCTGCTCAATGCCACGTCGATCATGCTGGCCGTCGTCGTGCCGGTGATCGTGCTGACGCTCGCGTTCGCCTGGTGGTTCCGCGCCGGCAACCGTCGCGCGATATATCTGCCCGATTGGGAATATTCCGGTCATATCGAGCTGGTCGTCTGGGCCATTCCCGCACTGGTCGTGCTGTTCCTGGGCGGCATCTGCTGGATCGGCAGCCACGACCTCGATCCGCGCAAGCCGATCGCGTCCGACGCCAGGCCGATCGAGATCGACGTCGTGTCGCTCGACTGGAAGTGGCTGTTCCTCTACCGCGCCGAAGGCGTCGCGTCGGTCAACAAGCTGGTCGTGCCCGCGGGCGTGCCGCTGCATTTCCGGCTGACCTCGGCCACGGTGATGAACAGCTTCTTCGTGCCGCAGCTCGGCAGCCAGATCTACACGATGGCCGGCATGACCACGCAGCTCCATCTACAGGCCGATAGACCGGGCACCTATCCCGGCATCAGCGCCCAGTTCAGCGGTCGCGACTTCGCCGACATGCGCTTCGATCTGGTGGCCGTCGCGCCGGCCGACTTCGCGGCCTGGATCGCCGAAGCGCGGCGCGGCAAGGACGCGCTCGACGAACCGGGCTATGCCGCGCTGGCCAGGCCGGGCACGGCCGCACCCGCGACCTTCAAGAGCGTGGCGCCGCATCTGTTCGAGACCGTCGCCATGGGCCCGCGCTGATGTTCGGCATCCTCACCTGGGACGCCATCCCGTTCGACCAGCCGATCCCGCTGGTCGCCGCGGCGCTGGTCATGGTCGTGATGGCGGGCATCGCCGTCACCGTGATCCTGCGCGGCTGGTGGCCGTACCTCTGGCGCGAATGGATCACCAGCGTCGATCACAAGCGCATCGGCGTGATGTACGGCGTGCTGGCTTTCGTCATGCTGATCCGCGGCTTCATCGACGCGCTGATGATGCGCTCGCAACTGGCGCTGGCGGCGGACGGTGCGCCGGGCTACCTGCCGCCGGAGCACTACAACCAGATCTTCTCGGCGCACGGCACGATCATGATCTTCTTCGTGGCCATGCCGTTCATGATCGGCCTGATGAACTTCGCCGTGCCCCTGCAACTCGGCATCCGCGACGTGGCGTTTCCCACCCTCAACTCCGTGAGCTTCTGGCTGAGCGCCGCGGGCGCCCTGTTGCTCAACGTGTCGCTGGTCGTGGGCGAGTTCGCCAAGACCGGCTGGCTCGCCTATCCGCCGCTGTCCGAGCTGTCGTTCTCGCCGGGCGTCGGTGTGGACTACTATCTGTGGTCATTGCAGATCGCCGGCGTCGGCTCGCTGCTGACCGGCATCAACTTCACCACCACCATCCTGAAGCTGCGCGCGCCCGGCATGGGCTACGCGCGCATGCCGATCTTCTGCTGGACGGCGCTGGCCTCGAACCTGCTGATCGTCGCGGCCTTCCCGATCCTGACCGCGACCTATGCGATGCTGCTGCTCGACCGCTATCTCGGCTTCCATTTCTTCACCAACGAAGCCGGCGGCAACGCCATGATGTACGTCAATCTCATCTGGGCGTGGGGCCACCCGGAAGTTTACATCCTGATCCTGCCCGCCTTCGGCATCTTCTCCGAGGTGATCGCGACCTTCTCGGGCAAGCCGCTGTTCGGCTACCGCTCGATGATCGCCGCCACGCTGTCGATCTGCATGCTGTCCTTCGTCGTCTGGCTGCACCATTTCTTCACCATGGGCGCCGGCGCCGACGTCAACGCCTTCTTCGGCATCATGACCATGATCATCGCGGTGCCCACGGGCGTGAAGGTGTTCAACTGGATCTTCACGCTGTTCGGCGGCCGCGTCCGCTTCACCTCGCCCATGCTGTGGGCGCTGGGCTTCATCTGCACCTTCGTGATCGGCGGCATGACCGGCGTGCTGATGGCGATCCCGCCGGCCGACTTCGTGCTGCACAACAGCCTGTTCCTGGTGGCGCACTTCCACAACGTCATCATCGGCGGCGTGCTGTTCGGCGCCTTCGCCGGCTACACCTACTGGTTCCCCAAGGCGTTCGGCTTCACGCTCGACGAACGGCTGGGCAAGGCGTCGTTCTGGTGCTGGCTGGTCGGCTTCTATCTCGCCTTCATGCCGCTCTATCTGCTGGGCCTGATGGGCGCGACACGGCGGCTCCAGCACTATGACGTGCCGGGCTGGCAGCCGCTGATGATCGCAGCCTTCGCGGGCGCGCTGGTCATCCTCGCGGGTATCGGTTTCACCGGCGCGCAGCTGGTCGTCAGCATCCGCACGCGCGAGCGGCGCCGCGACCGGACCGGCGATCCCTGGCATGGCCGCACGCTCGAATGGTCGACCGCATCGCCGCCGCCGGCCTGGAACTATGCCGTGCTGCCCAACGTCACCCAGGCCGACGCCTATTGGGGAATGAAGCGCGCCGGCCTCACTGCGAACAACGCAGCCCAGGACGACTGGCAAGCCATCGCCCTGCCCCGCCGCACCTCGGTCGGCGTCGTGCTGGCCTTCTTCGCGACCGTCATGGGCTTCGCGCTGGTCTGGCACATCTGGTGGCTGGCGGTCGCGGGCGTGATCGGCCTCGCCGCCACCGGCGTCGCCCATGCGTGGCGGACCGAGCATGAAGAAGAGATCGCCGCGGACGTCATCGCCGAGAGCGAACGCGCGCGGCGGAGGGCCGCGACATGAGCCTGGTCGACGCCCTCACCGAACCGACGGAGCGCAGCCGCGACGACACGCCGATCTCCGAGCGCGGGCCGGCGCCGGTGCACATCGTCGTCGCATTCGGCTTCTGGCTCTTCCTGCTGAGCGACATCGTGCTCTTCTCGGCGCTGTTCGCCGCCTACGCCGTGCTCTCGGGACAGACGGCCGGCGGCCCGATCGGCCCGCAGCTCTTCGACCGCACCAACGTGCTGATCGAGACCGGCTGCCTGCTGCTCTCCAGCTTCACCTGCGGCCTGTGCACACTCTCCATCGAGGCACGCAATCGGCTTGCGACTTACATCTCGGCCGCCGTCACCTTCGCGCTGGGCGTCGCGTTCCTCGCCTTCGAGCTCACCGAGTTCGGCCGCATGGTCGCCCAAGGCGCCGGCCCGACGCGCAGCGCCTTCCTCTCGGCCTTCTTCACGCTGGTCGGCACGCACGGCCTGCACGTCGCGTTCGGCCTCGGATGGCTGATCGTCATGATGGCGCAGGTGGCGACGCTCGGCTTCCGCCCCATGGTGGTGCGCCGCCTGCTCTGCTTCTGCCTGTTCTGGCACGCCCTCGACATCGTCTGGATCGGCGTCTTCACCATCGTCTACCTGGGAGCGCACTGATGGCGACACCCGAAGACACCTCGCAGGACAAAGCGCCCGGCGGCGCGCAGCGCGGCCGCAACGGCGTGCTGATGTATCTCGCCGGTCTTTTCTTCGCCGTGGTGCTGACGCTCGCCTCGTTCTGGGCCGCCGATGCCCAATCCGTCTGGCAGCCCGGCATCCCGGTCCTCCTCGCGGCGCTGGCGATCGGCCAGATGGGCGTGCATGTCGTCTTCTTCTTCCACATCTCGAGCGGGCCGGGCGACACCAACAACTTCCTGGCCCTCGCCTTCGGCATCTTCGTGGTCGGGCTGGTGGTCTTCGGCTCCATGCTGATCATGTCCAATCTCAATGCGAACATGCTGCCGATGGACCGATTGATGGAGATGCAGCGCTAGACGTACTCTCTGCCGATGTTGCCCAGACAAGGGGTCACCCCCGCCCTCGCCCGCTTCGTCGCCTCGACCAGGTGGGACGACATTCCCGACTCCGTGCGCCACGAAGCAAAGCGCGCGCTTCTCAATTTCTTCGCCGTGGCCATCGCCGGCTGCCGCACCAAGCCGATCGAGCTTGCGCTGAAGTCGCTGGCGGAATTCTCCGGCGGCAAGCAGGCCACGATCGTGGGCCGCACAGAGCGCATCGATGCGCTGAACGCGGCGTTCCTCAACGCCGCCGGCGCCAACGTCTTCGACTATTGCGACACGCACCTGCCGACGGTGGTGCATCCGACCTCGCCGCTGGCGCCCGCCGTGCTGGCGATGGCGGAGCTGCGCAAGGTGACGGGGCCGGAGTTCCTCCTGGCCTTCATCCTGGGCTTCGAGATCGAGTGCCGCGTCGGCGCCGTCGTCTCTCCGGGCCACTATCCCAAGGGCTGGCACATCACCTCGACCTGCGGCGTGTTCGGCGCGGCGGCGGCGGCGGCCAAGCTGCTCGGCCTGTCCGAGACGCAGATCGTCTGGGCGCTGGGCAATGCCTCGACCCAATCGGCCGGCCTCTGCGAGTGCCTCGGCTGGCCGGCCAAGAGCGTCTCGGTCGGCAACGCCGCGCGCAACGGCCTGTTCTCGGCGCTGCTCGCCGACAAAGGCTTCGAAGGCCCGCCCGAGCCGATCGCCGGCGCGCAGGGCTGGATCGCCGCCATGGGCGAACCGCCGGACTGGCCGGCGCTGCTCGACAATCTCGGCAAGAGCTGGGAAGTCGCCAACAATTCGATCAAGCCCTATCCTGCGGGCTTCGTGATCCATCCGCTGCTCGACCTCGCGCTCGACTGGCGCCAGGAGAACCCCAACGCCACCGTCACGAAGGTGACGGCGCGCGGCAATCCGTTGCTCGTTCAGCGCACCGACCGGCCCGAGGTCGCCACCGGCCGCGAGAGCCAGGTCAGCCTTCAGCACGCCGTGGCGGCCGCGCTGGTCCTGGGCAAGGCCGGCCTCGAGCAGTTCACCGACGCCTGCGTCAACGACCCCAAGGTGGGTGCGCTGCGCAAGCACATCACGGTGTCGAGCGATCCCGCCATCTCCACCATCGCCGTCGACATGGAGTTCACCACGTCGGACGGCAAGGTCCACAAGCGCTCGACCCAGGCCGCGCGCGGCAGCGCCGCCAATCCGCTCAAGGATGCGGAGATCGAACGCAAGCTGCGCGACGAGGCCAGGAGCTGGAACGCCAGGCACGACATCCAGCCGCTGATCGACGCGGTGTGGACACTCGACAAGAGCGCCGACGTCTCGACCCTGGCGGCGCTCAGCGTCCCGCGCTGACCGCCGCTATTCGACGGTGACGTTGGCGGCCTGCGCGACGCCCTTCCACAGCAGGATGTCCTTCTGGATGAAAGCGGCGAACTCCGGCGGCGTGTTGCCGACCGTCGCCATCGCCTGATCGGTCAGCAGCTTCTTGGTCGCGGGATCGGCCAGCGCCTTCACGATCTCGGCGTTGAGCTTCTCGACGATCGACGGCGGCGTCTTGGCCGGCGCCAGGATGCCGTGCCATGCCAGGGCCTCGAAGCCCGGATAGCCGCTCTCCGCCACCGTCGGCACGTCGGGCGCGACCGGCGAGCGGCCGCTGCTGGTCACCGCCAGGGCGCGCAGCTTGCCCGACTTGATGTGGCCCAGCACGCTGATCGGGTCGCCCCACACCATGCTGAGCTGTCCGCTCAGCAGGTCGCCCACCGCCAGCGCCGTGCCGCGATAGGGCACGTGGGTCATCTTGAGGCCGGCCTTGGAATTGAACAGCTCCGACACCAGGTGATTGGCCGCGCCGACGCCGGTCGAGCCGTAGTTCATCGACCCGGGCTTGTCCTTGGCGAGCTTCACGAACTCCTGGAGAGTCTTCGCGGGCGAGTCGGCATTGACCACGAGGATATAGGGATAGGCCGTGGTCATGGTGATCGGCGCGAAGTCCTTCACCGGATCGTAAGGCAGCGTCTTGTAGACGGCCGGGTTGATCGAGATCGGGCCCGACTGGCCGAGCAGCAGCGTGTAGCCGTCGGGCTCGGCCTTGGCGACCATGTCGGTGCCGAGGATCGACCCCGCGCCGCCCTTGTTCTCGATCACGATCGGCTGGCCGATATTCTCGCTGACCTTCTTGGCGACGATACGCGCGACGGAGTCCGCGCCGCCGCCCGGCGCGTAGGGCACGACGAGCTTGATCGGCCGCGCCGGATAGTCCGCGGCGAACGCGGAGACCGCGAGGAATTGCAGGGCGAACGCAAACGCCAGACGACGTGCCATCACGATCATTTCAAACGGCCTCCCCAACCGATCTGCGCTACGCTCGCGCCCATGCAAAGATCATAAGTCGTGGAGGAAGCCGGTGCAGCGTCTCTTTGTCGGATGTTTCGCAGCCACGATCCTCGGCTTGCTCTCCTTCCCGGCCAGCGCCGAGGTGACGCGGCTGGAGATCGCCAGCAAGACCTCCTACGGCACCTTCAAGCCCGGCGAATACGTGCTGTGGAAGGGCAAGCTGCACGGCGAACTCAGCCCCACCGAGGCGATCCCCGACATCGGCAAGGCCAGACGCAACGCCAACGGCAAGGTCGAGTACGCCTCCGACATCGTGCTGCTGATGCCGGCGGCTCCCACGAAGGGCAACGGCGCGCTGCTGGTCGACGTGCCCAACCGCGGCCGCGTCTACGGCGTCGCGCTGTACAACAGCCCGCGCGACGAGCCGTTCGAATCGGGCACGCTCGCCCAGGGCACCGGCTTCCTCGAGGACCGGGGCTTCGCGCTGGCCGAGGTCTCGTGGGAACTCGGCAAGGGCGCCACGCTGCCCTCTTTCGTCGATGAGGCCGGCAAGACGCAGTATGTCGAGGGCGCGGGCTTCGCCATCATGCGCGACGCCGCGCTGTTCTTCGCCCACGCACAGGCCGACGCCGCCGGCACGCCCAATCCGCTCAAGGGCGCGATCAAGCGCACGCTCGCCAGCGGCAAGTCTCAGAGCGGCCGTTTCCTCAAGACGTTCCTGCTGAACGGCTTCAACAATGGACCGGGCCGGCGCGTCTTCGACGGCATGCACATCTTCGTCTCGGGCTCGGGCCTGCTGCCGATCCTGCGGTCGTCGCCCGGTCCCGCATCGAGCGGCAACGCGGCGCCGAGCTTCGACGATCCCGACTTCCGGGGCGTCAACGACGGCCCCTACACGATCGGCGAGATCCTGGCCAAGACGCCCAAGGGCAAGGCGGGCCCGCCGAAGATCGTGATGATCTCCAGCACGACCGACTTCCTCTCGCTGCGCGCCTCGATGGGCCGGACCGGCGCCGACGGCACCGCCGAGCAGCCGCTGCCGGAGAACGTGCGCATGTACGACATCGCCGGCGCCTCGCACGCGGTGCTGCTCAAGTCCGACTGCAAGCTGCCGCGCGAGCGGCTCGATTGGAGCCCGGTGTCGCGCGCCACGCTGCTCGCACTCGACCATTGGGTCTCCGGCAACGCCAATCCGCCGCCGAGCCGCCTGATGCCGCTCGAGCCCGCGACCGGCGATCCCGACGTGCTGGCGGCGCCCAGGACGGCCAACGGCGCGATCATCCAGCGGCCCAAGCGCGATGCCGACGGCAATGCGATGGGCGGTGTGCGCCTGCCCGACGTCGCCGTGCCGCTCGGCACCCATGCCGCGCAACAGGATCCCAAGTCGTTCGGCTGCTCGCTGGCCGGCGCGTTCCTGCCGTTCGCCGCGACCAAACAGGCGCGGGAGGACGCCAAGGACAGCCGTCCCTCGCTCGCCGAGCGCTACGTCAATCGCGACGACTATGTGAACCGCGTGCGCATCGCCGCGCGCGCCCTCCAGGCCGAAGGCTTCCTGCTGGCCGACGATGCTGCGGTCATCATCGCCGCGGCGGCGGCCACCCGGGCGGTGAAGTAGGCGGCACCTACTCCGGCAGGGTCCATTCCTCGGCGCTGGCGCCGGCCATCGCCCGCACCCGCTCCTCGTCGGCGGCCAGCTCCGCCGCCGACCCGGAGTGCACGACCTTGCCGTCGTCCAGCACGTAGACCTGGTCGGAGATCTCGAGGCTCATGCGCACGTTCTGCTCGACCAGCAGGACGGAGATGCCCTCGTCGCGCATGCGCGCCACGACGCGGAAGACCTCGCGCACGATCAGCGGCGCCAGGCCCTGCGAGGGCTCGTCGAGGATCAGCAGCTTGGGGTTCAGCAGCAGCGCACGGCCGATCGACAGCATCTCCTGCTCGCCGCCGGAGAGCTGGCGGCCGCGATTCTCCTTGCGCTCGGCAAGGCGCGGGAACAGCTCGTAGACGCGCGCGGCGGTCCACGGTCCCGGGCGCTGCAACGGCACCTTGAGATTGTCGTCGACCGTCAGGTTCGGGAAGATCTTGCGGCCTTCCGGCACGTAGCCGACGCCCAGCGCCGCGACGCGGAAGGTCGGCCAGCGCGTGGTGTCCCGGCCGAAGATCGTGACCTTGCCCTCGCGCGAGGGCGTGAGGCCCACCAGGCTGCGAAGCGTCGTGGTCTTGCCCGCGCCGTTGCGGCCCAGCAGGGTCGTGATCTTGCCCTCGGCGACCTCGAGGCTGACGCCGTGCAGGATGTGGCTCTTGCCGTAGTACGTATGCAGCCCGTCGGCGACCAGGGTGCTCATGCGGTCTTCCCGAGATAGGCGGCCTGGACGGCCTCGTTGGTCGAGATTTCCTGCGGCGTGCCCTGCGCCAGCGGCGAGCCCTGGTCGAGGACCAGGATGCGGTCGGCGAGATTGAACACCACGCGCATGTCGTGCTCGATCAGGGCGATCGTGTAGCCCTCGCGGTGCAGCCGCTTGATCAGCGCCGTCACCTCGTAGGTCTCCTGGTCGCCCATGCCGGCCGTCGGCTCGTCGAGCAGCAGGATGCGCGGCTTCAGGGTCAGCGCCATCGAGATCTCGGCGGCGCGCTGGTCGCCGTGCGAGAGCTCGCCCACCGTGCGTCCCGCCTTGGCGGCAAGCTGGGTCAGTTCGAGGATCTCGGCCACCCGCTCCTGGATGGCGGCGTTCTCGGCCTTGCGGATCCACGGGCGCAGGCGGTAGCCGCCGGCCACCTCGACGCCGATGCGCACGTTCTCGGCGATCGACAGTTCGGGGAAGATCTCGGTGATCTGGAACGTGCGCGCCATGCCCAGCACGACCCGTCGCTGCGGCGGGAGCTGGGTGACGTCGGTGCCGTCGAACGAGATCGTGCCCTCGGTCGGCGGGAACAGCCCGCTGATCAGGTTGAAGAACGTCGTCTTGCCGGCGCCGTTGGGCCCGATGATGGCGCGCAGCTCGCCCGGCTCGATCGAGAGCGAGACGTTGCGCACCGCGACGAGGCTGCCGAACGCCTTGGTGACGTTGTTGACGTCGAGGAGGCTCATGCCTGGCTCTTGCGGCGAAGGAAACCGAGCAGGCCGCGCGGGAAGAACAGCACGACGATGACGAACATCACGCCGATCCACGACTGCCAGTTGGTCGTCATGCTCGACAGGCTGTCCTGCAACACCACGAAGACCGCGGCGCCCAGCAGCGGCCCCCAGAAGGACCGCATGCCGCCCAGCACCGCCATGATCACGAAGTCGCCCGACTGCGTGTAGTGCAGGCCCTTGGGATCGGCGAAGTTGTTCAGCAGCGCATAGAGCGCGCCGGCCATGCTCATGAAGGCGCAGGAGATCACGAACGACAGCCAGATGTGCTGCTCGATCGGCAGGCCGAGGAAGCGCGCCCGCCGCTCGTTCTCGCGGATCGCCAGCAGGGTGCGGCCGAACGGCGAGCGCAGCAGCAGGCCCATCAGGCCGACGGCGATCGCGAAGCAGACCAGCACGAAGTAGTACAGCGCCGTCAGGTTGTCGGCGATGTTGATCGTCGTGAAGCCGAGATCGATCGGCTGGCGGCTGAAGCCGCGCAACCCGTCGTCGCCGCCGGTCAGCGTGTTCCAGCGGAAGGCGATGAAGTAGAAGACCTGGCCGAAGGCGATCGTGACCATGGCGAAATAGACGCCGCGCCGGCGCACGATCAGGGCGCCCAGCAGCGCGCCCGCGATGGTGCCCAGCAGCATGCCGCACAGGATGGCGAGCGGCGTCGAGGGCGCCAGGTACTTCAGCGCGAAGCCGCAGCCATAGGCGCCGAGGCCGAAATAGGCCGCGTGGCCGAACGACAGCACCCCGGTGAAGCCCAGCAGGAAGTTGAGCGACATGGCCGCGAGGCCGAGCACGAGCACGCGCGTGCCGAGCGCCTCGTAGCCGTGAACCAGCGGGAGCCAGAACGGCGCCAGCACCAGGATCAGCGAGATGCCGACGATGTCGGGGCGAAGCTTCATGTCATCACGCCTTCTTCACCCATGAGGCCGCGCGGCCGCACCAGAAGCACCACGGCCATGATGACGTAGATCACTGCCTCGCTGGCAGACGGGAACCACACCGACGTGAGGCCCGCCGCGACGCCGATCAGCAGGCCGCCGACGAGCGTGCCCGGCAGGCTGCCGACGCCGCCCACGATGATGGCCACGAAGCTCGGCATCAGCACGTTGGCGCCCATCGTCGGCTCGAGGCTGAGATTGCCGCCCGCCAGCACGCCGGCGAGGCCCGCGAGGAAGATGCCGACGGCGAAGTTGAGCGTGCGCAGCGCGCGGACGTTGACGCCCAGCGCCGACACCGTCTCGAGGTCGAGCGTGCCGGCGCGGATGCGCACGCCGATCCGCGTGTAGCGCAGGAACATGAACAGCGCGAGGACGGCGATGAACACCACCGCCATCATGAACAGGCGGTAGTAGGTCACGAAGAACAGGTCGAGGCTGATCGGCTGGCTGAGATATTCCGGCGGCGCGAAAGGCACGCCCTGGGCGCCCCAGATGGCGCGGGTCATGTCCTCGAAGATGAACGCGAGGCCGAAGGTCAGCAGAAGACTGTAGAGCGGGTCTCGCCCGTAGAGCCGCCGGACCATCGTACGTTCGATCACGACGCCCAGGATCGCCGTCAGCGTCGGCGCCACCAGCAGCGAGGGCCAGAAGCCGATATAGGGCGTCAGCGTATAGGCGAGATAACCGCCCACCGCGAGGAAGCCGCCATGGGCGAAGTTGATGACGCCGCTCAGGTTGAGGATGAGCGACAGGCCGAGCGCCATCAGCACGTAGAACGCGCCGACGATCAGGCCGTTGAAGCCGTTGAAGAGGATGAGTTGGGTGTCCATCTCGCGATCACGCCCCTATCGCACATTGCCGACACGAGTCGGGACCGGCGTGCGGCGCACGTCGGTCCCGATCAACGCGCTTCGATTACGCAGGGTACTTCAGGACGCAGCCGGCGACCGGTCCCGCGGCCTTCTCGCCGGGGACGACGTCGGTCACTTCGAAGAAGTCGTTCGGGTCGCCGCCCGCCTTCTTCGGATGCGCCTGGCCGACGAAGACGTCGGACATCAGCTGATGATCGCCGGCGCGATAGATCGCCGGATTGGGCGTCAGCGCGACTTCCGGCGGCAGCTTGAAGCCCTCCAGCGCCTTGGCGAGCTTCGGCGCCTCGAGCGTCTTCTCCTGGTTCGACACCAGCGCCACCGTGTGGACGCCGACATAGCCGAACCAGTGGCGGGCGGTGGCGACCTGGTTGGTGCGCTTCTTCACTTCGGCCACGAAGTCGGCCACGTGCGGAGTCTTCGGCTGGTTCCAGTACCACTCGTAGGTCCACCAACCCGAGCGCGCGTCGTCGGGCAGCGCCGCGACGCTCTCGTACTCGAACAGCGTGCCGCCCATCGGGATCTGCTTGGCGAGGCCGAACTGCACATATTGCTTGATGCTGTTGACCTGGTCGCCGCCGCCCATGACGTTGACGATGACGTCGGGCTTGTAGGCCTTGGCCTTGATCAGCAGCGCCGAATAGTCGGGCGTGCCGATCGGGGTCAGGCTGCCCTGCCACTTGCCGCCGGCCGCCTCGAGCTGCTTCACGAGCGCGGCCTGCACGGAGTGCCCATAGGCATAGTCCGGCGTGAGGAAGTACCACTTCTTGCCGAACTTCGACATCAACACGCCGGCGATGGCGTTGCCGTCCATCACGGTGGAGTTGCAGACGCGGAAGACGTTCCAGTGGCAGTCGGTGCCGGTGACGGCGTCGGAGTGGCCGCCGGTCACGATGTGCAGCACCTTCTTCTCGGCGGTGACCTGCGCGACCGCCAGCGCAATGGCGGAGTTCACGTCGCCGAAGATGAAGTTGGCGCCCGATCCCTCGATCAGCTTTCGCGCCTTCTGCACGCCGATGCCCACGTCGTTGGCCGAGTCCTCGACGAGGAGTTCGACCTTGCGGCCGAGGATGCCGCCCTTGGCGTTCACCTGATCGAGCGCGAGCTTGGCGCCTTCGACCTCGCTGCGCGCGACGGCGGCGTAGGCGCCGGTCAGCGGATCGATCATGCCGATCTTCACCGACTGCTCGCCGCGCGCCTGGATGATGAAGGGCGATGCGAACTGGAGCGCCCCGATGCCGGCGCCGACCTGAAGGACGCGGCGACGGCGAATGATCCCACGATTACCCGATTGAACCATGTGTCTCCTCCTCTGATTGCCTTCATCCTTCGGTTATCGAGGAGAAGGCTTCTTCTCTTTTGTTGCCGCGAGCATGGCACCATGCGGCAAGAACTTGCAACCACGCGCAGGCGGTCCGGCCACTTCGCCGCATCCGCGTGCGGTGCGTGCAGGCGCGAAGGGAAGATCAGAGGAAAGACATGCCGCCGCTCAGGGCGACCGTCTGTCCGGTCATATATGCGTTGCCCACCAACATCATGACGACATCGGCACATTCTTCCGCAGTGCCGAAGCGGCCGAGCGGGATGCGTGCCGGCGACGAGGCGAGGCCCGCGCGCACCATGTCCGTCTCGATCAACGACGGCGCCACGGCATTCACCGTGATGCCGTCCTTCACAAGGCGTGAAGCGTAACCGCGCGTCAGCCCCTCCATCCCCGCCTTCGAGGCATTGTAGTGCGGGCCGATGCCGCCTGCGCCGCGCGCGGCTCCCGACGAGATGTTGACGATACGTCCCCACTGCCGCGCACGCATGCCCGGCACGACGGCCTGCGTGCACAGGAACGCCGACTTGAGATTCACCGCGATGGTGAGGTCGAAGTCTTGTTCCGTGAGATCGTCGATGCCGCGGATGAGACCGACGCCCGCGTTGTTGACCAGCACATCGACCGGTCCCAGCTCGCCCTCGACGGCCGCGATCAGGCGCGCGACCTCGCTGCCTCTGGAGACGTCGGCGCCCACCACCATGGCCCGGCCGCCGGCGGCGCGGATCGACTGCGCCGTGGCGTCGGCCTCGGCCTTCTTCTCGCGGTAGTTGACCGCCACGGCGGTGCCCGCACCGGCCAGCGAAACCGCAACCGCCCGGCCGATGCCGCGCGAGCCGCCCGTCACCAAGGCCACCTTTTTCGTGAGGTCGGTCATGTCACACTCCCTGTATCGACCGGGTCGCCCGGCCATGTTAGGCCAAGCGACACGGTTTCAGGGAGGCTCGCATGGCGCGGCTCGGCTTTGGCGCATTTCTCGCTCCTCATCATCCCATCGGCGAAAACCCGATGCTGCAATTCCGGCGCGACATCAAATTCGTGCAGCATCTCGACGAGCTGGGCTTCGACGAGTTCTGGTGCGGCGAGCACCACTCCTCCGGCTGGGAGATGATCGCCTCGCCCGAGATGTTCCTCGCCGCCGCCGGCGAGCACACCAAGCGCATCAAGCTCGCCACCGGCGTGATCTCGCTGCCCTACCACAACCCCTACAACGTGGCGCAGCGCATGGTGCAGCTCGACCACATGACGGGCGGCCGCGCGATCTTCGGCTCGGGCCCCGGCGCGCTGCCCTCCGACGCCTACACGCTCGGCATCGATCCGATGACGCAGCGCGACCGCCAGGACGAGGCGATCGACATCATCCGCCGGCTGTTCCGCGGCGAGCGAGTCACGCAGAAGAGCGAGTGGTACAATCTCCAGGACGCGGCCCTTCAGCTGCTGCCGTTGCAGGAGGACATGCCCTTCGCGGTGGCCTCGCAGATCAGCCCGTCGGGCATGACGCTCGCGGGCAAGTACGGCATCGGCATCATTTCGCTGGGCTCGATGTCGACCGAAGGCCTGACGGCGCTGCCCACGCAATGGGGCTTTGCCGAGTCGGCGGCGAAGAAGCACGGCACCACGGTCGACCGCAAGAACTGGCGCGTGCTGCTCAACTGGCACATCGCCGAGACGCGCGAGAAGGCCCGCGAGGAAGCCCGCCACGGCCTGATGCGCTGGCACAACGAATACATCTACGGCACGCTCCAGCGGCCCGGATCGGAGCCCTACAAGTCGCCCGACCATGCCGTCGAGCAGATGTCGGGCGAAGGCTCGGCCGCGGTCATCGGCACGCCCGACGACCTCGTGAAGATGATCAAGGGCGTGATCGACCAGAGCGGCGGCTTCGGCACCTGCGTGGGCTTCGTGCACGACTGGGCGAACCCGGAGAACACCTTCCGCAGCTGGGACATGGTGGCGCGCTACGTGATCCCCGAGATCAACGGCTATACCGCCAAGCTGCGCGAATCGCAGAAGCATCTCCAGGACAACCGGGCCGTGTTCGAGCGCGCGGGCCAGGCGATCATGGCGAAGATCATGGAGAACAAGGACGCGGCCGAGGCGCTCAAGGTCACGGCCAACCCGCGCGTCAGTGCCGCCGCCGCCCAGGTGCCGAAGGGCCTCGGCAAGGGCAAGCAAGCCGCAGAGTAGTCGCTCCGTCATCGCCGGCTAGAAATCTGCGCCTCGCGAGTCGCTCGGGAAAACGGGCGATGGACTTGGCCCGTCTGCGTCCTGGCGATTTTTCGGGAACGGCTCGCGAGCCTCGCGAGTCTCTCCCGAATTCTGCGGCGCGACCGCTGGACGGCCCGGCAACCGGCTTGGCGTGGGGTGATAGATCTTCTGGTGCTTGCGCCAGTTGACGATGCGCAGATAGTCGATCGCCCTGACCGTGTAGCGTTCGATGCACTGCTGATCCTCCAGCTCCCGCAGCCAGTCGGGCAGCCTCGCGCCGGCCTCGGCATCGCCGGGATAGAGGCGGTGCGCCAGCGCGGCCGGAGGGGCGACGAGCCGCCCGGCATCGTCGGCGAGCAGCCAGAGCTGAATGAACGTGAGCCGCGCCATCGGGCTCACCGCCCGCATGCTGCGGGAAAACATGAAATGCGGTTTGATCGTCCGGGCGCGCGCCATGGGAACCTCCTGAACAGCAGGCACCCATATAGACATTATCGCAATGTGACGCAATATATTATTGCGATTATGCCCATGCCGTCCGATGACATGGCTTTTTGGCACCACCGGCACGCAGGAGGAGCAACCATTTCCCCGCCGGGTTGCATGAAAGATTCAGTCGCCATCACCTGCGTCCGTCGACGGCACGGCGAAGGTGACGCCCGTGTGCATCTCCGACAGGGCTGACGGTAAGCCGCAGAGCGACACCTCGCCCTGCGATGGAGATGCCGGGAATGGCGACCCGCCCGGCATTGACCGGCTTTCGTCAGGGGATATGCTTTCCTCCAATAAACAAGCCTATTGGAGGAAACACATGTCGGTTACGCGTCGCAAAGTGTTGGCCGGATCCGCCGCAGGCGCGGCCTCCCTGGCTTCAGGTCTCGCCAGCCCCGCCATCGCCGCCAACGAGCCGCTCCGCATCGGCTTCCTGCCCGCGCTCACCGGGCCGAGCTCGTCGACCGGCGTCGCGATGAATCGCGGCACCGAACTCGCGGTGAAGGAGATCAACGACGCGGGCGGCATCAACGGCCGCAAGATCGAGTTGATCGTGCGCGACACGCAGAGCGACGCGACCAAGGCGGTGAACGCCATCGCCGAGCTCACGCATCGCCAGAAAGTCCATGTCGTGTGGGGCCCGCTCAACTCGGGCGAGACGCTGGCCGCGACGCCGCTCTGCGCGCGCGACGGCATCCCGATGATCCAGCCCTGCTGGGTCGACACGCTGATCGACGTGAAGAAGTACCCGATGGCGTTCCGCAACGCGCCGACCAACATGCAGATCGGCAACGCGGCCAATCACTACGTGATGGACGTGCTGAAGAAGAAGAAAGTCGCCGTGATCGGCGACAATGCGGGCTACGCCACCGCGACGGTCGCGGCCTATGTCCCGCTGCTCAAGGAAAAGGGCGCGACGATCGCCTATCAGGGCAATGTCGACGCGGCCAACCCCGACCTCAAGCCCGAGCTGCTGCGCATGCGCGACGCCGGCGCCGAGGCGATCATGCCGTGGAGCGTCAACGCGGGCTTCCTCGCGCGCATCCTGAACGCGCGAGGTGCGATGGGCTGGGACGTCCCGGTGGTCGGCCAGACGACGCTGGGCTCGGGCCAGACCAAGGCGCTGCTCGAGAAGCCGGAGAACTGGGAGAAGGTCTACTCCAACAACTTCAAGAACTGCTGCTACGACGGCAGCGGCAAGCTGCCGGAGAAGGCCGCGGCGTTCCGCGAGAAGCTCGCCAAGCTCAAGATCGACATGAGCGACACGCTGCTGTGGTGGATTGCCGTGGGCTACGATGCCCCGACACTGATCGCCGAGACCGTGAAGGCCGCGGGCGACACGCCCAAGGGCATCACCGGCTACTGGAACAAGCTCACCAACTGGGGCGGCATCTATGCCTCGCTCACCTTCACGCCGGAGCAGCACAACGGCCTGCCCGACGCCGAGGTGGTGATGTGCCAGGCCAACTCGCTCAAGGACGGCGCCTTCAACATCGCTCCCGGCTACGGCGCCTAGGCGATGCTGGAATCGATCGTCTCCTACGGCCTGGCGGTAGGAGCGGTCTACGCACTGATCGGCATCACGTACAACGTGATGTTCACGGCGTCCCGCGTGTTCAGCTTCACCGCCGGCATGCTGGGCATGCTGGGCGGTGTGCTGGGCGCGCTCTTCATCGACCGCATGGGCATGCCCGCGATCGTGGGCCTGCTGCTGGTGCTGGCGTGCGGCGCCGTGATCGGCGTCATCACCGAGATCGTGGCGGTGCGGCCGGTGCTGAGGAGCATCGAGCAGCATCTCTACGTGCTGTCGACGCTGGCCTTCGCGCTGCTGGTGGCGCAGTTCACCGCCATCGAATGGGGCACCGACGCCTCGCCCTTCCCGCGCCTGATCCCGATCGACGAGGGCCTGCTCGACCAGAAGTTCTGGATCCCGATGCTGGCCTGCGCCGCCACCGTGCTCGGGCTGGAGTTCCTCTACCGCCGCACCCTGATCGGCCGCGCCTTCCTGGCCATCGCCGAGGACTCCTATGCCGCCCGCGCGCTCGGCCTGCCCGAAGTGCGGCTGCGGCTCGCGAGCTTCGCGCTGGCGGGCGTGATCGGCGCGCTGGCCGGCTTCGCCGGCGGCGAGATGCTGCTCGCCTTCTTCGGCAACCAGTCGATCCTGAACTTCTACGGCTTCGTGCCGGTGGCGCTGGGCGGGATGGGCAACAATCGCGGCGCCGTCGTGGGCGGGCTGCTGCTCGGCCTGTTCCAGCAGGCCGCCAACTTCCTGGTCGGCGGCATCTTCGCCTCGGTGGCCGTCTTCGCCGTCTTCATCGTCGTGCTGCTGCTGCGGCCCGAAGGCTTCGCCGGCGCATCCGGCGCGCGGCGCGTCTGATGCACCTGCGCTGGCTCGAGGGACGCGTCACGTTCCTGCTGCTCGCGATCGCGGCAATCGGCCTGCCGCTGCTCGACGACTCCTATGCCGGCGTGATCGCCACCCGCGCCTGCATCTACTGGATCCTGATCGCGGGCCTCAACCTCGTGGTCGGCTATGCCGGCCAGATCGCAATCGGCTGGGTCGCGCTGCTGACGCTCGGCGCCTACACCACGGCCGTGCTGACCGCCGGCACCGTGACGCCGGAAATCTCGCCCTACCTCGCCCTCGTCGCTTCCGCGGCCATCGGTGCCGTCTCGGGCGTCATCGTGGGCCTGCCGGCGCTGCGGCTGCGCACCTTCTACTTCGCCATGACGACCCTGGGCTTCGCGACCATCGTCACTCAGATCGCGCTCGCCTGGAAGGACGTGACCGGTGGCGGCATGGGCACGCCCGGCCCGGTGTTCCCCTGGCCGTTCGATCCCGGCTGGGGGTTCTACTATTTCTGCCTGATCCTGGCGGCGCTCTGCACCTGGATGACCGCCAACATCGCCAAGAGCCGGTTCGGCCGTTCGCTGATCGCGATCCGCGACGCCGAGGTCGCGGCCGAGGCCTCCGGCGTCGCCAAGCCCGCGCTGCTGATGACGGTGTTCGTGCTGAGCGGCGCGCTGGCCGGCATCTCGGGCGGCCTGTTCGCGTCGCTCCAGTCCTACATCACGCCGGACGCGTTCAACTTCGACCTCTCGGTGCTGTTCTTCATCGCCATCCTGATCGGCGGCCGCGGCTCGATCCTGGGCCCGCTGCTCGGCACCATCCTGCTGACGGTGCTGCCCGAGATCGCGGCCCCCCTGGTCGCCTGGTCGACCTTCCTGTACGCGGCGCTCCTGCTGCTGATCGTGCTGCTGATCCCCGGCGGCATCGCCGACATGCTCGACTACCGCAACCGGCGGCCGTTGCAGCAGCATCGCGAGATCGTCCCCCAGCCCGCCCTGCTGCCCGGCCTTCTCGACCGGCCGGACGGCGGCACGCTCGCTTTGTCGAACGTCGCGCTCGCCTTCGGCGGCGTGCGCGCCATCGACGGGCTCAGCCTCGACTTCCACAGCGGCGAAGTGCACGGGCTGATCGGCCCCAACGGCAGCGGCAAGACGACGACCCTGAACGTGATCTCGGGCTACTACCGCCCGCAGGCCGGCGAGGCGCGCCTGAACGGCGCGGTCCTGCCCTTCGGCGCCCCGCAGAAGCGCGCCGGCTTCCGCATCGCCCGCACCTTCCAGACGCCGCGCCTGATCGGCGGCGCGTCGGTGCTGGAGAACGTCATGCTGGGCGGCACGATCGACGGCAGGGGCACTTTCGCCGAGTCGCTGCTCACCCTGCCGCGCCACCGCCGCGACGAACACATGCTGCGCGAGCGCGCCTTGCAGGCGCTGACCGCCGTCGGGTTGGAGACTTTGGCCGGCGTGCGCGCCGACCGTTTGCAGCACAGCGAGCTGCGCTTCATGGAGATCGCGCGCGCCCTCACCTTGAAGCCCGCCTTCCTGATGCTCGACGAGCCCGCGGCCGGCCTCTCGGCCGAGGAGATCCGCCGGCTGGGCGCGCTCATCAAGGCGATCAGCCGCGCCGGCACGGGCGTGCTGCTGGTCGAGCACCATGCCGATCTCATCTTCGACATCTGCGACCGCGTGACCGTGCTCAACCTCGGCAAGATCCTGGCCGCCGGCACGCCCGCGGAAATCCGCTCGCACAGGGAGGTCGTCAGTGCCTACCTCGGCGCCTGAACCGCTGCTCCAGGTCCGCGGCCTGTCGGCCGGCTACGGCAAGATCGGCGTGCTGAACGGCATCGACCTCACGATCGGCGCGGGCGAGATCGTGGCGTTGCTCGGCCCCAACGGCGCGGGCAAGACGACGCTGCTGAAGGCCGTGTCCGGCCTGCTGCCGCGCGCCGGCAGCGTGCAGTTCGCGGGCAGGGACATCTCGACCGCCAGCCCGCGCCAGACCGTCGATGCCGGCCTCGTCCACGTCATCGAGGGCCATCGCGTGTTCACCCAGCTCACCGTCTTCGACAACCTGCTGCTCGCGGGCTACGGGCTGAAGCGCGGCGCGCTCGAACGCCAGGCCGAGGAGGCCCTGGCCTTCTTCCCGGAGATCGAAGCCAAGCGGGCCGACAAGGCCGGTTCGCTCTCGGGCGGACAACAGCAGATGCTGGCCGTCGCGCAGGGCCTCGTGCGTCGCCCGCGCCTGCTGATGCTCGACGAGCCGTCGGCCGGCCTGTCGCCGGTGCTGGTCGACCGCGTGCTCGCGGCCGCCGCGCAGCTGCGCACCAACGGCACGGCCGTGCTGCTGGTCGAGCAGCTCATCGAAAAGGCGCTGGCCCTCGCCGACCGCGTCTATGCGCTGGCCCGCGGCTCGATCGTGCTGGAGGCCCAGACCGGCGAAGCCGACCTGTCCAACCGCCTCGAACGCGCCTATTTCGGGAGCGGCGATTGACGGTCGCCGTGGTGATGGGCGTCTCCGGTTCCGGCAAGACCACCATCGCGAAGGACCTG